>JAJPJM010000001.1 GCA_021324235.1 Verrucomicrobiota bacterium
CCAAGGTCCGATTTAAGCTTTATTATCATGGCCTCAAGTTCCGACACCTCCTGTTTTATAAGTTCACGGGCTTCATGCACGATTCGTTCACCCAGACGGAGTTTGGCCCTGTTTTTCAGGTTTGGCCATTGAGCCACCATTTCGTCCAGCGTTACTCCTGATTGGGGAGCATGGTCGGTGTGTTCGATTGACGGGTTTTTCACCGCTACTGCGGTGACTTCATTTATTGCGTTTTGGTTTTCCATATTTTGGTTTTGGTTGTTGTTGTTGATTGTTAGCAAACATTTCGGACAAATCGGGATGATGTCTTCGCATAATTCTCCCCAAGGCGAAAACTTCGGTGGTAACATCAAGTCGCAACCCCAAATGCAGGGGTATTGTTTTGATTGAAGTTCAGCCATTGAGTATTTCGGGATTTTCACGTCCCATTCGCCCGTTCTGAATTCATCGGCGCCCGTGCGTTGGCGCATCAGAATTAGAAACTTCTGCCACCCGTCTTCGCCGGAGAACATCTGACGGAGGAAAGACCGGCGCTTGGGACAACGAATTTTTCCCAATTCGCGGTTAATCCAAAATTCATTTGTAAAATAAATCATATCTCAATCATAAAAGCAGAGGTTCAACACGTCTAACCTTGCAACATCTACAATGGTTATGAGGGGTTTATTGATTTACACCCATTTTCGGGTATCATTCGGGACATGGATTCTTTCAAAAAACTCCACAGTTCACACGAATTCGTGAATGAAAAAACAGGTCAACCTGAATCATTTCACGAAAGAACCGAGCGACTAGCTGAAGAAAGCCGACTGAAGGACAAAGCTGAATTCCTTGAATTGGTACGAACAGGTGCAATTCCGCCTACCCAGAAGGAACAACGGGAATTGAAGCGGAAACACCGGCAGGAAGAAGCAGAACGAGCAAAGCTGACTCAACAGGACATCCTCAATAAATGCAATTCAGATGGTGGCTGCAAAGTTACAATTGATAACATGAAAAATGCTTTCCCAACGCTGATTTCACAGATTGATGAAAACAATTACCGGACACAAATTGACAATAAACGATTTCACGAATTTCTTTTGAAGAACCATCTTACATTTTCACTCCCTGATTTTATTTTCAAGAAACAGATTTGATAATTCATCACTTCATCTGGCTGAATATCCAACGCCGCCAGTCGCATGACCGCACAAAAAAAGCTCCAGCGAATTGCTGGAACTTTTTGATTTGAATGTGCGTTACGGCTTCACCGTGAATTTACCATCGTTCACTGCGAACACTGCCTTTGCGCCGGTGGATTTCTTTTTCAGGGTGTTTTTAATTTTCCACGGGGTGAACACGTTTGCCAATCCCTTGACAATTTCATCCATGCTCATCGGTCTGCCATGCGCCGCGATGATTTCACGGATTTTGTCATCAGCCCGCGGCTTCAATGGAGCGGGTTTCCATGCGGCATCAAGACTGCGGATTTCGGTTTCCAAGGCCGATAGTTCACCCCTTATTTCCGCGTAACGGTCTTTGAGCGGTTGAGCCAAACCGATTCGCTGTTGGTTCAGAACTTCAATTTGGCTATTGATGCGGGCAAGTGCCGCCGTTGCATTGTTTCGATTTGTCGTTTTGTTTTGTGTATTTGTTTTCATAACGACTGGACTGGAACACGGGAGCCGCACGGTGGCAATTATTTCTGAAATTATTTAATGGATGCGGCTTGGTGACGTAATGACGGGTCACGGACTTATTTTAATTCGTTTTGAGAATATAATAAATTTTCTCACTTCATCGCTTGGTGTAAGATTGACCCCGAAATAGAAAAAGGACGGTCAGGCTTCGAAATCGGTCTTCAAGTGGGATGATGATTCAGGTTGCCGGGAATGCCTTTTTGCGTATCCAGAGGAAATAATGACAACCGACACCAAAGGAAAGTATATCCCCGTTAGAAGGGGGTTTCCCAAGGTTCTGCGTTACCAAAAAGACGGTTACGACTATTTTTTGGTGGATTGTCGCTCAAAGAAATGGGGGCTGAATATCCGCAAGAATTTCAACGTTAAGGACGATGCCCTCAATTACGCCCAAGAGATTGAAAATCAAATCGTGGAAAATGGGAAGGACGCATCCAACAACCAAATTTACCAAAATAAAGAGATTGAGCATTTGGTGACGCAGTTAAAACCCCACGGTAAAACGCTCGGTGATGCCGTCGGATTTTATATTCACCATTTGGAGCAGGAGATTAAAAAATCAATCATCCCATCCATCAGTGGGCTTTGCCAAAAGTGGTATGAGGAAAAAGCCGATAATAATTTGGAGCCGCTCCGGAACAGAACGAGAATCGAATACAAATCTTACCACAATTATATTGCTCGAAACCTTGGTTTGTTTAAGCCCGGTGACGTAACGAAGAAACACATCCAAGACCTCCTAAAAGACATTGCTGGCGAGCAATTCACAAAAAAGAAATACCTTCAATATTTCAGAAACTTTTTTAATTGGTGCATTGAAAACGATTACATTACGGCGAATCCGACGCAGGGCATTAAAATCAAAATCGCCCGGATGGACATTTCCATTTATTCGCCGGATGAGGTTGAAAAGGTTCTGAGGCTGTGCGAAGAAAAATACCCGTCACTTTTGGGATATTACTGCCTTTGTGTTTTTGGTGGGTTGCGACCATCAGAGGCAGAGCGGGTCGAATGGAAGGACCTAAATTTTGAAGGCAAGGAGGTTTTCGTCACACACAAATCCAAAACCGGATTCAGGCGGTTTGTTTTGAGGGACACCGACACGCTTTGGATTTGGCTGAATCACATTAAAACCATCCGGCCAAATGAGCCGCTGAATCCAACGAAAAATCATACCGGCCTTCAAAGGGAAGTTCGGCAGTCCGTAGGTTTGGAATGGTCTCAAGACGTTTTACGGCATTCGTTCGGAACGTATTATTACAATTTGACCCACGACTTGAACCAAGTTTCTCACGATATGGGGAATTCTGTTGCGGTTTGTAAAAGATACTACGTGAGGGAGGTGAAAAAATCTTGGAATGAGCAATTTTGGTCATTAAAACCCAATTTGTCAGAATCTTGTCAGAAGAAAAACGATATAAAAACGGATGAAACCTCAATATCCCCTTTAGAATCAATGGTGTCCCCGCCCGGAATTGAACTGGGATCAACGGTTTAGGAAACCGCTGCTCTATCCATTTGAGCTACGGGGACGTTATTGATTTTGAATGGGTTGTAATCGACGAACACAACACCGGCATCGGTTTTGGCCCGCCACGTTTCATCGGACAGGTATTTCACACGAATGCGGGCCGCAGGCAAGTTTCTTTGCGAGCCGGGAGACTTGAAATGTAAAAGCCCACGCCGGGCCAATCGCGGCTGTCGACCCGCGGAATGGTCACGGACGGAAGCTTGTCTCAGCGCCCTTTGGATTTGCCATGGGTGGCGCCGTTGGAGTCGCCGCCAAAAGCCTCGGCCTCCTGCAACCTCGATTGGAGCAGTTGAATGTTTTCGCGCAGACCTTCGGCCAGTTTCCGTTGCCGGTCCCGCAGTTCGGCTTCCCGCGCCGCCTGGCTCTCCCGCAAGCCGCTCAACTCCAGATTCAGCGCTTCACGGGCTTCCACCAGACTTTGGTGCTCCGATTCCAGGCGCGCGCGTTTGGCGGACTCCTGTTCCAGGCCGGCCGTGGCGCGCTCCAATTCCGCGGTACTCTGGTGCAGACGTTCGTTGAGCTCCTTGATCTCCTGTTGGGATTTTGCCGTGGCCTGTTGTTCGGCCGCGAACTTGTTCTGTAACTCATTCCGTGCCTGTTGCAACCCGGCCAATTCCGTCTCCAGTTGACCACAGTGGGATGTCTTTTCCTTGAAGGCCTTTTCCATCTGGCCGGTGGCTGCCTTCGCCGCGTTTAATTGCTCGTGCCACTCCGATTCCAGGCGCGTGCGTTCGGCGGACTGTTGTTCCAGGGCGGTTTTGGCCCGCTCCAGTTCCGTCACGCTTTGCCGCTGACGCTCTTGAAGTTCCTTG
The DNA here is from genome assembly GCA_021324235.1 of Verrucomicrobiota bacterium. Classification (GTDB taxonomy): domain Bacteria; phylum Verrucomicrobiota; class Verrucomicrobiia; order Limisphaerales; family UBA11358; genus UBA11358. The sequence goes on from JAJPJM010000001.1 coordinate 4,026, forward strand.
ATTTCCTGTTGGGCCTTCGCGATCGCCTGTTGCTCGGCCACAATTTTGTTCTGCAGTTCATCACGGACCTGTTGCAAGCCGCCCAATTCCTTTTCCAACTGGCCACACCGGGCTTCTTTTTCCTTGAGGGTGGTTTCCGTTTTGGCAACGGCCGTCTTCGCGGCATTTAATTGCTCGCGCCATTCCGATTCCAGATGCATCCGTTCCGCCGCCTGTTGTCCCAGACCGGCCTGGAGCTCCTTGATTTCGTGTTGGGCCTTCGCGACGGCCTGTTGTTCGGTCGTAAATTTATTTTGCAGTTCATCGCGGACCTGCCGCAATCCAGCCAGTTCCTTTTCCAATTGGCCGGATTGGGCGACTTTTTCCTTCAGCGCGGCTTCCGTCTGGCCGGCGGCCGCCTTCGCGGCATTCAGTTGTTCCCGCCATTCCGCTTCCAGGCGGGCCCGCTCGGCGGATTGTTTCTCCAGGGCGGCCTTGGTGTTTTCCAATTCGGCGGTGCCCTGGCGCAACCGTTCCTGGACTTCCTTGATTTCCTGTTGCGATTTCGCGGTGGCCTGCTGCTCCACCTTGAGCTTGTTCTGAAGGTCGTCGCGGCCCTGTCGTAATTCGGCCAGCTCCTTTTCCAACTGGCCGCACCGGGCTTCCTTTTCCTTGATGACGCCTTCGGTCTGTCCGAGCAGCGCGCGGGCTTCGTTTAATTGTTCGCGCCATTGCGATTCAATGCGGGATCGTTCCGCCGATTCCTGTTCCAGGCCGGCCTTGGCCTGCTCCAGGGCTGCGGTGCTTTGGCGCAGACGTTCAACAATTTCGCCGCTTTGCGGCTTACCATTGCCCGGCGGGTTCGCGGGCGGCGAACCTTTCGCCGGCGGGGGTGGTTCGGGAGTGATGGCCGGACGTGGTTTGAGTTCGGGGCCTAGATCGGGGAGAGGCTTTATGGTCTTGGCATCTCTGGCCCCCAACCCGGCGGTTGGCGCCAATCGGGAAGGGGGTTCCGGAGACGGCGTTTCAGTATCAACCGGCTCGTCGGCTTTGGTCTTGGCCGCGGATGAGGGTGCGTGTGAGGAACCATTGATCGCGTCGGGGCTGCTTGGCAGCTGGGTGGTGTGGACGCCTTGTACCCGTGCCTTGATTAAATTAACCGTCACCTTCAGGGCCAGTTCGAGGGGAGAGACCGGTTTGGAAACGAAGTCATTGCCGCCGCTGAGCACGCTTTGCTTGCGGTTGTCAAAATTGCTGAAAGCCGTGACAAAAATGACCGGGGTCTTCTTGCAATGCGGCAGCTTGCGCATTTTCTCACAAACATCGAATCCCGTCATGCCGGGCATATTGATGTCGAGCACGACCAGGTCGAATTCGGTGGTTTCCAGCAGGCTCAACGCTGCGGTCGGATCCTTGACGCCGACGGCATCGAAATTGACGCGCTTGAGGGAAGTCACATTGACGTGATTGCAGACGGTGTCGTCATCCACCACCAGGACTCTGGCCTGGAATGCCGGTCCGGTGGAATAACCGTCCTTGTTTTTCAACAACCCATCAAGACCATCCACCGCCTGGGCGATGGTTTGCAGCACCGACGGGGTCACGGTCGACGGTTTGTCGATGATCCCGGAAAGCAAAGCGTCGAACGTGCCGGTCAACAGGGCGACCCGGGCGCAATTGGCCTGGGTGGCGGCCGTATTCAACAAATGCACGCGCTGGTGAAGTCCGGAGAGGTGGGTTTGGCTGGCCGCCGACTCCGGCGCTTTGATATATCCCATGCTGTGCTCGCGAATCTTCGGCATGACCGGCAAAGCTTCCTTGAGAAATTCCGCGCGTTGTTTCACCGCCTTGGTTTCCGACACGGCCTTGGCTTCCGAATCGGCGGTCAGGGTGATGCTGGAACGGCCGCCTTTGCTTTCCCCGTTGGACTGGGCGGCGGACGTTTTGCCCGCTTCAATCACCACAAATTCAGGGGCGGCGGCAAGGGTCTCCTGAATGGTTTCCAACAGTTTGGGGAAAGTGCAGTCACTTTTGAGCAAACGTTTGGTCCCCCGGGCCAGCGGGCTGTCCGGCGGCACCTCGGTCATCGGTGCGTTGGAAAAGATAATGACGGGAACCGTCGTCAAGCGAGGATCGGCGTTCATGTATTTGAGCACATCGGCGCCGCTGACCTTGGGCAGCATCAGGTCCAACAGGACCAGGTCAGGGGTGCGCTCGGAGAGAAGATCGAGGGCCGCCTGGCCGTCTTGCGCGCACTCGAGGTGAAACCCTTCGCGCTCCAGACGCTTTTGGTACATGGTCTGGGAAACCGGGTCGTTCTCAACATAGAGAATGGTTTTAACACTTATCATGGTTCCATTTGCATTTCTGCATTTCACCGCATTAACTCTGCGACGAGCGGCACAACTCAATCCACCCACGGATGACCCGGCGCAGTTACAACTCGTAACCAGCTTCTATGCCATTAAAAAGCACCACTCATGCCAAAAATTGCAGGTTTATCCCGCTAATTTGGCCGGGAACCGTCGTTGGGGGAACGATTTGAAAAACCAGGGGGAGGGAATCCCGATCTGCAGAACCCATTGTCAATTCAGCGATTTCGGACGGGCTTTCGATCCCGACCGCTCCCGGCACGGAAGGTGCTGAAACCGTTCCAGCTGCAACGAATTTTTTTTACCTCAACCGCTTGAACCGAAGCGAAAGGCAGACGATGCAAACGACCAGCAAAAAAAACGAAAAGAAATCACCGGGCCGAAAGATCGGCATATTTGAGGCCTCTTCCCTCCGCGAGCAAATTGAAGCCCGTGCCCACCAAATTTACCTCGACCGAGGCGCCGAGCCAGGTCATGAATTGGATGACTGGCTGCGGGCCGAGCGTGAGATCATGGGATGGGTGTAAGCGCACCCTTCCCCGCCAGAATCGGATGATATTTTGTCCCGGTGCCGGGGAAATCCCACTGCTCACGAACCGACGGATTGGTGTTTTGTGACGGCGTCAGTGATGGTGTTGATGCTGTAAATAATCTTCCGCGCCGTTTCCGGGTCGGGAATTTTCAGACCGTAATTTTTATCGAGCGCCACCACCACCTGGAGCGCGTCCACCGAATCCAATCCCAGACCGCCCGGACCGAAGAGCGGCTGGTCGTCTCCGATTTCATCCGCTGGATTCTGAAGCATGAGGTTTTCCACCAGCATGCGCTTGATTTGCCTTTTGAGTTCCGCTGAATTGCTCATTAAAAAATGCGCCGTCGATTTCGACCGCCGAGCCTGTAAGGGAAACTGCTTCAACGCAAGCCAGAAATCAAACCGTACTCCGGCAAGGGCCAACCTTGGATGGCGGCGGTGCTCTCCGAACGCCGCATTCTTTTCCGGAAAAATGACGATGGTCCGGGACCGCCGCCCGTCAAAACCCGTACCCCCGCCGCCGCCGATTCATTTTGACGGTGGGCGGTTCCTCGCGTAGCGTTTCCCCTGATATTTTCTCAAATTGTCATGATTGGGCTCATAAAAATGATCTTCGGGTCGAGGAATGACCGCGAACTGAAAAAATTCTGGCCGGTGGTCCGCCGCATCAACGAAATTGAAGCCGGACTCCAAAAGCTTTCCGACGACGAACTGCGTCAGAAAACCGTCGACTGGAAGGCGCGCCTGATTTCCATTCAGGATCGGAAGGAGCTGGCCGTTGCGCTCGACGAAATTTTACCCGAAGCCTTTGCCGTGGTCAAAAATGCCTGTCGCCGCCTGACCGAGCGGAAAGCGGAAGTGGTGGTGCGGGGACGCCCCATGGTTTGGGAGATGATTCCGTTTGATGTGCAACTCATTGGCGGGATGGCGTTGCACCGGGGAAAAATCGCCGAAATGGCCACCGGCGAAGGCAAAACGCTCGTCGCGACCATGCCGATTTATCTCAATGCACTCACCGGCCGCGGTGTTCACGTGGTGACGGTGAACGATTACCTGGCGGCGCGTGGTTCGGAATGGATGGGCGCGATTTACAAATTTCTCGGTCTCACCGTCGGCTGCATCCTGCATGACCAGTCGCCGCAAGTCCGACGCGAACAATATGCCGGCGACATCACCTACGGCACGAACGCCGAGTTTGGCTTCGATTATTTGCGCGACAACGGCATGGCGGTGCGCAAGGAGGACCAGGTCCAACGCGGACATTATTATGCCATTGTGGATGAGGTGGACTCGATCCTCATCGACGAGGCGCGCACGCCACTCATCATCAGCGGTCCGTCCCTGCACACCTTTGACGAACAATACGCGCAATGGAAGCCCACCGTGGAGTCGCTCGTCCGGGCGCAGGAACGGTTGTGCGGCCGGTTTTTGTCCGATGCCGAGTCGTTGATGAAAAAATTAAATCCGGCCGACGGTTCCAATGTGCAAGATGGCGCCGGGCTGGAAAGTGAAATCGGCCGGCTGCTGTTCCGCGTCAAAACCGGCCAGCCGAAATCCGAGGGCTTGCTGAAGCTGCTGGAGAATCCCGAAAATCTGCGGCTGATGAACCAGGCCGAACTGGATTTGCACCGGGACCAGAAGAAGGTGGATCTTTACCGGGAAAAAGAGGAATTGCTGTTTGCCATTGACGAAAAGAGTCACGAGGCCGATCTCACCGAAAAAGGCCGCAATGCCATCAGCCCCCAGGATCCGGAAGCCTTTGTGTTGCCGGATTTGACGACGTTATTGCACGAAATTGACACGGGCCCGGAGACCGATGTGCGCAAACGCATGGAGGCCAAGACGAAATTGCAGCAGGATTTCGAGACCAAGGCCCAGAAAATCCACGCCATCTCGCAATTGCTCAAGGCGTACAGTATTTACCAAAAAGACGTCGAATACGTCGTGCAGGATAACAAGGTCATTATCGTGGACGAACATACCGGCCGGCTCATGAGCGGCCGCCGCTGGAGCGACGGTTTGCACCAGGCCGTGGAAGCCAAGGAAGGCGTCGAAATCGAGCGCGAAACCCAGACGCTCGCGACCATTACCATTCAAAATTATTTCCGGCTTTACAAAAAACTGGCAGGTATGACCGGCACGGCGGAAACCGAGGCGACGGAATTTCTTGATATTTACAAACTCGGCGTGCTGACGATTCCGACCAACCAGCCGAACATCCGCAAGGACACCCATGATTCGGTCTATAAAACCCGGCGCGAGAAATTCATCGCCGTGGTCGCCGAAATCAAGGACCTGCATGCACAGGGCCGTCCCATCCTGGTCGGCACCGTCAGCGTGGAAACCAGCGAAATGCTGTCACGGATGCTGAAACGCGACGGGTTGATTCACTCCGTCCTCAACGCAAAATACCACGAACAGGAGGCCGAAATCATCTCGCGCGCGGGCCAGCGCGGCGCCATCACGATTGCCACCAACATGGCCGGCCGCGGCACGGACATCAAGCTGGGGCCCGGGGTCACCGAAGTCGGCGGCCTGCACGTGCTCGGCACCGAGCGCCACGAATCGCGGCGCATTGACCGCCAGTTGCGCGGCCGCTGCTCGCGCCAGGGCGACCCCGGATCGTCGCACTTTTTCATTTCGCTGGAAGACGATTTGATGCGGCTGTTCGGCTCCGATCGCATTGTGAAAATGATGGAGAAAATGGGCCTCGAGGAAGGGCAGGAACTGTCCCATCCGCTCTTGAACCGTTCCATCCAGCAGGCGCAAAAGCGCGTCGAACAGCACAATTTCCAGATTCGCAAACGCACGCTCGAATACGACGATGTGATGAACAAACAGCGCGAGGTCATCTACGGCTTCCGCAACGAAATCATCAATGCCGCGGACGTGCGCGACCGGCTGATGGACATCATCGAGGAGGTCGTCATCCTGAAAGTTGAGCAATTTACCGATGTCGACGCCGAGCCGGGCGAATGGAAGGTGCGGCAACTGGCCGACTGGGTGAATTTGAACTTCCCGCTGGGCATGCCCGAGGCCGAAGTCATCAAGGCTGCCGATTCCGGCAAGGACAAGCCCGTGTCCGGCTCGGTGTTCGAGGGACTCAGCCCGGCACAATTCGCCGTCTGCAATTTCATCAGTGAAAAAATTCGCGACGCGTACGAGGTGAAAATCAGCTTCGAAGAGCCCGCGAAACTCGCGGTGGTCGAGCGCTACACGATTTTGAGCGCGATCGACAAGCTCTGGCAGGAACACCTTTACGAGATGGACAGTCTGCGCTACAGCATTGGCCTGCGGGGTTACGGCCAGCGCGATCCACTCGTCGAATACAAGGCCGAGGCCTACAAAATTTTCGACGAATTGATGGTCAGCGTCAAAAGTGAAATCTGCCACAACATCTTCCGCAGCGCCTCCTCCATGATGGCGTTTGAAAATTTCCTGCGGAATGTTCCCCAACAGACCTTGCATCAATCGGCCAGCGCCTTCGGCGGCGGCACGACCACGGCCAGTCCCGCCGGGACCAATGCCAAACCCAGCGACGTGGTCAGCGAAGCGGCGGCGGCGGCGGAGAAGGCCAAGCCCGTCCGCACCGGCCCCAAGGTGGGTCGCAACGATCCGTGCCCCTGCGGCAGCGGCAAGAAATTCAAGCACTGCTGCGGCCGCTGAAATCTGTGGCCCGTGCCGGTAAAACCGCGGAAACCTGACCCGCGCGTAATTGCCCGCGCAGCGACCACACACCAAATTAAACTTGCGGATGCCCGTCGATTTGCTAAGTTGCAAATGATTTGCAATTAAAACCATGACGCCGGTCGGTCTGCTGATTCTCTATTGTCTGCTGGTATTGCTGGCTTCGCTGGCCGGCGGCTGGCTGTTGCTGGTCATCCGTCCCACCCACCGGCGCATCCAGATGGCCATCAGTTTTGTGTCCGGCCTCATGCTTGGCATCGCCCTGCTGCATTTCCTGCCGGATGCCGACGAACAATTGCATTCGCTGGACCGGACGGCGGCGTGGATGCTCGGCGGGTTCCTGAGCATGTTCTTCCTGCAACGGTTCTTTCATTTTCATCACCACGACTCGGCGGAAGGCGATCCCGAAGATTGCGACCATGGCCATCCGGCACCGGATGACCACGATCATGATCATGCGCACCATGCCCACACGCTGGCCGACAAATCCGCCCAGCAACTGTCCTGGGTGGGCACGGCGCTCGGGCTGACGCTGCATTCGCTGCTCGACGGCCTGGCGCTGGCCGCCGCGGTCGAAGCGGGAGCGCACAGCCATGTCCGGCTGGCCGGCCTGGGTGTGGCCCTGGTGGTGATTCTCCACAAGCCGTTCGATGCGCTGGCCATCTCCAC
>JAJPJM010000151.1 GCA_021324235.1 Verrucomicrobiota bacterium
AATTCAAACGGGCGCAGGAATTGAAGGTAAGCTATACCGCCCGGGTGGAAAGCGATGACTACGTGCGCATCCGCAACATGAAGACCCGCGAAGAAGTTGTGGCCGGCTTTGCCGACGTCGCGAACCACCTGGATTGAATCCAGCCAACCCGGCGGACTCGTTTCAAATCACATCAGCATGAGCGGCCATGATTGATTCGACCAAACGATTCTCCAGCCGGGTGGAATCCTACATCAAATACCGGCCCGGCTATCCGGCGGACATTCTCGATTTACTCAAGGACAAGTGCAGGTTGACCGGCGGTTCCATCGTGGCGGACATCGGTTCGGGCACGGGCATTCTGACGGAATTGTTTTTGCGGAACGGCAACCCGGTTTTCGCCGTGGAACCCAACGACGGGATGCGCGGGGCCGCCGGGCGGCTGCTGGGCGGATATCCGAATTTTACGAGTATTTCCGGAACCGCGGAAGCGACCACGCTGAAAGACCGAAGCACGGATTTTATCACGGCCGGCCAGGCGTTCCACTGGTTTGATCGCGAACGCGCGCGCCGGGAATTTGTCCGGGTCCTTAAATCTGGCGGCTGGACAGTGTTGATTTGGAATGACCGGGAACTGACCAGTCCGTTTGCCAGGGCCTACGAGCGGTTACTGAGGACATACGGAACGGATTACAAAGATGTAAACCACAAGCATACGGTTGCCAAGGCAATTGGCCCGTTCTTCGGCGCAAGTGGTTATCAACAGGCCAGCTTCCCGAACAGGCAGGTTTTTGATATGGCAGGATTAAAGGGGCGGCTCTTGTCATCGTCCTACGCGCCGGAGCCGGGGCATCCCCGGCACGTTCCGATGTTGGAGGCGTTGAACACGCTCTTTGACGAGCATCAGAGTGACGGGAAGGTTGCCTTCGAATACGTTACCATTGTCTATTACGGCCAACTGACGGCCTGACTACTTGAAGTGTTTCAAGCCGGTTTGCCCGGTTTTACCACCGCAACGACCAGCGCATCCGGCTTGAGATATTTCTTTGCGGCGGCCTTGATTTGTTCGAGGTTGACGGCTTCGTATTTCGCATCATCTTGTTCCGTGCGCTGGTAGCCGAGGCCGTAAAGTTCGTCGAGGGCGGTGGTGGAGGCGAGATGGCCGAGTTCCTGCCGGGCGATTTTCTTCTGGCCGATGATTTTGGCCTTGGCGCGCTTGAGTTCCTCGGCGGTCAAACCCTCGTTGCGGAGCAGTTCCGCTTCCTTGAGCAGTTCCTTTTCGACCAGATCCACCTTGGCCGGTTCGGTGCCGGTGTAAAACGCGAAGAAACCGGGTTCCAGTCCGGCCAGATTCTGCGCGCCGACGTAATACGCCAGGCCGAGCTCCTCGCGAATGCGCAGGAACAGCCGCGAACCGAGGTCGCTGCATGATTCCTGGATCAGCTCCAACGCGTAACGGTCATCGTCAAACATCGTCGTGCCGGGAAAACCGATCACCAGCACGGCCTGCTTTTTATCGCGGGCCTCCTCCACGCGTTTGCGGGAAACGGTCTTCGGCCGGCCCTCAGCCGCCTTCCCTTCGCCGGGTGGAGTGGGGGACTTCGGTTTCCAGTTCACAAACGCCTTTTCGACCGCATCTTTGACATCATCCGTCTTTACGTCGCCGTAAATGGCAAGGACGCAATTGTCCGGCGTGACCAGCCGTTGATGAAATGATTTCAAGTCACCGGCCTGGAGTTTTTGGACAGTCGGCTCCGTGCCGAGCGGGTCGAGACCGTAACCCCGGTCACCAAACATCGCGCGCCGCATAGCCAGGCTTGCGCTCTTGAGCAGGTCGTCCCGCTGCGCGTAGATGCCGGCGATTTGCACGTCGCGTTCGCGTTCCAGTTCGCCGGGTGGGAAAATCGGGTTCAGCAAGACGTCGGAGACGAGGTCAAGGCCGGTTTTGAAATCGCTGCTCAGGACCTCGGCGTTCACGCCGAAGCTGTTGTTGCCGCCGTAGCTGTCAATGCCGCCGCCGACGGACTCGATTTCCGTAGCGATCTGGACGGCGGTGCGGCGGCCGGTGCCTTTCAACAACGCCTTGGCGAGCAGGAGGGTGATGCCGCTGTTTTCGGGGGTTTCGGCGAGCACGCCGCCCTTGAGCACGGCGCGAAATTCCACGAAAGGCAGGCGATGGTCCTCCTTCACCAGCAGGCGCAGGCCATTCGCCAATTCAAATTTGCGGATGGGCTGGTCACCCGGTGTTTCAATTTCGGCTTTGGGTTTCGGCGCGGTGCCGTCGGGCAGGAGCGCGTACAGCGTGCGGTTTTCCGCCGTGAGATATTCGCGGGCCACCCGCTGGATGTCCGCGGGTGCAACCAGTTTGACGGCGGCGAGCTGGCGTTCGGAAAAGCCGAGGTCACTGGTCACAATCCAGTTCGCGCCAAGGTCCCCGGCCTGGCCCTCCATCGTTTTGCGCGTCGCCAGGGTGGCGGAGACGAATTGTTTGACCGCCTTTTCCAGTTCGCCGGGCGATACCTGGCCGGCCTTCATTTTTTCGATTTCAGCCAGCATCGCGCCGCGCGCGTCGGCAAATTTGTCCGCGTCGGCGATGGCGCTCATGCCGAACAGGCCGGCATTGCCGGGACTGTACGTCCACGCGTCCACATGGTGTACCACGCCCTGTCGTTCGCGTACTTCCTGGTAAAGCCGCGAACTGCGCCCGTGTCCGAGCAGCACGGCCAGCACCTCCAACGGTGCAATGTCGGGATGGCGGATTTCAGGGATGTGCCACGCAAAATGAAAATGGCCCAGTTCGATCGGCGCTTCCTCGGTGATTTCGCGCGGCGCCGTCTGTTTGGGTTCCTCGGGCAGAACGACGGACGACAGCGGCCGCGCCCTGGATTTCTCGTAAGCGGCGCGGATTTGCGCCAGGACCTCTTCGGTTTTCACGTCGCCGACGACCACATAGAAGACATTGTTGGGCGCGTATTTTTCGCGATAGTAACTGCGGACGTCGTCCGGCTTCAGCTCGTTGAAAATGTCGGGGTAACCGATGACGGTGAAGCGGTACGGGCTGCGGGTGTAGGCGGTTTCGAAGAGACGGCGGCCGGCGCGGCGCCCGGGATCGTCCACGTTCATGTCCATTTCGCGGCGGATGACATCCTGTTCCTTGGCTAATTCATCGGACGGCAACGCCGCATTTTGCATGATGTCGCAGAGGATGTCGATGGCCACGCGGGCGCCGGTGTTGGGCACGTCAATGTGATATACCGTGCGATCGAAGCTCGTGTAGGCGTTCATGTAACCGCCGGCTTCCTGCACTTCCTGGTCAATCCGGCTGCCCGGGCGCGTGGCGGTGCCCTTGAAGAGCATGTGTTCGAGCATGTGCGACAGGCCGGCGCCGAGCCAGCGGCCTTCATGGATGCTGCCGGCCATGCACCAGGCCTGCGCCGACACGACCGGCGCACTGCGGTCTTCGCGCACGATGATGGTCAGGCCGTTGTCGAGCGTGGTGAGAGTGACGCCGGCGGGCGGCGATGGGGTTTGCATCGCCAAAATCCTGGCTGAAAAAGCGGTGTCACTCATACAAAGATTGGACGGGAAGGATATGCGGAAATGGGTTCAGGGCAAACCAATTTGGTGTGGCCAACCATGATGACCGTAAATTTTTTTGAAAATCACGGTCGCGAAACGTGGAGGCGGGTTTCCCCCATCAGTCGCCGGCGGCCGTTTCAATTGGCCACCGGCTTGGATTCCGGATTCGACTTGTTCTGCGGCCAGAACGGTTTGCGGAAGGTTTCCGTGAAATCGTAGCCATTCTGGAAGTCGTCGCGTGTGTCCTTGTCGGTTTTGGCGAGCAACCCGATTTCCACCATGTTGAAGACAATTTCGCCGAAATCGCGGCAGTTACGCACGCCCCATTCCTCAAACACGGTCACGACCATCGGGCCGAATTGCTGGAGGGCAAACTGCCGGATGCCGTCGAGCAGTTCCTGGCCGCTGACGTGGCGGATCTGCCCCTGGGTTTCCTTGCCGATGAGCTTTTGCGTGTATTCGAGCGCCTCACGCACGAACGTGTAGGCGTCGCGCGCAAAGCGCGCGTCCCGGGTGAGAATCAAATCCACCGCTTCGTCAAAGTTGATTTCTTGCATCTTTAGGGTTTGGCCTGCTGGGTCATCACCGGAACGGGATGGGCGGTACGATAGGTCTTAACGGCCCAACCGGTCAGCAACAAGCCCAGAACGACACAGAGAACCAATTGTTCCTGTTTCGTCAGGCGGTTCACACGAATAATATAGCGGAAATGAAGCGAACGGCAAGAACCGCGTGTTATTTACGATTTACGATGTGTGCGTTTCAAGGCAAACTCGATGCGTCGGTGATTCGTAAATCGTAAATCCAATATCGGAAATTGCATGGCAGCCATTGGCCGATTTCAGAAGCATAACGAGATTTTTTACGCCAGAGTCGTGGACGGTGAGTTGTTCCGGCTGCGGGGCGACGTTTTTGGTTCGCCGTCGTTCGACCGACGGCCCACTTCGCGGAAGGGCGTCAAGACGCTGGTCCCGGTCGTGCCGTCCAAGGTCATCGCGGTCGGTCTCAATTATATCGAGCACGCGCGTGAAACGGGCAAACCGCTGCCGCGCCTGCCATTGTTCTGGTTCAAGGCCGCCACGTCGCTGCTTCCCGACGGCGGAAAGATTGAGATTCCGTTTCCGCATCATCGCACGGACTATGAAGCCGAGCTGGCCATTGTCATCGGCCGCAAAATCCGCAACATCACCGCCGCCGCGGCGCCGCGCTATATTTTCGGTTACACGGCCGCGCAGGACATCAGTGACCGCACGATTCAGGACGCCGAGAGCCAATGGGCGCGCTGCAAATCGTTCGACACCTTCACGCCGCTGGGCCCGTTGGTGGAAACGAAGATTGATCCGAACGGACTGGCCATCCAACTTTTTCAAAACGGCCATTTGCGCCAGAACTCGAACACGAGCCAGCTCATCTTCAAACCCGCCGAACTGGTGAGTTTCATCTCGACGAACCTGACGCTGTTGCCCGGCGACGTGATTTTGACCGGCACCCCCAGCGGTATCGGGCCGATTCAGAGCGGCGACAAGCTGGAAGTGCGGATTCAAGGTCTGGCGCCGCTGGTGAACGGTGTGAAATGAGATAATTTCAACGCAAGGGTGCAAAAGCTCGGACTGGAAGAAGATTTTTCTCTGCGTCTCTGCGTCTCTGCGTTAAAATCTTTCCATGCTTTGGACCAAAACCTTAATTCCGACGCTTCGTGAACCTCCCGCCGAGGCGGAGATTCTGTCGCACAAACTGTTATTGCGCGCCGGGCTGATCCGCAAGCTGGCCGGCGGCGTTTATACCTTTCTGCCGCTCGGCCTGCGCGTCCTGCACAAGGTCGAACAAATTGTCCGCGAGGAAATGGACCACGCCGGAGCCATCGAGGTGCTCATGCCCGCGCTGCACCCGAAGGAAATCTGGGAGCAGAGCGGCCGGGCCGAGTCCGCGCGCAACGTGCTGTTCAAGGTCAGGGACAGCGCGAACCGCGATTGGTTTTTGAGTCCGACGGCCGAGGAGGTCATCACGGTTGTGGCTGCCGGTGAAATCAATTCCTACCGGCAATTGCCGAAAAACTTTTACCAGATCAGCGTCAAGTTCCGGGATGAAATCCGCCCGCGTTTCGGCCTGATGCGCGCCCGCGAATTCATCATGAAGGACGCCTATAGTTTTGACGTCAGTGACGAAGCGGCGACGACGAGTTATCAGAAAATGTACGGGGCCTACGAAAGGATTTTTTCGCGCTGCGGATTGAAAACGTTCGCGGTGGAGGCCGACACCGGGATCATGGGCGGAAAATATTCGCATGAATTCATGGTGCCGGCGGAGACGGGCGAGGATCAGGTTGTATTCTGCGAGGGTTGCGGTTACGCCGCGAACCTCGAGAAAGCCACCAGTGGCATTCCCCGGACCGCCACGCGCGAGGTGGGCGCGGCCATTGAGAAGTTTGCCACGCCCGGCGTCCTTACCATCGAAGCGCTGACCAAGGCGCCGTACAGCGTTCCGGCCAATCGCCAGATCAAGACGCTGGTTTACATCGCCGACAGCAAGCCGGTCATCATTTTGATTCGCGGCGACGACCAGTTGAACGAAACCAAATTCATGGCGAAGATCGGCACCGTCGCGGCGCGACCGGCCACGGTTGAAGAAATTGTGCCGTTACTGGGCGCCCGGCCGGGTTCGCTCGGTGCGGTGGCGAAGGTGCCGGCCGATGTAAAAGTTTTTGCCGATGAACGGTTGCGCGGCGCCAACGACATGACGACGGGTGCGAACGAGGACGGTTTCCATTTGAAGAATGTTTCCATCGAGCGCGACATCAAAGTGACCGAGTGGTTTGATTTGCGGACGGTGACCGCCGGCGAACCCTGTGCCCGGTGCGGCCAGGCATCGAAAATCCGGCGCGCGATTGAGGTCGGTCACGTCTATAAACTGGGTACGAAATTCAGCGAACCGCTCGGGGCATCGTTCCTGGACGAATCCGGCGCCCGCAAGCCCGCCATCATGGGTTGTTACGGCATCGGCGTCACGCGCACCGTGCAGGCCGTCATTGAACAATGCAACGACAAGGACGGTGTAATCTGGCCGTTGAGCGTTGCGCCCTACCGGGTTTGCATCACGCCCTTGAGCGTGGATCCGAATAGTGAGGCGATGAAGCTGGCGGAAAAAATTTACGCCGAATTGACGGCGTGCGGTGTGGACGTGATTCTCGATGATCGCGACGAACGGCCCGGCGTGAAATTCAAGGACGCCGATCTGGTCGGCTTTCCCATCCGGGTCGCCATTGGCGAAAAATCGCTGGCCAAAGGTGAAGTGGAGATCAAACCGCGTGGCGGCGCGTTGCAATTTGTGAAGATCGAAGCCGCGGTGGAAGCCGTGATGAAATTAGCCGGGGAAAATCAACGTCCGGCGTAACGGTTTTATCGTGGCAGGGGATGGAAGGTAAATCGCGCCGGACGGCCGGCCGCCGGATCAATTTGCATCGTGTAATAGCCGCCGTCGTTGAGCAATTCGATGCCTGAGAGGGCAGGGCACAGCCGCACGTGAAAGGGCCGCCAGTAATGGGCTTCGTGGAGCGCCGCGCTCATCCGATGCACGTTATGTCCCAAAAAACGGATGGGTGGAATGCCGGACAGCACCCGGCTTTCCCAAATCACCAGCCGGCTATGGAGGTGCCCGATAATGGTCTGTTCAATTTGTGCCAAACGGCGGCGAACGGACTCTTCGCGCCAGAGAAATGGCAATGCGGTTGGATCGTGACAGAACAGGATCACGCGTTGGTTTGACGGCAATGAATCGAAAGCGGCGCGGATTTCGGTCAGGTGCGCCTCCCGCAAGCGCAGCCATTCCGGCCATTCTTCCGGCAGTGTGTCCGGCTGATGAGTGGGGAGCGCAATCAAAGACGACGTCATTCCCAGAAGGATGTAGCGTCCGATGGCCAGTTGCCAGAGCGGCGACAGGCCGAGGGTTTCTGTCGCAACCCGCCAACTGGCCAGATGCATTTCTCCGAAACTGAACAAGGCGCGTTTGCCCAATTCATGGTCGCCGAGGGTGAATCGCGCGCGATCGCCGAATTTTCCGCGCAGTTTGCCCAGGCATTCCTGCGCGCTTTGGCCGGCGGCCGGATCACTCACACCCACAAAGCCGCTGTTGCAGGAATAATCCCCGTTGCCGACGAGGTAATCGACCGGCCCGACCCGGGCGAGGAAACGATCCAATTGCGCCGCCTGGCTGAACGGATGGCGCATCCAATAAATGTGCCGGTAGGCCCGGGCCACGGTGCGGAGGACGGGATTGGGAATGGCCCGCATTTCGTAGTTCTCGCCGCGCGCCTGTTCGGCGGCGCCCGCATAATGAATGTCGCTGACGATGGCGACGGTGACCTCACCTGGTCCGTTAGTCTCCATGCGGGATCAAATGGGGGCAACCACGGTGTCGTTGTCGGTTTTGTCCAGGCATTCGCGGACGGTTTTGGCGAGATCGACCTGGGTATAGGGCTTCTGCAGAAAGCGGGCATTCATTTTCACCAACAGGTCGGTTTTGACTTCAGTGGTGGTATAGCCGCTGGTGAAGATGACTTTCAGATGCGGATGTTTGACGCGCAATTGTTTGGCCAGTTCCGCGCCGGAGACACCCTCCGGCATCACCATGTCGGTCAAAAGTAAATCGATTTCGTTCATCTTCCGCTGCCAGGTGGCCAGCGCTTCCCTGCCGGAGCATGCCTCGAAGATGCGATAACCATACTCGGAAAGGATGTCGCGCGCCATCTCGCGCAGAACGGGTTCGTCCTCGACAATAAGAATGGTTTCGCTGCCGCCGGCCGCAACGTTCACCGGAACGGATTTCGCCTTTTTCGATGGAATGATTTTATCGCTGGCCGGGAAAAACACATCGAAGGTTGAACCTTTCCCGGGCTCGCTGCTGACTTCGATCCAGCCCTCGTGTTGTTTGACGATGCCGTAAGCCGTTGCCAAACCAAGGCCGGTGCCCTTGCCGACTTCCTTGGTTGTGAAAAACGGTTCAAAAATCCGGTGCAGCGTGACGGCGTCCATGCCAATGCCTGTATCGGTGACACACAGGCGGATGAACTGCCCGGCGCGCGCATCGGCATGGGCTTTCGCGTAATCACTGTCAATGGTGACGGTGTCCAGGCTGATGGTGAGCTGGCCACCCTGGGGCATGGCGTCCCGGGCATTGACGGACAAGTTCATGATCACCTGCTCGATCATCCCCATGTCGCCTTCCATCGCCGGCAATTCGAATGGTGGCCGGAATTCGAGCTGGATGGTTTCTCCAAGCAGACGTTCCAGCATCTTGGACATGTTGCCGACCACCTCGCGCAAATCGAGCAGATCGGATTGAATCACATTTTTGCGGCTGAACATCAGCAATTGCCGGGTCAGGCCCGCGGCGCGTTCAGCGGCGAAGTAAATCGCCTGCAGCGGATCGAGGGTGCCTGACGGCAAAGTCGGCTTGGCCAGCAACGCGCTGGAATGTCCCTGGATGATGGTCAACATGTTGTTGAAATCGTGCGCCACACCCGCAGCCAACTGGCCGACGGACTCCATCTTTTGCGACTGGCGCAGCTGTTCCTCCAGGTTCAGCCGGTCGGTGATGTCATCCACGTAACAATGCACGACCCGGCTGGGCAGCACGGGATGGAACAACCAGGAAAACGTGCGGCCATTCATCTCCGTCTCCAACTGTACCTTGCTCCGGCCGGTGGCCAGGCAGTCATGGATGATGTCGTTGATTTCGGCAGGCAGTATCTCGCGGGGGTGCTTTTTTTGAACGGACGACGCCAGTTGTTGCGCGGCGTCGTTGAAATAATTGATGGTTCCACTCTCGGTGAATTCCATGGTCGCCGCCGGATTCAATTTGGCGAAGGAGGCGACCTTTTCAGTTTCGGCTTCGGCGCGTCTCCGTTCCACGGCCATGAGAAATTGCACTTCGTCCGGTGTGAAGTCGCGGCGCTGGGTGGCATGGACACCGATGACACCGAAAGGCCGCCCGCGGGTCGGGATCGCCACGGTGGCGCCGCTGGTGATGCCATGTTCGACGAACAGCGGCGGCAGGACGAATTGGGTTTCGGTTTTGAATTCCGGAATGACAATCATTTCACCGGAGATCAGGCTCAAACCGGTTTGCGAACGGTTGTCGCCGGGAATTTTGGTTTCGCCCAGGCAGCCGCGCTTCCAGCCCACCCCGGCCTGCAACAGCAACTGGCCGTCGGGCAATCGTTCCCAGACGGCGCTGTATTCCAATTCCAGAGTGTGCGCCACGAGCAGGCCGGCCTGATTCAGCAGTGGCGCCATGTCATTCTCGGTCAGCGCAAACTGCCCCAGTGCGGCAATGGCGGTTTGCTGAAGCGCGCGGTTGAGCAGAATTTGTTCCGCCTTTTCCCGGTCGTGGATGCGCTGCTGGAGCGCTTCGGCCATGCTGTCGAAAACTTTCGCGAGCTGGCCGAATTCGTCTTCGGTGGGTTCCAGTCCCGTGCGGGCGGTCAGGTCGCCCTTGGCAAAACGTTGTGCCGCCTCGGACAACGCGCGCACCTGACGCAAGATGAAATGTTCGCCGCCGAACCACGACGCGACCAACGCCAGCAAGCCGACGGCGAAACTGGCCCACGGCACGTCCAGGGCATACTGCTTGAGCCAGTGCGGGGCGAAGGCCCAAAACCATGTTTGGTTGACGAGATACGTCAACACCAGCGCCGGGGCAATGGCCACAAAAACGCTGGCGACCAGTTGCATGCGCACCGTGGAGAATTTTTTTAAGACTTTTTTAATCATTTTGCCCGGTTCCGAGGCTGTATGAACAGCATATCGCAAACCAATTATTGCATCATTTTCAATCCGGAATGGACAGTGCGGCCGCCCGATTTTTGGGCAGTCGTTCCAGATGAAAGACCAGGAAATCATGCAGAAACCCACGCAACTCGGCAAATTGGGCGGCGGCCAGTCTCAATCTCGCGATTTCCGGCCAGTTGCCCTGGGCCAGAATCCGGCTGATTTTTTGGGCGCCGGCGGACAGCCGGGTTTTCTCCCGGTCCGGTTCCAGACCGAGTTCATGAAGCATTTTTAATTCAAAGGCAAAAATCGTTTGCGGCTTGGCCGGGTGTTCGCAGAGATGTTTTAGAAAGCGGAGCATCAGATCATAAATCGCGGGCAGGGGCGTCTCGGTTTCCGTCGCTTGTTCGACCAGCGCCGTGGCATAGGTCGCCTGGCGCAGCAGGGCAAGTCCCTGGCGCAAGGCGGGATGAAGTTCGCGCAGGCTGACTTCACGGAGGACATGCAGGTCGGAGCGCCGGCTGCGACTGAACGAAAAATCCGCGAGGTAAAACACATCCAGCTTGCCGAGGAACGGCGATTTGGGCCTTTGCGCGCCTTTGGCGACCGTGGCGATGCGCCCGAAATCCGGGGTGAGCCAGTGGATGATGAGACTGGTTTCGGTGAGCGGCCGCCGTCGCAGAATCAAGCCGGTGGCGGATTGAATCATTTGATTTTCGGCGGCACGGATTCATTCGCCAGCGCACCGATGCTGATGATGTATTTGAAACCGTCTGCCACGGACATGTCGAGTTTGATGACTTTTTCCTCCGGCACGACAATCAAAAATCCGCCGGTGGGCAGCGGCGTCGTCGGGATGAAAATGCAGACGCACTTTTTGCCCGTTTTTTTCTCCACCTCGTCCGCCTGCGTGCTCGTGATGAAGCCGACCGAGTAGATTCCCTCGCGCGGATATTCAACGAGCACAACGGTCTGGAACGAGCTTTTTTTTCCGGACGTAAACGCCTCATCCACCTGCTTGATGGTGCCGTAAATTTTATTCAGCACCGGCACGCGCAACATCAGGTGGTCCGCCCAGGCAAACAATCGTTTGCCAAAATAATACCGCGCCAGCACGCCGACCACCGACACGATCACGATCGCCAGCAACAACGCCAGCAGGCTCCAGTACCAGAACATCGGTCCGGCGAGGCCGTCCTGGTAAATCGCTTTCGGGCTGAGACAATAAGGAAGGAAAAAGAGCAGGGTGTCCGTGAAGCTGGAAACGGTGCCGAACAGCCATTTGACCACCGCCAGGGTGACGACCCCCGGCAACATAATGGCGAGGCCGGTTAAAAAACTGGCGCGCCAGCGGGCCATCAACGATTTTTGCACGGGGGAAGTCTAGCGGGGCGCGCCAGTTGGGCGAGCGAAAATCGCCGGGAAAGTTCGCGCAGCCGCCGGTTTTCCGCCTGCTTCATTATTCGACGTTCCGCGGAGCGTGAATCGTCATGGCCGAGCAAATGCAGAACGCCGTGCACCAGATAACGCGCGATTTCCGACTGCCAGCTCGTTCGAAAATCGCGGGCCTGCAACACCGCCTCATCCACGCAGATGAAGATTTCGCCGTGAAGGGTAGGGCGCGATGTCCCTATCGCGCCGGATTGGACGGCGGGCTGGGGACAGCCCGCCCTGCCTTTGTCCAGGTAGTCAAATGTGATGACGTCCGTCGGGCCGGTGTGCCGGAGGAATTGCTCGTTAAGCCGGATTATTTCCGGCGCGGCGACCAGATGGACGACGAGTTCCGCGTCTTCAACCTTCAAATCAGCGAGCAGCGCGGCCGCGATCTGTTTCAGCAAACGCCCGTTGATTTTCCGCGTGCGCTGCCGGTTGGCGAGAACGACGTTCATGTCCTTTACGTCTTCGCGGTACCGCGATGTTCCTCATAGGCGGTGATGATGCGTTGTACGAGCGGGTGGCGAACGACGTCGCGCTTGCCGAACTCAATGACCGCGATGCCCTCGACGTTTTTCAGGGCGTGGTGCGCCTCCAGCAGGCCGGAACGCTTGTTCGGCGGCAGATCGATTTGTGTTTCGTCACCGGTGATGACGGCCTTCGACCCGTGGCCCAGCCGCGTGAGAAACATCAGCATCTGCTCCGTCGTCGAGTTTTGTGCTTCGTCCAGAATGATGAAGGCGTTGTTGAGGGTCCGTCCGCGCATGTAGGCCAGCGGCGCGATTTCAATCGTACCGCGCTCGGTATGCTTCTGGATTTCCTCGACCGGCAGCATGTCATGCAATGCGTCCTGGAGCGGGCGTAGATACGGTGTGATTTTTTCGTAAAGATCGCCCGGCAGGAACCCCAGCGCTTCGCCGGCCTCGACGGCGGGGCGCGTCAAAATAATCCGCGACACCTTGCCGTCGCGCAACGCCGCCAGCGCCATCGCCACCGCCAGGTAGGTCTTGCCCGTACCCGCCGGCCCGACACCGAACGTCACGTCGTGGCCGCGAATGGCGTCGAGATATTTTTTCTGGCCGACCGTCTTGGCGGTGACGCCGGGTTTCCGGTCGTGCGTCATTACGCGGTCGCTGACCAGGTCCTTGAGGGTCTCCCCGCCTTCATGTTTCACGACGTGCAGTGCATGGGCGAACTCGCGGTTGCGGACGGGGGTGCCGGCCTTCAACAAGGTTTCGAGCGAGGCGAACAGATGTTTGGCGCGTTCGAGGGCGTCGGCCGGGCCTTCCAGTTTGATCCAGCCTTCGCGGGCCGTGGCCTTGACGCCGAGTTCGGTTTCGAGTGCTTGCAGGTTGCGCGGTTCGTGGTTGAAAAGCTGTTGCGCGAACCGTGCGTTTTCAAAATGGAGGGTTTCAGTTGCCACAGTTGAGTTTATTTAGCCACAGATTTTCACAGATGAAACACAGATTTATTCTTTAATCCTTTTAGCGGCTTGAGGAGGATAAAAATGGTTCAAGGCGGTTGGAAAAACAGGAGCAATACGTTTCATCTGTGTTAATCCGTGTCCATCTGTGGCCAAAAATCATTTTGCCAGTTCCGCGCGCAGTTTTGCAGCCAACTCGCTCAAGGCCTGGGGCAACACGGTGGTGTTGGCCAGCACCGGCATGAAATTCGTGTCGCCGCTCCAGCGCGGCACGACGTGAATGTGCAGATGTTCGGCGACACCCGCGCCTGCGACCTTGCCAAGGTTGATGCCGATGTTGAACCCGTCCGGTTTCATCAGGCTGGTCAGTGCCTGGGTGCAGCGCCGCGTCAGCTTCCACAAGTCAGCGAGCTCGTCGTCGGTCAGGCCGTTCAGATCGGCGGCCTGTTTGTAGGGCACCACCAGCAAATGCCCGCCATTGTAGGGAAAGGTGTTGAGCAGCGCAAAGCAGGTGCGGTCCCGGACGATCACGTGATTGGCCTCGTCATCGCTGGATTGTGCGATGCGAGTAAACAGGCTGGCGTCCATCTGGGGTTTGGGTGCGAGGATATATTCGATTCGCCACGGCGCATGGAGTGATTCCATGCCGGCAGGGTAATTGGCCTGTTCGGAAAAGTCAAAGTCGCCGCCGCCGGAACCAATACTTTGCGAACGAAAGCAGCCCGGAAAATTTATAACCCGGGTCAACGTATTTTTCGATGACGTAAAATGCGAAATAGTAAAACCGGCAAAAACCCCAGATGGCCAGCGCGAGCAGGACGACGGTTTTCCAGCCCGGGTGGTCCAGGAAAACCAGCCCCGCGGCCGCACTGCCGATGACTAGAAACAACAATCCTTTCACCTTGATCCAAACCGGGCTGGTCAGGTCTTTCATGAGAATAGACTCAAAATGGCGGTGGCCGCCCGTTCGGTGGCGCCGGGACTGCCCAGTGACGAAACAATTTTTGCCAGTTGCGATTTGATTTTTTGCCGGAGCGACTCGATCTGCAACAGTTCCAACGCGGCCCCCGCAAGATTTTCCGGCGTGGCGTCGTTTTGGATGAATTCAGGGAAAATCATCTCGTCCGCCAGGATGTTCGGCATCGTCAGCCACTTCACATTCACGATGAACCGGCCGATCTGGTAGGTGCTCCACGACGTTTTGTAGAGCGTCACCGTGGGCACGCCGAAGAACGCGCATTCCATGGTTACCGTGCCGGTCGAGGCGATGGCGACGTCTGCTTGCGCCAGTGCCCGGGGCAGGTTGCCGACCTGGATTTCGACGGTGGGTGGAGGCGTGGACAATTTGTCTGCGAGTTCCTTCAAGGCCGGGCCGGGCAATACCATTTTCGCCCTCGCGCCCGGTAACTTTTCATGGATCAATTGCAACGCATCCAGCATCGCCGGCAGGTGCCGTTTCAGTTCGCTCGTCCGGCTGCCGGGCAAAAGGAGGATTCGCGGTTGTTGATTGGTGATGGACATGATTTCCGGCTCGCGGCGTCTAAATCGTAACTCGTCATCCATAAATCTCCCAATCATGGGGTGCCCGACAAACTCCACGCGCAATTTCGGTGCGCGTTGCGCATACCAGGCCTTCTCGAATGGAAAAATGCTCAGAAGCAAATCGTAATCCGCCTCCAGCAACCGGGCGCGACCCGGACGCGACGCCCAAACCTGCGGCGAGACGAACTGGATGATTTTGGGGTTCCATTTGGAAAACGGATTATTCCGGAGATATTCCTTGATGGCGT
>JAJPJM010000057.1 GCA_021324235.1 Verrucomicrobiota bacterium
AGCGCGGTGCTGAACGCGGGCACGGGAATCCCCTTTTTGGCGGCGGCGGCCACGACATTGCGCCAGCTCTTCTGGCAACGCTTGATTTCGCCCCGGAAATAATTGTCGAGCAGCAGATTGGTAAGCTTCGGATTGCTGTCAAAGGCCTCCTTGATTTTGCCCAGGAAACGCGAGCGGATGATACAACCGCCGCGCCACATCAACGCAATGCCGCCGTAATTGAGGTTCCATTTATGTTCGGTGGCGGCGGCGCGCATGAGCATGTATCCCTGCGCGTAGCTGACGATTTTCGAGGCGTAAAGCGCGTCACGAATTTCGGTGATGAATTGCTTTTTCTTCAGGTCGTTTTTGGCGACGCTCATCAGCGGTTTGGGGCCCTTCAATTTCTTGGCCGCCTTCACCCGGTCGTCTTTCAGCGCCGAAACGCAACGTGAATAAACCGCCTCGGCAATCAGCGTGATGGGAATCCCCAGGTCCGCGCTGCTCTGCACCGTCCACTTGCCGGTGCCTTTCTGGCCGGCGGTGTCGAGAATCTTGTCCACCAGCGGCGTGCCGTCCGTGTCCTGGAAAGCCAGAATATCGCGGGTGATTTCGATCAGGTAACTGTCGAGCTCGCCCGTGTTCCATTCCTTGAAAATCTGATGCATCTCGGCCGCCGTCAGGCCGAGGCCATTTTTCATGATGCTGTAGGCCTCGCAAATCAACTGCATGTCGCCGTATTCGATGCCGTTGTGAACCATCTTTACGTAATGACCGGCGCCCTGTTCGCCCACCCAGTCGCAACATGGCGTGCCATTGTCCACTTTCGCGGCAATGCCCTGGAAAATGTTCTTCACGTGTGGCCAGGCGGCGGGCGAACCACCGGGCATGATGCTCGGGCCGTGCCGCGCCCCCTCTTCACCGCCACTCACGCCGGTGCCGATATAAAGCAGCCCCTTGCTTTCGACATATTTCGTGCGGCGATTGGTGTCTTCAAACAGTGAATTGCCGCCATCAATGATGATGTCGCCCGGCTCCAGCACCGGCAGCAGATGCTCGATGAATTCATCCACCGCCTGGCCGGCCTTGACCATGAGCATCACCCGGCGCGGCTTCTTGAGCAGCGCCGCCATTTCCTGCAGCGAATGCGCGCCGATGACCCGGGTGCCCTTGGCTTCGTGGTTGAGGAAATCGTCCACCTTGGAAACGGTGCGATTGAAGGCCACGACGGTAAAGCCGTGGTCGTTCATGTTTAAAATCAAATTCTGGCCCATGACGGCCAGTCCAATCAATGCAATGTCAGCTTGCGGTTCCATTTGTCGTATCAGTTAAAATAGGGTCCCATGCCGCGCTTTTTTGCAAAGCTTTGTCTGCAAAAAATGCGCAATGGCATCGGCCGGCCCCACGCCGGAATTTTGCGCGATACCTTTTTCGCGGAAAATTCCACTGGCATGGGCGAAAGGACGATACAACAGCCCACCCCGCGCGCCAGTAGTTTTTTATGAAAAACCAACCCAAAATTGTGTACTGACATCCTGGCGGTCCGGCCGCACATTCGCGCAACACAAAACCCGGCCGACTGGATAGGCAAAGCCGGAACTTTAAGCGTCACGCGACGCCTTTTCGCTCATTCCAAACCGGTGCCGGCTTTTTTGGAAATATTGTTCGCGGGGATGATCCCGTTAACCTATGCGGTTTCTGCGAAAGCAGAACCGGCCGGCCAGCGCGAGGCCGATCAAAGTGATACTGGCCGGTTCCGGAACCACCGGCGCGTAAGCCACATCATCGAACTCGAAGGATTCCGGGAAAATCGGCGTCGCGGTGGCAACCACGCTCGAAAATGCGATCGTGGAAGTGATGTTGACATAAGCAGTGTCGCCGGGATTGAGAGAACTGTTCGCCGACAAAACAGTCCCTCCGTCAATCGTGCCGATGACGTTATTGGCGCTGTCGTAGAAGGTAAGGACATTCATGCCGCCGTACGGGTCAATCGTTCCCCAAAGAAGTCCCAAATAATTTTGTGGCGTTGAAAAAGTGAGTGTGGCTGAACCGCCCGGCTCAACGCCGACGTATGGGCTGGCATCGGCGCCATTGGCCGGGGATTCACCAAAATAAGCTGCGGTCGAGCCGGAGAAAGAAGGTGGCGAGGCAACACCCGACCCCGTAAGCAGGTAAGCGGGACCGGAAAGTGTCAGAATGGCCGGCGACGGTTCATCAAAATTTTCCAGCGTGGCACCGTTCACAATGGGAACACCACCGATGTCGGCGGTGACATAAAGTTGAGCTTTGGTCAGGCTGGGAATGCTTAAGGTCAGAATACCGGCGATTGATAATAACAGATGCTTTTTCATAGATGCTCCTGATTGTTGGCGTGTTTGATTTCGCTTGGTCGAAGTGTCCGGACGGAGCTTAATACCTAATGAAAACAAGGATTTTGTCAATCAAAAAGGTATGGACGATGCCCCAAAGTCCACGAACGCCACCGCTGGGTTTGGATTTCCGGTTCAGGCCGGCGCGCCCAGTTGCAGGCGTTTGTCGCTTTCGAGCAGGGTCTTCAGGTTCGCCCAGTTCGCCTCGTTCATGTCGTTGAAGGCGTTCAGATAAACAGCCACAGCTTCCCCGGGATACTTGGCCAGCAAGACATCAATGGCGGATTTCAATTTCGCGTCCTCCATGGTCGCAGGTAAATCGTCCACCACGCCCTCGTTGTTGGGCAGGCCAAGCGCATTGAGGAAATCCACGAGCATCGGCCGCTGCTTTTTCACCAGCCACACGCGGATAAGGGCGGCGGCGGCGGCTTCAAGCGCCGGGCGGGACAGGGTGGCAATCATCGTGGCCTGGCGCGGGGCACGCGGCTGGCGTTCCAGGAACACCGGGCGCACATGGCGCGCCTGGGCCACCGCGCCGAGCGCAGCCTTGTAGGCGGGCTTGTCGGATTCGTGGGTGAAATCGATCATTTCATTCGCCAGGCCGGCCGACATGAAACCGAAGAGTTCGTGGGAGGTTAACATTTGGAGTTGGGAGTTGGCAGATGGGAGCTAGGAAATAGTCATGACGGAAATCTTATTTTTTTTTGCCAGTTGTTCGCAAGTTTCCTGTTCCAACAAAAGCGTTTTCCCGGCTTCGAGCGCCAGCACGACCACGCCCGACGCGGCACAGATCTCCACCGTTTGCGCGCCCAGGCAGGGAATGTCGAACCGCATGTCATGATTGAGTTTGGCGACCTTGACGGCCACGGCCCCGCCATCTTTCCCGGCGAGTTTGCCGCCGCGCGCGAGGCATTGGTCCGTGCCTTCAAAACCCTCGACGGCCAGCACCACGCCGTTTTTGACCACGACAGTCTGGCCGATTTCCAGTCGCGATGTTTCCTTGGCGATGCGAAACCCAAAGTCCACGTCCGACGATTGTTCGGCCGAAAGTTTCGGGCCGAGCTGAAAACCGGCCGTCGGCATGAGCGGCTGGAGCCAGGGCGTGGCCTCAATCAATTCCACGCCGTCCTTTTTCAATTCCCCGGCAATGGCGCCAAAAATGGTGTGCGCATTCTTTTCCTTCAGGCGCAACAACAATCCCATGGCCCGCAAATCCGGCCGCAGGTCGTAAAGATTTTTTGGCGCGATCTGACCGACCATGACGCATTGCCGGATGCCACGGTCGGTAAACGCGGCAATCATTTTGGACAGCTGGCCAACCTTGAGCCAGATGATTTCATCCACGAGCGGGGCGAGCGCCGCGTCGGTCTCATTTTCAAACGCGACGGCGACCAGATGTTTGACACCGGCACCGCGTGCCTGCCGGGCAAATTCCAGCGGCAACGAGCGGTTGCCGGCAATCAAGCCGAGGGAAGCAGGCACGGTGTTCATTATCAGCGGCAGCATGAAGAATCACCAATGAAGAAACAAGTTGGAAGCGCTTCGGCGTTTTAACAATGTCTTGTCCCGGCACAGGCTGTCCCATTCGGTAAAATGTTGACGACTCCTGTAAAATAAAATTACCCGGCCGCGGTCCCGGGCATCAAAACGGCACTTTCAAAATGTGGCTTGCAAGGTGCTTTGCCAGATGGTGATGTCGCACCTTGAATCATTAGATAAAAAAATGGCTTCGCCGCCCCAACCGGGCGGCGCGGAAAACCGCCAGGAGAATCGCAAGGCCGAGGTCGACCGGCACATCTCGTCCACCCTGGCGCACGAATTGAACAACCTTCTGACGGTGGTTCAAGGTCACGCCGAACGCCTTTGCCTCAAGCATCAGGAGGATTCCGCGCTGGCGTCCAACCTGAAAACCATGGCGGACGCCACCCGGCGCGCCGCCGAACTCGTCCGCAATGCCCCCAAACTCGAGCTCAGTCCGCCCGCCGCGTAGTTTTTTTGCGCGGTGACCGGTGTGACCGCTGCTTCTTCCATGAAAACCCTGAAGCGTGTGACGCTCGCAAAGTACCGCCACCACCGCCGACATCGATCTTATTTCCAATAACTCCAACTCACGTCGGGAAACAGATTGTCGCGCGACTCCACTTCGGCCAGCCATTTTTCATCCACGGCCGTTTCGGTCAGTTGTTCGTGCAGCGCGATAAAACGCAGCAGATGGTCCTTGACCCGGCGGCGCGCGTAATCCGGGCTGGTGCCGGCACGTAAAATAAACGGCCAGTCGCTGGCCTGCGCCAGCAGCAATTCGCGCGCAGCCTGCCGCAAGGCCCGGGCCTTCAGACCGGTCGCCGTCGGGAATTTCCGGGCGAGACCGGTCATGCGCTCCTGCGCAATTTGCAGGTGGGGGTAAATCCATTCGTTCGATTCATTCAGCCAGGCGCGCCAGTAACCTTCCTCGCCCCAGCTCGACGCGCCGGGGATGGCGACCTGGTTGGTCGGGTGGCGGTGCAGATATTCGCCCGGGGTGATGAGGGTGAGGATTTTCTGGTCGTAAACAAGTTTGCGCACGAAATAGTCGAGGAATTCCGGCCCTTCATACCACCAATGGCCGAATAATTCCGCGTCATAGGGCGCCACCGCGATCGGCGGGCGATCCAGAAATCCGGCGACGCCCTGGGCTTGTTTGATGCGTTCATCCAGAAAATGCCGGGCATGTTCACTGGCGGCCTGCAAGGCCAGGTCGCGCTGGTAGATCTGCTTTTCCCCGGGTCCGCCGGTGATGCGATAATATTTGACGCCGGTAAAACCGCGGTCTTCCGGCGAAGGCAGGTGAGGTTTCACGTAATCGAAGTCGAGGTCGAAACCAATGTCGCGGTAAAAATCGCGGTAGCGTGCATCGCCGGGATACCCTTCGCGCTGGCTCCAGACCTGGCGCGAGGAATCAAAGTCGCGCCCAAACGCGGCGATGCCGTTGGGCGTAAAGATCGGCGCGAACGTGCTGTAACGCGGGCGGGGACGCGCATGCAGCACGCCATGGGTATCGAGGATGAACCAGCGGATGTTGGCCTCCTGCAAAACCATTTCCACGCCTTCAGTATAAGCACATTCCGGCAGCCAGATGCCGGCCGGGTCGCGGCCGAAACAACCGCGGTAATGGTCGCGCGCCGTCAGGATTTGCGTGCGCAGCGACGGCGGATGGCCGGCCAGCAAGGGCAACAGTGCGTGCGTCGCGGCCGTGGTGATGATTTCGATGCGGCCTTCATCCTGAAAGGTGCGGAAGGCTTTGACGAGATTGCCTTCCCAGGCCCGCCAGCCATTGCGGGTGGTGACAAACCGCTGATGATACATCCACGCCAGTTCGCGAAACGAGCGGTCCCAGTGGGTGCGGTGAATTTCCTTTTCCGCCAGTTCGATGAGGCTGTTCAGATGCCGCTCGTAGCGTTGGCCCAACAGCGGGTCGAGCAGCATCGCGCACAAGGTCGGCGACAGCGAAAATGTCAGACGCGCGTCCATGCCGTCGCGCTTCCAGCCTTCCAGCAGTTGCAACAGCGGCAGATAGGTTTCGGTGATGGCTTCGAAGAGCCAGCATTCTTCCAGAAATTTCTCATGCTCGGGATGGCGCACAAATGGCAGGTGCGCGTGCAGAACGAGGGATAAATATCCTGGCATGGCCCGGAATGATTATTCGAGTTTGTCGGCAATCCAGTTTGCGATGGCCTTCGCCTTGATCAAAACGGCGACGCCGATGACAAATGGAATCGAATTGAGCACAATTGGAAAAATTTTCACTGGCATGGGATGTTTAGGCACTAAACACTGCGTTAGATACAACGCCGTGTCTAACAAGCCGATAACCATGACACTGGCGGCGATAAGGCGGACGAGCATCAAGGCTCCGCGTTGGGACGAATCCATGAATTCAGATGTTTTCCGGCAATGGCGCTTTCAACGACGGATCCTGCGGGTGCGCACCGACATCGCCCAGATAATCTGTCGCGCGACTGAATTTCAAATCCGCCGCGCGGGCCTCCGTGCCGTCGGTGGAAACGGCCACGGCGGGCAAATCATATTTTCCGTCCGGCAACGCAAAGCGGTAACTGAATGAACCGTCGGGACGCAATTTAATCTCGTGGCCGCCGAGGGTGACGCGGGCTGTCGGCTCAGTCGCACCATAAATGATCAGTTCCGCGTTAACGTTGAACCAGAACCCCCTCGCCTGCTCGAGGCCGCCGAACGGACTGGACAGGCTCGAAACGCCGAGCGAGGAAATTTCGTGGGCCAGCCGGCGGCGGATCAATTCCGTGATTTCGAGCGAGCCCATCCATACGCGGCGGACGTCGTCAATGTTGATGATTTTCGCCAGCGCCTGCTCCTGCTGGGGCGTCCAGGTCGGTGACGGCCGGGAAACCGCGCGCGGCAGGTCCGGGTGGCCTTCCTGCCGGAGTTCTTCCAGCGCCTGGGCCAGGGGAAGGTTTTCCTGCACCGCGGCCTTGATGATCTCCATCAATTGAGCAAACGGAAATTCAAACGGAATCGTCGCAAATTCGGCGCCGGCCTCCGGCGAAACCGCGTCGGGCGGGGTGACCGTCGCCGCCGACTCCGCCACCCGTACCCACTTGCCCAGCGACGAGTAGTAACCGAGTTCAGCGGCATAGGAATCTCCGGCGCGTTCGACGTGCGCAAACCAGTGGCGCGATTCGGGATGGACGTGGATTTCAGTGATCGGATGGCCTTCCAACTTGTGCGGATACACCCGCAGAACCAGGTGACCGTCGGTCGAGCGGGTATTGCAGCGCGTTTGCTGCTCGCGGGTCAGATCCCAATGCGCATACAGCCAGTGTGGATCACGGGCGGTCAAAAACAACTGGCGCGTGCCGTAGGCCTCGGGTAACTCGGCCTCGGAGGTTTCAAAATGCTGCGCGGGCGGCACGGGACCGAGCGCGTACTTCCGGCCGGGCCCGCTGACGGGGGGCAGCGCGGGTTGATCACCTTCCAACAGAATGGCCGGAATTTCGATTTTTTTGCGGCGGGCGGTTTCGTCCGTTTTGGATTTGACGGCACGTTTGACTTCCATCGGGGCGGTGACGGCTTCAAAAGTGGAAACGCTGCCGGGCTTTAATTTTCTCACCGCCGGGCGGCGGGTTTTTACAGGTTTGGCCGGGCGGTCGTTGGCGGCGGTTTCTTCTGGCAGGGTTTGGGCGGCGCGGCTTAAACGCGTGGTTGAGGTGTCGGTTTTCTTCCTGACGGATACGGTTGCCGATTTTCTTTTCATAGCAGCAAATCCCTGTTTGTTGGCGATGACTTCATTGCCTTGCAAAAGTTTACGGCGGAAGAACGGGCAACGCAACGGGAATTTCACCCGTCAAATGCGCTTGCTGTCCGCCCAAGAGTGTGTTTGGATGGTCAACAGCCGCATGAGCCAGCCTGAAAGCAATGGGGTCGCCGGGTCGCCGCCTACCATCTTCGTGGTGGATGATGAACAGATGTTGCTGGATTTGGCCGGGATGATTTTGGAACCGGCGGGTTTTCAGGTGTGCCTCTTTATCGACCCGCAAAAGGCACTGGCGGAATATGTTGCCGCCCCCTCGCCGCCGGATGTCCTCGTGACCGATTACGCCATGGCGGGAATGAACGGCATGGAGCTGATCCGCGAATGCAAACGAGTCAACCCGCGCCAAAAAACCATCCTGCTCAGTGGCACAGTGGACGAAAGCATTTATAACCGTTCGGCGGTAAAACCGGACCATTTCCTCGCCAAGCCTTACCAAATCAACAAGCTGGTGGAGGTAATCCACTCACTGATCGCAGAGTAAAGAAGCTCCGATCAGCCTGGGGAACCGGGTAAAATCGCGAACCATCGTGCTTATGAAAACGTTCAAAAAAATTCTCTGGGGTGCGGTCCTCGCCCTGGTGGTGCTCGCGATTGTGGGCAGCATCATCGCCAGCACGTCCCTGGGTAATATCGTGAAACAAGAGGTTGAGACTGTCGGCCCAAAGATCACCAAAGTTTCCATCAAACTGGATGAACTGCATTTGTCGTTGTGGACCGGCTCGGCCGAGGTCAAAGGCCTGGTGGTCGGCAATCCCGAAGGCTACCAAACGCCACAGGCCATCAGCGCCGGCCTGATCGCCGTCGGCGTGAATCCCCTGTCCGTGTTGTCCGACAAAATTGTCGTGCGTTCGCTGCACATGGAATCCCCGGAAATTACTTTTGAAGGCGGCCTGGGCGGCAATAACCTCAGCAAAATCATGGACAACGTCAATGCCGCCGCGAAAAACGCCGCGCAAAGCGGCAGCCCGGTTTCAACCGGTGCCACTCCCCGGGCCAAACCCTCAAAAAAATTGGAAGTGGATGATTTCCTGATCACCGGCGCCAAGGTGCATGTGAACCTTACGGAACTCGGAGGAAAGGAAACGACCCTTTCACTGCCACCGATACACCTCACCGATTTGGGCAAGAATGCGGATGGCATCACCGCGACGGAATTGACCCGGAGTGTGCTGGACGCCATTATGACCGCCACCGTGAAGGCGGTCAGCAACGCCGGCATCAACAAAGGCGCGCAAAGCCTGATTAAAGCCACCGGCAACAACGCCGGCGCCGGGGTCAGCAATGTCATCACCAAGGGGCTCGGCAACCTTTTGGGCAAATAGGTTTCGCCCGGTCCCAGCCCGCTGCCACAGGGTCTGTAACTTTGGGATTGCAAGCCGGGCGGGTTATCATTAGAATTTCATCATAAACCCGAGGCGAGGTTATGTTTTTTGGCGTTGACTATTATCCTGAGCAGTGGGTCTTCCCTTACAGCGGCACCGCTGACAACCCCGAGGGCGCCTGGGAACGCGACGCCGAATTGATGGCCCAAGCCGGCATCAATGTTGTCCGTATCGGTGAATATTCCTGGGGCATTTGCGAACCCAAAGAAGGCAAATATGATTTCCAGTGGCTGCGCCGGGTCATGGACATCATGCAACACCACAACATCAAGGTTGTCCTCGGCACACCCACCGCCGCCCCGCCCATCTGGTTGTCTAAAAAGCATCCCGACGTTCTGCCCCTGGACGAGCACGGCCTGGTCAAACACGAAGGCACACGCCGCGCTGCCTGCTTCAATAACGACGCCTATTGGAACGCCTCCAAGCACCTCGTGGAAAACATGGCCCAGGCGCTGGGCGACCATCCCCAATTGATTGCCTGGCAGATTGACGGCAGCCTCGGTGGACACCAAACCGAATGGTCGTTCAATGAAGATTCGCGCCTGGAATGGCAAAATTGGCTGAAATTGAAATACAAAACCGTTGAGCGGCTCAACGACCAGCTCGGCTTGCGTTACCTGGGTCAGATTGTCGCCGCCTTTGAGGATGTGCCCATGCCCATGTCCGCGCCCACGTCGCACAACGCGGCCTTGTTGCTGGACTGGTACCGGTTTTCCAGCGACGCCATCGTTGCCTTTGTGCGCATGCAGGCCGACGTGCTGCATGAGCTTTGTCCCGATCACCCCGTCACCGTCAACCTGCGCGCGCTCCACCGGAAATTCGATCACTTCGACATGGCCGATGCCGTGGATTTCGTTTCGGTGGAAAGCCGGCCGGCGATCAAGACCAAATCCTCCGAACTGGCGTGCGA
>JAJPJM010000055.1 GCA_021324235.1 Verrucomicrobiota bacterium
AGGGAAAATCCACCATGCTTGTCCGTGGACATCGTTTTGTTCAGGACCAGTTCCTGCAAAAACAGGCCGAACCGCGCGATGACAAAGCCGAAGCCCATGAGGGCGATGCCCGTCCGGATCCAGGCCAGAAAGGTGCGTTCCGCAGCCATATAGGTGCGCGGGTCGCAGGGCGGAAATCCGCTTTCGGGGGACGGCTTGTCTTCGGCAATTTTCACGGGGTCCTCAACTCAACAACGCCGGGGAGCTTACGCGCCATCCGCCCGCCCGTCAATTGTGTGCGCCGTCCGGCAGTGCCCTGATTTGGTGATGAGGCACGACGTAAGGGGTGCTGACCCGGACGACTCGCCACCTCGCCGCCGGCAAATCGGGACACGGCCCGTCGCCACCAAAAATTTATTTGTGTTGGACCCCGATTGGAGGCATATTCATTTCGTCATTTGACGAAATAACAAATTATGCGCGAATTCATGGACGTCACCAGGGCGCTGGCCGACCCGAACCGGGTGCGGATGCTGCTGGCGTTGCGCCGCGGCGAATTGTGCGTCTGCCAGATTACCGAACTGTTCGGCCTGGCGTTCTCCACCGTTTCCAAACACCTGTCCATCCTGCACCACGCCGGCCTGATCCAGTCCCGCAAATCGGAACGCTGGGTCTATTACCGGTTGCCCGGCAAATCCGCGCCGGTGGCCGTGCGCGAGGCGCTGGATTGGGTGAAAAAATCGCTCGCCCAAACCGCCGAGGCCGCCGCCGATGCGAGGAAATTGAACCGGGTGCTGAAGACCGGCCTCGCCGAAATCTGCCGCCGTCAGTGCCGGTGACGGATTGACCGCAAAAATTTTATGAAAACAACCACTCCCGACCTGCAACAAACCGTTCACGAAATGGTGCGTAAGGGTTACGCGGCGATCGCCACCGGCAAAAGCTCCTGTTGTGGCGGAAAGGAAATGACGCCAGGTGAACTCGCCCGGCAAATCGGTTACTCCGCCGGGGAACTGGCCGCCTTGCCGGAAGGCGCGAATTTGGGCCTTTCCTGCGGCAATCCGGCGGCGCTGGCCGCGCTGAAACCCGGCGAAGTCGTGCTGGATCTCGGCAGCGGCGGTGGCTTCGATGTGTTCATTGCCGGCCGCAAAGTCGGTGCCACCGGCCGTGCGATTGGCGTGGACATGACCCCGGAAATGCTCGCCAAAGCGCGCCGCAATGCCGCGGGTTATCGCGGGCAAACCGGCGTCGACAACGTCGAGTTCCGCCTCGGCGAAATCGAACATTTGCCCGTCGCCGACCACACCGTGGACGTCATCATCTCCAATTGCGTCATCAATCTTTCGCCGGACAAACCGCAGGTCTGGCGCGAGATGGCGCGCGTGCTCAAGCCGGGCGGACGCGTCGCGGTCTCCGACCTCGCGTTGTTGCGGCCCTTGCCCCAGTCCGTCCGGGAGATGGTCGAGGCGGTCATCGGCTGCGTGGCCGGCGCCGTGCTCGTGGATGAAACCGAACATCTGGCGCGCACAGCGGGCCTGACGGACATTGTGCTCACAAAAAAATCCGACTTCCTGAAGGCCAAGGCGGACTGGAACGACCCGCTCTACCGGAAAATCGCCGAACACCTGCCGGCCGGAACCACCGCCGCCGATTTCATCACCAGTCTCGAGATTCAGGCGCGCAAACCGCAAACGTGACAAGTGCCACGTGACGCGTGACAAGATTAAACTGCCCAAACTATGTCTGAACCCGTAAATCGTAAATCCGAAATCGTAAATGTCAGGCGTTTGGCGTTCTTTGAGCGGTACCTGACCGTCTGGGTTTTCCTGTGCATGGTGGCCGGGGTCGCGCTCGGCAAACTCGCGCCCGCCTTCACCGCCCAATTGAGCCAATGGCAGTTCGGCCGGGGCTCGCAGGTCAACGTGCCCATCGGCGTCCTGCTCTGGCTGATGATTTATCCGATGATGCTCAAGGTGGACTTCAGCGCCATCGGCGGCATCGCGCGCAAACCCAAAGGCCTGGCGGTGACCCTGTTTGTGAACTGGCTGGTGAAACCGTTCAGCATGGCCTTGCTCGCCTGGCTCTTCATGCAACATGTCTTCGCCGCCTGGATCGATCCGGAGACGGCCAAAAATTACACCGCCGGCCTCATCATCCTGGCCGCCGCGCCCTGCACGGCCATGGTGTTCGTCTGGTCGTACCTCACCGACGGCGATCCGGCTTACACCCTCGTGCAGGTGGCCGTGAACGATCTCATCATGCTGTTCGCCTTCGCGCCCATCGTGATGTTCCTGTGTGGCGTGGCGCACGTCATCGTGCCGCCCCGGGTGCTTATCACGTCGGTCGTGGTCTTCATCGTCATTCCGCTGACCGCCGGCTGGCTGACGCGCACCGCGCTTTTGAAATCCCGCGGGCAGGATTGGTTTGAACAAAATTTCCTGCCGAAATTTCATCCCCTCATGATTGGAGCGCTGCTGCTGACGCTGGTGCTCATCTTCGCGTTCCAGGCGGAAAACCTGGTCACCCGCTGGTTCGCCGTGCTGCTGCTGGCCGTGCCGATTGTCATCCAGGTCTATTTCAATTCCACGCTGGCTTACCTGTTGATGCGCCGGTTCCGGGTGCCGCACAACGTCGCTTCGCCCGGCGCGCTCATCGGCGCGAGCAACTTCTTTGAACTGGCGGTCGCGGTGGCCATCACGCTCTTTGGTCCGGGCTCCGGCGCGGCGCTGGCCACGGTCGTGGGCGTGCTCGTCGAGGTGCCGGTGATGCTGTCCGTCTGCCACGTCTGCAACCGGTCGCGCGGCTGGTATCAACAGGAAATGGCCTGATGAAACTTCGAACACTGAACATCGAACATCGAATTCCGAAGGTCGGAAACGGAAATCCGTTCGATGTTCGGCGTTGGAT
This sequence comes from Verrucomicrobiota bacterium, assembly GCA_021324235.1. Lineage (GTDB taxonomy): Bacteria > Verrucomicrobiota > Verrucomicrobiia > Limisphaerales > UBA11358 > UBA11358. Next base: position 2,887 of record JAJPJM010000055.1, read on the forward strand.
GTTCTATGTTCAATGTTTTCCAAAATGATGAAACCCACCGTCCTCATTCTTTGCACCGGCAACTCCTGCCGCAGCCACATCGCCGAAGGCTTTCTGCGGGCGGCGGCGGGCGATCTCGTGAATGTCCAGAGCGCCGGTTCCCATCCGACCGGCTACGTGCACCCGCTCGCCATCAAGGTCATGGCCGAGGTGGGCATCGACATCTCCGGCCATCGTTCGAAGCACCTGAAGGAATTTCTCGGCCAGCCCATCCGCACCGTCATCACCGTCTGCGGCAACCTGGACCAGGGGTGCCCGGTTTTTCCGGGCCAGTTGCAGCGCCATCACTGGCCGTTCCTGGATCCGGCCAAGGCCGCCGGCAGTGAAGCGGAGATTTTGAACTGCTTCCGCCAGGTCCGCGACGAAATGCGCCGGGTGTTCGAGGCCTATGCAGCGGGATTGAAGGACGCCAAAGATACAGGAAACATCGAACACTGAACATTGAACGCCGAACACTGAAGTTCGCCCTTAACTGGCAAACACCTTCGACGTTCGATGTTGGATGTTCGTTGTTCGACGTTATTTGAACTTTTCACCCGCTTTCAACGGATGTCCCGCCAGAAATTCCGCCGCGCTCAGACGCCGGCCGCCTTCGCGTTGCAATTCCAGGACCCGCAGCGCACCCTGGCCGCCGGCGACCAGAATCCCGCTCTTGTCCGCGGATAAAATAGTTCCGGGCTCACCGGATTTTTCGACGGCTTCCGCCTTCCAGATTTTGAGCAGATGCGACTTCGGAGCGCCGAGCACCGTCCCGGCTTGTTTTGGTGCCGATACGTTCGCGCCGGGACGGTGCTCGGCGTTCCCCAAAAACGTGAACGCCCCAGGCCACGGCGTGAAGGCGCGCAGCCGGTTCACGATCATTTGTGCCGGCAGGTTCCAATCAATCCGCCCGTCTTCCTTTTTGATTTTCGGCGCGTGGCTCACGCCCTCGGCGGGCTGCGGTCGCGGCTGGATTTTCCCGGTGACATAATCGGGAATGGTTGCCAGCAGCAGTTCCGCGCCGAGTTGCCCGAGCCGGTCATGCAGCGTGACGGAATCATCCGTGGATTGAATCGGCGTGCGCCGTTGCGCCACGATGGGCCCGGTGTCCAGGCCCGCGTCCATTTTCATGAGGGTGACGCCCGTCTCGGTTTCGCCGTTGGCAATCGCCCACTGAATCGGCGCCGCGCCGCGATATTTTGGCAGCAACGACGTGTGAACGTTCAGGCAGCCGTGCCGCGGCAGATCCAAAATGCCCGCCGGCAAAATCTGGCCATAGGCGGCCACGACGATGAGGTCCGGCGCCAGTCCGCGCAATTGGCTGATGAACGATTCGTCGCGGGCGCGTGCGGGTTCAAGGACCGGCAAATTCAATTTTTGGGGGAGCGCCTTGACCGGTGACGGCGACGGTTTGAGTTCGCGGCCTTTGGGGCGGTCGGGCTGCGTGACCACGGCCACCACTGAGAATGGTGGGCCGTGCGCCAGGGCGGCGAGGCTGGCGCCGGACAATTCCGCCGTGCCCATGAAAACGATCTTCATTTTTGATTTGCGATATGCGATTGACGCGCGGGTTCGTTTGCCGGCGCCCATCGTAATTCGCAAATCGTGAATCGCAAATCTTTCAGGCGAGTTTGACGACGTGGCGAAGGACTTTCAAGAACGTCTGGGGCGGCGTGCCGTCGGTGTTGATGCGGTAGACGACCTTCGGGCCGTAAAAATTCAGCACGGGCCGGGTCTCGGCCTCGTAGGTCTTCAGGCGCGCGCGGATGACCTCCAGGCTGGCGTCGTCGAGGCGGTTGTCCTTGAGCGCGCGGCGTTGCAGGCGGGCCACCAGGTTCTTGAAACTCCCGCTGCACATGTTGAACACCGCAATCACGTCCAGAAAATCATCCAGCATCTCCGCCTGGTGCAGATTGCGCGGGATGCCGTCGAGCACCAGCGTGTCGGACTTGGGATTGAAACGTCCGCTCGCCGTGAGGCCGTGGACATATTGCTGCCACAACTCGATCGTCGGCTGGTCCGGCACCAGCTGGCCGCGGCTCGAGTATTCGACAAAGATTTTCCCGAGCGGCGTTTCCGGATTCAAATTGCGAAACACTTCGCCGCAACTGCAATGAAAGAACCCCGGGACCGTTCCGAGAATCCGCCCGTGCGTGCCTTTGCCCGAACCGGGCGCGCCAAACATGAGAATCGTGCGGTATTTCATTCCAATATTTAATTTTTGGTTTTGAGTTGTCGGCGCGAAACCACAGGTGCCACTAAAAATTTAAAACTTAAAACTCAAAACTCAAATCACGCGTCCTTGTGTTTGAGCTGGATTTCCTGGATGTCGGCGAACGGCACCATGACCTCCTGCCGCCCCCCGCCTTGGATGACCTCGAAATACGCCTCGTTGGTGGCGATGCGGGTGATGCGTTGCGCCACCACCTGGGTGCGCGCGGCCTTGATCACCAGGACCAGGTCCTTTTCCGCCGGCCGCCGGACCACGCTGAAGAAACCGGCAAATTTCGTTTCAAAAAACCGGCGGTTGAACATGAACTGGCCGCGCTGGAAAATCTGGGCTTCCGGATGTCCCGGTGCCGCGGCGGCCGCCCCGGCGACGTGGATTCCGCCGGTGGCCGGGCCTCCCGCCGCCGGCGCCCCGCCCGGTACCACAAACGTGGGTTGTTCGAGCGGCGCTTGCCCTTCCGCCGACGCAGCTTCCTGGGGTATTGGCAGGCACAGAAAAATAATCGGCCCCAAAATCGGCAGGACCGCCGCCACCCCCATCACCAGCCCGATCGGCCGCGCGCGCACGATGGCAATTTCATAGCCGGCATACACGTTCGCCGCGTAAATCAACAACAGTGTGACGAACCCCACCGAGGACGACAGCAACGCCGCGAACAGCGACTCTTTCGGGGGCAGGGCCAGCCGCGACACGTCCTGGATTTGTATTTCCGTGTTCCGGGGCCGCGCCGGCGGCGTTTCAATAAATGCCTCGACCAGCGGCTTGATCTTCGGGTTCTGGGCCAGTTGCTTGAGTGAGTCCTGCGAAAACTTCGGCCACACCACGTTCGTGTAACTGTCGGTGGGCGTGCGGAGCGTGATCCCGGCTTCATTGAACAACACAATGTCGCCGGACACGGACGCACCGTCCGTCAATTGAAACGTGTCGGCCCGGGTGACCGGAGCCAGCCCGCCGCAAAGTCCCAGACTCAAAATGATCCAGCCAAGCTTTTGCACGGGGTTTTTTTAGCAAAGGCGGATGAACGGCGAAAGCAAATTTACGGGCCAATTACAGCGGGAGGTATTCCGCGCGGATACCCGGTCCGTCGCAATGCAGGATGGCGAGGCTCCGTTCCGTGCCGGATTTCGGCCGGCCCGCGTAGCCGGGATTGAAATACAGCACGCCGGCCAACGTTTCGCAAAACCGCTTGTGGGTGTGCCCGAACACCACCGCATCCGGCCGTTCCCGCGCCAGCCGCCGTTGCAGGTCTTCCCCCGGCGCCTCGGGCTGGATGATGTGCTGGATGAAAAATTTCCGGCCCGCCAGTTCAACGGTCTTGGCCGGGGCATAGCGCCACGCCGGGTCGTCTGTGTTGCCGCTGACCGCTGTGACCGGCGCGACCTGTTCCAGCTCCGCCAGGATCCACGGCATGCCGATGTCGCCCGCGTGCAGAATGTGGTCCACCCCCGCCAATCGCTCCGGGATTTTCGGGTCCAAAAAATTATGCGTGTCCGAAATGACGCCAATCTTCATCGAAGTGCGAAGTGGGAAGTCGGAAGTGCGAAGCCGAAAATCCGTGCGCGAGGTTTGTTTATTTCGTCCTTCGCCTTTCTCCCTTCGTCCTTCACGTTCTGGCTTCCTCCGGTTCTTCCTCGGTTTCCGACGGTTCCGCCGGGCGCACGCCGGCTTCCTTTTCCGCCGGCGATTCCGCCGGGGCGGTCAGCTTCATGGCGGCCACGAACAGGGCGGTGAACAGCCCGCCGCTCAACAGCGTGTTGCGGAAAAATTCCCAGGTCTGCGGCCAGCCGTTGGTTCCCTTGATCAGCGCAATCAGCCAGCCGGTGATATTTTTCGAGTATTCCGGGTCCTGAAACGGATTGAACAGCCACGACGCGGTGTTGGTGATTACATAAAATAGCAGCGCACCGAGCACGCCGCCGCCGAGCAGCCCGGCGAACGAGGATTGCGGCTTGAACCGCCGGCCCAGCCAGAACAGTACCGCGTAACCGGCGTAGTTGACCAGTTGATATCTGAGGACGGACAGGTCCCAGACCGGCCAGCCGTGCCGCCACCAATAAACATTGAGCGCCAGGTCCGAGAGCACTACTGCTCCCAGCATCAGCCACCACACCCGGCGACCGGTGAAAAACACCCCCGCACAAAACATCAGCGCGTACACGGCGCTGAAACTCGGCGGAAACAGCCCCGGCCAGCGGCTCAACGCCACCAGCGCCACGAAAATCCATGGCAACCAGCGATGCCACTTTTGGTTCACAGCCCCAGAGCATAATCCGGCGCACGAGAATGACAAGCTGTTCGCATCAAAGCTGGGACGCATCTGCAATTTTACCCGGTCGAGGCTGCTAACGAATCGGAGCAGTGGGTTGGACCGTTCGGTGGGGCGAGCGTCCTCGCGAGCCGTATGCGAATCTATTTTCCGCTCCAAATCAAATCGAACACCCGGCCTTTGAATGGCCAGTCCTCAATTCGTTTAACCAATCCTTTACGAACCGGATTTTCCTGCACGTAAATCCACTTCTCCGAATAATTTTCACCGTCACGCAAACGATGATGCCAGCCACGTGATTGAAATCTCCATTCCAAGGGGATGGGTGCCGGTGGGGCGAGTGTTCCCGCGAGCCGTTTCTGCTTCAAGGTGAATTCACGTTTCCAATAGGCAATCCATGTTTCGATGGTGAATTGCAAATCTCTTGGAGCGCAAAACAAATGGAGATGATCGGGCATCAATAAATAATCACCAACCAACCAGGCGGTTGCTTCCGACCAGGTCTGATGAAGAATTTGATGTGTGCTTTCATTCGCCAGCCGGGGCTCACGCTTTTCTGTGTTAATGGTCAGCAAAACAATGTTGGATTGGTCTGGTTGAATGTGGACACCGGATGAAGGGTTTTGGCGTTGAGGGAATGGATGGTTTCGAGGAAGGTTCACATATCCATATCCGAAATTATCGATGGAGCACGGCGTTTGAAAGTTTGAATTTCCTCTTTGCGCCCGGCTCGCGAGGACGCTCGCCCCACCGGAAAACGCCCTGCTTTGGTGGGGCGAGGCCACGGACGAGCCGGAGTGGCAAAAACAATCCGTGCAATCCGTATCTCGCCTCGTTGCTTTGTTCTCTGCATTTTAATCTTAATCCTAATCCTAATCTTGGTTCTGTTTGGCTCGTGTTCTTCAACCCTTGGCGTCTTGGCGGTTAATCAGTCCGTGATAATCCGTGCAATCCGTGTCTTTTGTTCTCTGCATCTTAATCCTAATCTTAATCTTGGTTCTAATCCGCTTGTAGTCTTCATTCTCTGCGTCTCTGCGCCTCTGCGGTTAAATCATCCGTGTGTCATCGGGTTTGAAGTTGCGAACGTCAACCGGCTTTGGCATAAAATGTCTACGATGCACACGCGACGTATCCGCTTCATTCTGTTTGCCGCCGTTCTTTCTCTGGCCGGATTCCGGGCAACCCTGTCCGCTGACGGCGCGCCCCCGGCCTCCGCGCAAACCGTTGCCCGGATTCATTGGCTGGGAATGAAACATCTGGCCGGTGATACCAACGCGGCTCATCTGATGGCGATTTGGAACCTGCCCGAAAGCGGGAAGCTCGAACGGCAAACGTTGGACAAACTGTCCCTCGCGCCCTGGCCGTTGTTGCACCGCAACCCTGACACCAATGCCGCCGCGCTCCTGCGGCCCTTGCTGGACGATCTGGTGGAGAATGAATCCTGCCTGGAAATCGACCAGACCTCCAATCAGCCGGACGAACTGGTTTTTGCCATCCGCCTCGACGACCAGCGCGCCGCCTTGTGGCAAACCAATCTCGCCCGGGTTTTGGAATCGTTGACCGGCATTCATCCCGTCCCCGCGCCGGAACGGCATTACGGCTGGTCGCTCAAAAAACATCATGACCCCGACTTCCTTGAACTGACCCGAGCCGGCCAATGGACCATCTTCGGCGCGGCCCAGGAGCATAATGCGCTGCTCGGCGACCTGTTGGCCCGTATCCGGCAGGGTCAGTCTCCGTTGCCGGCCGGAACGACCGATAACTGGCTTGAAGCGGACCTCAATCCGGTGCGGCTCGTTTCCTGCCTGGCAACTCTCAATCCCGCATCTGCGGGAGAAGGCGATTCAACTCCTTGGCGCGGCGAAGTGGAGCGAAGCCGGCTCAACCACTTTCACCTCGCCGTGAAGGGTGACGGCACCAACGTTCTCACGTCCGGCCAGGCAGATTTTGCAGGACCGTTATTATCCGACCTGGAACCGTGGAACATCCCGACCAACCTGATTGACGAAAGCCTGTGCAGTTTCACCATCGCCCGGGGGATCAAACCCTGGTTGGAATCGTTGCCGGCCTGGAACAATCTCCAAATCGGTCCGCCGCCGGACCAGATCTGTTTTTGGGCCATGCCGGGGCCCGGAATGATGAGTTATTTTGCGGCCCCGCTTCCCGACGCCAGCAACGCGGTGGACCGGCTTGCGGGTCTGGTGTTGCAGAATCAGCACCGTTGGGTCGTTACCAACGACCTGGCGAAGTTTGGAAGATCAACCACCTTCAATGGTTTGGAATGGAAAGGTCTTCCTTATATGGCGCCGTTTCTGAAATCCGTGTCGGACAACCACCAGAACTTCGTTTTTGGCGGCGGCATTCCGGGTACGATTACCGGTCCGCTGTCACTGGAGCCGCTGCAAGCGACTTTGTCCCTCACCAATTTGGTTTATCGCGATTGGGAAATGACCGGTTCGCGCACGGAACAATGGCTTTATATAAGTCAATTTGCCCGTTTTGTGTTCCACCGGGCCCAGTTGCCAGTTGATTCCCCGGCCGCACTCTGGCTCAAGGCCATTCCCCACAAACTGGGCGACTCGGTGACGGACATCAGCCGGACGGGACCGGACCAGCTTACGTTTACCCGCCAATCGAGCATTGGGTTTACCGGATTTGAACTGAACCTCCTGGCCGATTGGTTGCAATCGCCGCAGTTTCCGCGCGGCCTGCACACCTTCCGCGCCCCGCCGGACCCGCTGCCGTAACCCGTGTTTGGTAGGGACGCTCCGCCGGGGCGTCCGCCTCTATTCACCTCTCCGCCGCTTGCGGGGGAGAGGGTGGCCACGCCGTCGCGGGGCCGGGTGAGGTGGCACTTTCTCCAACTCCTATCTCCTATCTTCCATCTCCCATCACTTGTCCTCGGCGTCTTGGCGGTTAAAAAATCCGTGTCCATCCGTGGTTAAGTTTCCCGTGTATTTGGCAGTTTTCCTCCACTTGTAGATTTTTATGCCTCTTGTGCCTCTTTGCGGCAAAAAAATTCGTGATAATTCGTGTAATCTGTGTCTCACCTCTTTTGCTTTGTCCCCTGTATCTTGATCTTAATCCTAATTCCTAATCTTAATCTCGCTATTGATCTGCTTCTGGCCTTCAACCCTTGGCGTCTTGGCGGTTAAACCAATTCGTACAATCCGTGTCCAAAGTCTTTTGCGTCGCTGTTGTTTCTTGCATCTGTGAAAATCCGTGCAATCCGTGTCTATTTTTTTCTC
>JAJPJM010000045.1 GCA_021324235.1 Verrucomicrobiota bacterium
ATGGCAGCAGTTACTGGGCCTGCTGCGACCAGATCGTCAGCGGCAAGGCGCAAGGAAGCAGGTATTACCCACGAATCGTAACGTCAACCCTCTGGCTGGACCCGTAGCGCACCGCTCGCCAGCGGTTTCATTTTCCGTTCCCCTTTCAGCTTTTCCCTTGTGCCATTTTTATCACGGCCTCAAGGGCGGGCTTGGGCTGGCAGTGACGGTCGAACAGCAGGGGATAATCGGCCCGGCCGGTAATAGGCCAGTAGTTGCGCCAGGACTGGCCGTCATGCACGCCCCAAAACGTGACCCGGCCAAACTTGTCCCGGTGTTTCCGGAGCAGTGAAAACAAATCGGCGTACCGCCTGGCCAGGTCTTTCCCGGCCGCTTCTGACAGACCGTTCGGATACGGATTGTACTTCTTCCGTGTCTCCGCATCAAACGACGACAGGTCCACAATTTTCGATTCGAGCGGATAAAAGGGAAGCACGCCAAGGTCCAACTCGGTAATCATCAGTTTTGCGCCCAACCCGGCAAGCGCCAGGAAGTGGTCTTCAATTTCGCTCATCGGTGGATGGTCCACAAACCAGTGGCCCTGAACGCCAATGCCGTCCACGCGGACGCCCTTTGCCTGAAGACCCTTGACCAGACGGATGACGCCTTCACATTTGGGACGATTCTCCAAATCAAAGTCGTTGTAATAAAGTTCGGCATCGGGATCCGCCTGACGGGCAAACTCAAAGGCCTTGGCGACGTGATCTTCCCCGATGATTTCGTACCATTTGGATTTCCGCCAGGAACCATCCGCCGCGATCGCTTCGTTGACGACGTCCCAACCGTGGATGCGTCCCCGATAACGGCCCATGACGGTAAAGATGTGTTCTTTCATGCGCATCAGCAACGCTTCGCGGCCCAACGGTTTGCCCGACGCGTCCTGAAACACCCAGTCCGGCGTCTGATGCCACCAGACCAGCGCGTGGCCAATGATGTGCATTTTATGCTTTTCGCCAAAGGCCACGTAACGATCCGGTGCTTCGAAATTGTATCGGTCCGGTTCCGGATGGACTTCCTCCCATTTCAAAATGTTTTCCGGCGTGATGCTGTTGAAATGTTTTGCCACCAGGGCCATGGCTTCCGGCTCCTGGCCGCAAATCTGGTCCACATTGAGCGCCGCCCCAATATAAAAATCATCCTTGAAAACGTCCTTCAAAGCAGGCTGGCCGGCGATTTCGATGCGGTCTTTTGAAACGGTTCGGTCTGGCGTATTCATCATAGTTCGCGCACGTCCTTCGTGGCATCGGCCGGGAGACGACCGGATCGAGCCTCGAACAAAACACTGCTGCCGTCACCGCGCGCCGGTTTTGGTGCGTGCCCTTTCTACGGAAAGTGGCGGATGAGGACAAGGCAATATTGATCGAGAATCGTTTTTCCGCGGCCCGCGCCGCGGGCAAAGTGCGGGAGCCGCTCTCCGTCCGGCATGGCACCGGGAAGAGCGGAATCCCTCATTGACGAGATGGTTGCGCTTGACACCACGCGGGATTTTTTTGCATTTTTGCGACATTCACATGAATATGTCGTCGAACCCGGCGAATTTGAAATCGTGGTCGGCGACTCGTTGCGCGACTTTGACTTACAGAAAGCGACCCCGCCCGTGACGAAGTAAACCCCAGCCAAACCAATAAATTATGGCCGAACAACAACACTTCCAGCAGAAACTTTCGTTCCTCGAAAAAGCGGGTTATAGCTGCGGCGATTCCGCCGCGAATTTCGTCTTCATGTCCATGATCCTTTTTCAGACGAATTTCTACACGGACAGCTTCGGCCTGACCGCCGGGGCGGCCGCCGCCATTTTGTTGTGGCCGCGGTTGTGGGACGCTTTTTTTGACCCGATCATGGGCGTCATGGCCGACCGCACCACCTCGCGTTGGGGAAAGTTTCGTCCCTGGATTTTGTTCACGTCTGTGCCGTGGTGCGTGGTGATGATCCTGGCCTACACGACGCCGCATGGTTGGCACATGGGCGCCATGATCGCCTACGCCGCCATCACCAACACCATGCTGATGACCCTCTATTCGATGAACAATATGCCTTACTCGGCACTGGGCGGTGTCATGACCGGCGACCTGAATGAACGTACCAAGCTCAACTCTTTCCGATTTATCGCTGCGAACATCGCCCAATTCATCGTCGGCACCTTTACCCTGACGTTGGTCGCCAAATTTGCCGTCGGCCATGACCGTCAACATGGCTGGCAAATGACGATGACCATCTGGGCCGTATTATGCCTGGTTCTGTTCCTGATTGCCTTCGTATCCACCAAAGAGCGCATCAAACCGATGTCACAGGTGAAAACCTCGCCCTTGCAGGACCTCAAAGACCTGGTCAAAAACAATCCCTGGCGCGTGATGTGGATCATGACGATGGTTCATTTCGGCATTCTTTCCCTCCGGGGCGGGGCGAATTACAATTATTTTCATCACTTCGTTGATAAAGGGGCCATGTTCGATTGCCTCCAAAAACTCGGACTGACCGCGCCGCCACTCGTCGCGGGTGCGCCGGCTCCCGGCGGTTTTCTTGAGTTGGTTGGCTATATTGTCCACGGCACCCGTGATAACCTGGCGAGTTCCAATGTCGCCGATGTATATAACAGCTTCGTTAACGGGCTCACTACCGCCACCACGATTATTGTCATCTACCTCTCGGTCTCTTTCGCCCGGCGATTTGGGAAAAAGACGGTTGCCATTGTCGGCTTCGGCCTTTCAGCTCTCAATGCCTTCGCCACCTATCTGCTTCCGCCTACCGCCGTTTACGGAATGCTCGCATTGAACATCGTCGGTTCCATCGTTTATGCCCCCACCATTCCGTTGATCTGGGCCATTTATGCGGACTGCGCAGATTATTCGGAATGGAAAACCGGCCGCCGCTTCACCGGCATGGTCTTTGCCACCATCGGCTTCGCTCTGAAAGCCGGGCTGGCCCTGGGCTCGGCCGGATTGCTTTGGATTCTCGCCGGCTTTTTCCATTATGACACCCAGTTGCCCGACGCGCCGGATGCTGTTCACGGCTACCGCGTTTGCGTTGGTCTCGTCGTCGGCACGATGTTCCTGGTCTGCACGTTCTTGTTGATGGTTTATCCGCTCGGCAAACGCGTAACCATCCAGATGGCCGATGAACTCGCTGAGCGCCGCAGAAAATTCGCCGCTGAAAATCCAACTCCTACCTGAACCGCATGAGAAAAACATCCAATTTGGCGAGTGCCGCCTTGCTCGCCACAGCCGGTTTGTTGACCGGCTGTGTGACCGGAAAGGCTTCCGAATCGACGACGCTCAAAGACGCCTACCAAAATGACTTTTTGATCGGCGTCGCCATCAACGAAAAGCAATTCACCGATGGCGATCAACGCGGCGATCCCATCATCAAGGCACAGTTTAATTGCATTTCGCCGGAAAACGCCCTCAAGTGGGCGTCCATTCATCCGGATCCGGGGCCCAATGGCTATAACTTCGGGCCGGCCGATCAATACGTCGAGTTCGGTGAAAAAAATCACATGACCATCGTCGGCCATACCCTTGTCTGGCATAACCAGACGCCGCGCTGGGTTTTTCGGGACTCCAACGGCAAGCCGGTGACCCGGGAGGTGTTGCTGGAACGGATGCGCGATCACATCCATACCGTGGTTGGCCGTTACCAAGGCCGGATAAAAATTTGGGACGTGGTTAATGAGGCATTGAACGAAGATGGCACGCTGCGGCCGTCGCCGTGGGAGAAAATCATCGGCCCCGACTATATTGAAAAGGCATTTCAATACGCCCACGAGGCCGATCCGAACGCCATCCTGCGCTACAATGACTTTTCATTGGAGAAAACGCCCAAACGCAACGGCGCGATTGCCCTGATTAAAAAACTCCAGGCGGAAGGCATTCCCGTCACGGCGATTGGTTTGCAGGACCACGACCAGATGGATTGGCCGACGGTGGAACAGGAAGACGCGACCATTTCCGCTTTTGCCGCGCTCGGCTTGAAGGTCATGGTAACCGAATTGGATGTGAACGTATTGGGAGGTAAGCAGACGGCGGAAATCACGGAAATGGCCAATCAAGGAGGCTCGAATATCTATACCAACGGTTTGCCGCCGGTCGTCCAACAGCAACTGGCCGAACGTTACGCCGACCTTTTCCGCGTGTTCGTCAAACATCATAATGATATATCGCTCGTGACTTTCTGGGGAGTGACGGATGGGGATTCGTGGCTCAATATGCGAGGCCGGGTGAATCATCCCCTGTTGTTCGATCGCGCCGGCAACCCCAAACCCGCGTTTGACGCGGTCATTCAAGCCGCCCAACCCGCAAATTCAAAATAAAATTTGCGGCACCTTCCAGGGTTTGTTCATCATACCGCCATGCATCGGATTATTGTTTCTGCGTTGGTGATTTTCACCGGCTGTTTTTCAGCCTCCACGGCCCGGAGCGGCGAGGAAGCCTGCGTCGCCTGTGACCGAAGCGTCTGGGTCGGCGGCCAGTTCAGTCACAGTTGGGTTCACGGAATTGTCACCATTGAGGGCGCGCCGCCCGGCATGGCGGAGGCGTTTCGCGAGGCCATCTCCGGTCCGCACTTTACGGTCACGGTTTCCAATCTGCCCCCGGGCAGATATGTCGCCCGGCTGGGCATGGTGGAAACCGTTTACACCAACGCCGGCCTGCGCCGGATCGACATCACCTGCGGGCCACAAACGCTGGCCAGCAACCTGGATCTTCTGGTGGCCGCCGGCGGCGCTGGAAAAGTTTGCTTCGTCACCGGACAGGTGGACCAGGCCAGCGATACCATCGGGACGCTCACCTTTGACTTCACCGGACAGACCAATGACGCCGAATTGAACACGTTTGAACTTGAGGACGCTACCGGCACTGCGCTGGTCTCCATGCGCGCGGCGGACCTGCTGGAAGTCGGCGGGGTCGCCGCCTTGCAGGCGCCCGACATCAAAGGGCCGTTGTATTGGAAGGACGCTGCCTTGCCGATGAGCACCCGGGTCGACGATCTCATCCGCCGGATGTCGCTGGCGGAAAAAGTGCAGCAATTGCGCAATGGTGCGCCGGCGATTCCGCGGCTGGGGGTTCCGGCTTATAATTATTGGAACGAGTGTCTCCACGGGGTCGCGCGGGCCGGCGTGGCCACCGTCTTCCCCCAGGCC
>JAJPJM010000157.1 GCA_021324235.1 Verrucomicrobiota bacterium
TCATCACACGCTACGAGGAGGAGCTGCGCCACGGCAAATCGGCGGAAGCCGCAATGACCAAGGCCATGGTCTTCACAGGGCAGGGAATTTTTACCGGCGCCTTGACCACGGCGGGAGCTTTTCTGGCCATGGTCTTCACCCACTTCCGGGGCATCCAGGAAATGGGCCTCATTTGCGGCGGCGGTTTGCTGCTCTGTTTCGTGCCGATGATGACCATGTTGCCGGCTTTGCTGTTGCGCGGCCGTCAAAATGTCATTGACCACCGGACCAGCGAAGACGAAACCCGCGCGCGCATTGAGAACATCTGGCTGCAGCGTCCCATGTTGGTGACGACGATCACCGTCGCCTTCTGCGTGTTGGCGCTGGTGCTGGCCCGGAAGGTCTATTTCGATTACAATTTGCAGAAATTGCAGAGCATCGGATTGTCGTCGGTCGTCTTTGAGGACAAGCTGTTCGCCGCGGCTGATAAATCCCTGCTGTATGGCGCCGTCGCCGCCGATTCATTGACCAATGCCATCGACCTGGAGGAAAAACTGAGAAAGTTGCCGACGGTGGCCGATGTGGAACCCCCGGTCAGCCTGCTTGCAGATTTTCTAAACTCCAGCAACGCGGAAAAGCTGAGGTTGATCGGTGCGATCAAGCAGGAGCTGGCACCGTTGAAGTTCGGCACCCCGGACACCAGTCCCGTGGATGTGCAGGCGTTCAGCCGGACGCTCTATTCACTGTACGGCTATCTGGGTGCAGCCCTGGATGCCGTCGGGAACAGCGACCCCGAACTGACGAAACAGTTTATTTCCCTGCGCCAGGCGATCGAAGAACTGCGCAAGACGATGTTGCAAGGCAACCGTCAGGCATTGGCGGAGCACGCGGACAAATTGGCTCAGTTCCAGCAGGCGCTCTTCACCGACATGCGTGCGACGTTCCAGTTGCTGCAAAACCAGGATGATCATACGCGGTTGCATGTGGATGATTTGCCCCCGGCCTTTCGCGATCAATTTGTGGGCGTGACCGGGAAATTTTTGCTGCAGGTATTTCCCAAAAACGACGTCTGGCAGCGCGAGAATCAGGAAAAATTCATCGCCGACCTGCGGAAGGTGGATCCGAATGTGACCGGCACGCCGGTTCAACTGTACGAATTTGAAGAACTGCTCAAGAACAGTTACATCCAGGCGGCCTGGTATTCCCTGGCGGCCATCGCGCTGTTGGTTTTATTTCACTTCCGAAGCATCGGTTCGGTGGTTCTGGCGCTGTTGCCGGTCGGCATCGGCACGCTTTGGCTGGTGGGGACGATGGGATGGCTCGGTATTCCGTTCAACCCGGCGAACATCATGACGTTGCCGCTGGTGATCGGGATTGGGGTGACGAACGGGATTCATGTTCTGAATCGTTTTGCGGAAGAGCGCACTCCGGGCATTCTTGCCCGCAGTACGGGCAAGGCGGTGTTGGTGTCCGGGTTGACGGCCATCGCCGGTTTCGGCAGTTTGATCCTTGCCAAAGATCGCGGCATCCACAGCCTTGGCTGCATCATGTCCATCGGCATCGCCACTTGTATGATTGCGGGATTAACTTTTTTGCCGGCCTTGCTGAATTTACTGGGTCGCTGGCGTCCGTTGATAGAAACAAATCAACCCAGTGCCGACAATTCAACGCCGACACTGGGTCAGGAGGAACCGAGGTCAAAAACCTCAAGTGGAAGGCAAAATTAAAGCAATTCGTCTAAATGTCAACATCAATGTTAAAAATAGCTTTAAAATGAATAAAATTTGGAAAATTGAACAACGGATAACGTTAACGTAAAATAATTTCATGTTATCCGGTTCTTCAAAGTCTATAAAATTCCTGGCCTGCCTGTGGATTTATTCATGGCTATGGGCCGTGAGCTTTCCCCTCGATGTCTTCGCTACGGATAATTTTGTTGCTGGGCCGCTCTTTAGTCAATTTACGCTGACCCTCGACACCGGGCGTCGGACCGAAATCATGGGCCCGTTTTTTTACACCCAAGAGCGGGATTCGGAAAAGACCTGGGCCGTTCCGCCGCTGTTTTCACACGATTCCGACCCTTCCGTTGATTCGGAAGCAGACGATTTACTCTATCCGGTGCTCACCTACCGGCGTTTTGGGACGGAGTATCGCTGGCAACTCGTCCAGTTGTTGAGTTTTGCCGGCGGGGAAGGCCCGCAGAATCTTCCCCAAAAGCGTTTTACACTTTTCCCGCTCTACTTCCAGCAACGTTCGCCCATTGAGGGTGAAAACTATACGGCGTTGGTCCCCTTTTACGGCCATCTTCAGAACCGATTGTATCGTGATGAAATTTTCTTCTTGATGTTCCCGATTTACAGCCAAACCCGCAAAAAGGACGTGATTACGGACAATTACTTGTTTCCCTTCTTCGATTTGCGGCATGGTGACGGGATGCACGGCTGGCAATTCTGGCCCCTGGTGGGCATCGAACACAAGGAGGTAACCACCCAGACCAATGGCTTTGGAGAAATTGAAACCATCGGCGGTTACGATAAATTTTTCGCGGTCTGGCCGGTTCATTTCAGCCAGGACACCGGCATTGGCACCGCCGACCCGGTGAAATTTCGGGCCGATCTCCCATTTTATGCCCGGCTGCGTTCCCCTCAGCGCGATTCGACCTCCGTGCTCTGGCCGTTCTTTACCTGGGTGGACGATCGCGAGGAAAAATATCATGAATGGGAGGGGCCGTATCCGTTTGTGGTGGTCGCGCGGGGTGCGGGCAAAACGGTTACCCGTTGCTGGCCGCTGTTCAGCCGGGGTCACAATGACACGCTGGAGAGCGATTATTACCTGTGGCCGCTCTACGTGCACAATCATCTTCACGCGGGCGCCCTGGATGACCAGAGCACGCGCATCCTGTTCTATTTATTTGCGAATGTGACGGAAAAGAACCTGGATGCCGGAACCGGTCGCCGGCGGGTGGATTTGTGGCCGTTGTTTACTTATCACCGGGATTTCAACGGAGAACAGCGGTTGCAAATACTCGCGCCCATTGAGCCCATGCTCCCCAATAACCCGGGTGTGGAACGCAACTGGTCGCCGTTATGGTCATTGTGGCGCTCGGAAAACAATCCTCAAACCGGAACTGCCAGCCAGTCGCTGCTTTGGAATTTTTACCGGCATGAGACGGCCCCCGCTGCCAAAAAATCCTCGCTCATTTTCGGTCTTTTTCAGTATCAATCCGATGTGGGAGGAAAATCCGTGCGGTTATTCTACATTCCCGTCATCAAAACCAAATCCGCGATCAGCCGCCAATGAAACCGGAACAATACAGAATGTCGTCAAGCCGGCAGTCAAGGCCATCCGCGACTGGTAATTCTTCCGGCACCGTTCTACCCTCTGCCTTCGTGAAACGTTATGTTTGAAAACATCGGCGAGATTATTCTGTTGTTCTGGCGTACGATGCTGGCTCTGCCGCTGGCCTGGCGGCAGCGCCAGAAGGTCTTCGAGCAGTTTTTCGAAATCGGCAATGCCAGCCTGCTGATGGTCTGTGTGCTGTCGTTTTTCATCGGCGCCGTCATCGCGCTGCAGACCGGCCCGGTGCTGGTGGAGCGCAGTCTTTCCAGCGCCGTGGGCGGCGTGGTGGGCATCTCCATCGCCAAGGAACTGGCGCCGGTAATGATGGCGATCCTGATCGCCGGCCGCATCGGCTCGGCCATGGCGGCGGAGATCGGTTCCATGCGCGTGTACCAGGAAATTGACGCCTTGCGAACCATGAATATCGACCCGATCCACTATCTGGTGTTGCCGCGCCTGGTGGCCATCGCGCTTGGGCTGCCGATGCTGGTGGTCATTTCCATTCTCGTAGGCTGGTTTGGCGGTGCAGTCGTCGCCGACATGAACAGCCACATGAACATTCCCTTCCAGGTGTTTTTCTCCGACCTGCGGGACATTGTCCAGCCCAAGGACGTGGCCAACGGCGTGTTCAAGAGTTTTTGTTTCGCGCTGATCATCGGTGCGGTCTCCTGCCACCAGGGTTTGGCGACCATCGGCGGACCGCGTGGTATCGGGCGTTCGGTGACCAAGGCGGTGGTTAATTCCATCATCCTGATCGTGATTTTCGACTACGTGCTGACCCGTATTCTTTTGAAATGATGAACGACGCGACGAACGATCATTCCGGGGTGAGCCTTCAGGTGCGCCAATTGCGAAAAAGCTTCAATGGCGAGGAGGTGCTCCGGGGCATTGATTTCCAGGTTCAGCCCGGCGAAATTTTTGTCATCATGGGGCCGAGTGGCAGTGGCAAGAGCGTTTTGCTTAAGCACCTCATCGGCCTGGAGGCGCCGGACGAGGGGGAAATTCTCATCAACGGCGAATCCATCCAATCCTCCGAAGTCGCCGGCAAATACCGGATGGCGCTGGTCTTTCAATCCGGCGCGTTGCTCAGTTCGCTGACGGTGGGTGAGAACGTCGGCCTTTATCTGAGTGAACATCGCCTCAAGCCGCCCGAGGAAATCGCGCGCATCGTCGCCGAAAAACTTGAAGCCGTTGGTCTTAAGGATACCGCCGACAAAATGCCCAACGAACTTTCCGGCGGGATGAAAAAACGCGCTGCCATCGCGCGCGCGCTGGTCATCGATCCGCAACTGATTCTTTACGACGAGCCGACCAGCGAACTCGACCCGCTTTCCGCGGCGGTCATCGGGCGGGAAATTGTGAAGCTTAAGCAGCGCATCCACGTCACCTCGCTCGTGGTATCACATGACCGTGACCTGGCTTTTGGCATTGCCGACCGCATCGCGGTCATCAACGAAGGCCGCATTCTCACCATCGGTACGCCGGAGGAGGTGAGACAGTTCAACGACCCGACCCTTCAGAAATTTTTGCACGCAGACTTTCAACACGAATCCCCATCAAGCTTATGAAAAATTCACTCGAAACCCGTCTTGGCGTTTTTGTCGTCTTTGTGGTCATTGCCGCCGTGGTCGTCGTCGAAACGCTCAACGGCTGGCAATTTTACCAGCACGGCTACCGGGTCAGCGCCCTGTTTGACGCCGTGCAGGAATTAAAAGTTGGTGACAGCGTAAAAATGGCCGGCGTGGAAGTGGGGCGGGTTGAAAAAATCGCCCTCGAAAACAACAAGGTCCGCGTCACGATGAAGCTGAACAGCGGGACCGTGGTGAAGACGGACAGCCAGGCCACCATCCGGTTCACCGGATTGATGGGACAGAATTTTGTCGCCATTGATTTCGGTTCGCTGGACGCTCCGAAGGCCGTGGATGGCGCCGTGCTCGCCACGATGGAACAACCGGATCTGAATGCCATCATGTCCAAGCTCAATGATGCCGCCACCGGTATTCAAAACCTGACCAAAAGTTTCACCGGCGACACCATCAATAATTTGCTGGGTCCCTTGACCGATTTCATCAGGCAAAACAGCGGCCATCTGGGCGGCTCCATCTCGAACATTGATGCCATTTCCGGTCAGATTGCCAGCGGACAGGGGACCGTTGGCAAACTGATTTATACGGACACGCTTTACAATTCCGCGCTGGCCACGGTCACCAATTTGCAGGATACCGTGGCTGCGGCGCAGCAGGTCATCAACGGGGTCAACGAGGGCCGGGGCACCCTCGGCAAACTGGTGACGGACGAGACCCTTTATCATGCCACCACGGCTTCCATGACGAACCTGAATCAAATTCTGCAGAAGATCAATCAAGGGCAGGGTTCGATTGGGAAACTCGTCAACGACAAGGAATTCTACAACAACGCGAAATTGACCCTGCAGAAGGTGGACAAGGCCGCCGACAGTCTGGAAGACCAGGGACCGTTAAGCGTTCTTGGCATTGTGGCGAGCAATTTGGGTTTGTAAGAGAATTTACGATATGTGATTTACGGTTTACGGGCGGCTCCTAATGCTCGGCCGTCGCGTAAATCGGACATCGTAAATCGAAAATGGTCAGGCCAGGCCGAGATTTTTCACGACTTGCACGGTCGAGTGCGATTTGTTCAGCGTGTAGAAATGCAGCCCGGGTACGCCGGCGCGGAGCAACTCGGCGCACTGGCGGGTCGCGTATTCGATGCCAAACCCGGTGGCCGCCGGGTCATCCTGGCCCAGCCGGTCCAGTTGCGTCCGCAACGACGGTGGAATCCTGGCGCCGCAAAGTCGCGTGAATTTGGTGATTTGGGTGGCGCTTAAAATCGGGATGATCCCCGGTACGAGCGGAACGTTCACGCCCAGCTTGCCGGCCACATAATCCCGGAATTCAAAATAATCGGCATTGTCAAAAAACAACTGGGTAAGGACGAAATCCGCGCCCGCCTCCACTTTTTCCTGCAAGTGCCGCCAGTCGGCATGCTTGCCTTCCTTGCAGGCCATGTGGCCTTCGGGGAAACCGGCAACGCCGACGGAAAAATCGCCGGCTTCCCGGATGAATTTGACCAGTTGCGAGGAGAACTCGAAGCCACCGGGTGTGGGCCTGAACTCGCCGCCATCGGGCGGGTCGCCGCGCAAGGCGAGGATGTTTTTACAGCCGAGGCTGCGGATACGTCCGAGCAGCTCCCCCACTTGTTCGCGCGTGTGATTTACGCAGGTGAGATGTGCCAGTGCCGTCAGGTCGTGCTGACGTTGGATGCGGTCCACGATCATCAATGTCTTGTCACGTGTGCCGCCGCCCGCACCGTAGGTCACGGAACAGAAATCCGGTTTGGCTTGTAGCAGTGCGGGAATGTGCTTTTCAAGGAGGGCCGAATCACCTTCGTCCGTCCGGGGCGGGAAGAATTCAAAAGAGATGACCGGCTGCCGGAGCGCCCGTTTTGACGCATAAATGTCGCGGATGAATTGCATCTGGCGGAGAATTATGAAGAAGACGCCGGCGAATCCAAGTTTTGTCCTGACTGTTTTTTACGTCTTCGGAGACGGGGGCTGATCGCAGCTTATCCGTAACCGAAGGCTTTTACAAACGGTTCGAGTTTTTCCAGATGAGGTTCAAAATACTTCTGGTAATGTCGCCAGCGTCCAATGGCCCCCCTGGAAATCGGTTTTTTCACGTCTCCATACGTCGGTGAGCGGACGAGTTTGCGGGTATGTTGTTGAAAGGTTAAAACCCGTTTGTCCCATGGCACGCCGAGGAATTCCAGGGTGCGCCGCGCGACCGGTTCCAAATTGTTCGTTACCTCCTCATAGCGCACTTCCAGGAAGGGACAGGGCATGTGCGGTTTGAGAGCCTGCCACAACCCCATGATGGAGGTGTATTCGGCCGCCGCTGCCTCCAGGCTTGAGTAAGTCGAGCTTGACGGGGTGGTCGGAAACAGGGGTTGCATGAAACAGCTCAGACACACGTCGCGCGGGTCGCGGATGGCGATTAAGAATCTGGCTTCGGGAAAAACCCGGATAAAGGCCGGGAGAAGCGAGGTCAGTGATGGGTTCTTATCAATCAACAGGCGTGCGCCCACGGCCTGGCCGATGAATCGTTCGATACAGCCAAAATAATCTTCCCGGGCCCGACGCAGCCGTTCCGGGGAAACGGACTCCAAAATCGGCATGAGGGAGATGGATTCCGGCGACAGGCCGCGAGTGAAGGGAACAAATGCCTCTTCATAGAAAATTTGCGTTTCTTCCGCGGAGACGATTTCCGGGTGTGAATCCAGTACCTGCTCCAGCAAGGTCGTGCCGGAACGCGGATGGCCGCACAACAACGCCAGCCGTCGTTGCGGAGAAGCGCCGTCAGGTTCGCGCCAGTGCTGCATGGCGCCGGTCGACAGGAAATCAACCATTTGCTTCATGCCGGCTTCCGCGGTCCGGGAGTTGATGCCGGGCGGTGCGGTCACCGGCAGTTTCACCGACTTGGCTTCCAGAAACGCCTTCATGGCCTCGTCGTAACGGCCCTGGCGGTCGAGCGTCGAGCCCAGTTCATACCAGCCTTCGGCCCGGACCCACCCGTTCGCTTCGGGCCGGGTCACAAATGAGCGAAGAATCTTTTCGGCTTCCTCCAGCTGCCCGGCCAGCCGATGCAGGCGCGCCCGGACCAGCAGCATCGGCGTAAAATCATGGTTTAACTGTGACGCGCGATCCAACAGTCCGGTGGCGTCGTGGAGACGGCCCTGCCGCAGGTAAATGCGCGCCAGTTCCACCAGGATTTCATTCGCCTTTTCGTCCCGCTTCAGGGCGCGTTCGAAAAGGCGGGCCGCCATTTCGTACCCGCGGAATGAAAGACAGTAACGGCCTGCTTTCAGGAAGGATTCGGTTTTCCAACCCTCGACGCGGACGGCCTTTTCGAAATACCGTTCCGCCGCAACGTAATCATAACGCATACCGTGGCAGCGCCCCAGATAGAGCCAGATATGCGGCTCATTTGGAGCCAGCCGTCCGGCCTGCTCCAGAATTTCAATCGCCTGCTCATAATTATGGCGCGCCCAGGCCGCCTCTGAATTCCTGATCATTTGCGGCAGCAAATTTTGACGGAGCGACAGCGGTTTGTTCACGGTTGCACTGAAAAATAATGGCCGTCGCGATTTACGCAAGGGCCTTTATGGAAACCTCTTCGTCCGGATTTTCAAAACACCAGCGTTGTTAAAGTGCTGACCGACGGAATAAAAAACCCCTTCCGGTTTCCCGGAAGGGGTTTGAAAGTTCCAGCTTTAATTAGAACTGGTAGATCAGGTTCAAAGCCAGCAGGAAGTCGTTGCCCCTGAAGGCAGCACCAGTGCTTGAACTAGAACCAAAGGCGTTTCCATGTTCAACATGGTCCCAACGGAATTCCACGCGGCTGATGACGTTCGCCCACAGGTTATACTGGGCCGTGGCCGTGAGTTCTTCCGCAGTATTTAGAGGGTAAACACTCGTGAACGCACCGGCACCGGCGTCCTGGTCATCAAGGTACTCAGCGCGCAGGTCGAAGGACAACTTGTCGGTTGCCTGGAACGTGCTGTAGAGCGCAATGTTCCAGATGCTGTCGTTGCCGTTGTTGCCGGCAACTTTGCCGTTGTGCTCGTCAAGCCAGTCAAAGCATGCACCGACCTTGAGGGCTGACATCGGGGTCGGAATGGTGGCACCCGCATAGAAGCTGGTGGAGCCGGGTCCCGAACTGCCATTACCGGCGGCATCAATCACCGCCACGGTCATGGTCGCACCTTTCATAAAGCCGGCGCTATCCGGCGCCGTAAACTGAATGTCGCCCATGTAGGCCTTTTGAGACTCAATCGAGGAAGTTCCATTAAGGCCAGCCGGCCTCCCGCCACATTGGAACCGTCAGCGATACCGGCCTGAACAGTGACCATGTCATTGATCTTGTAGGTGGCCAGAATACCCGTGTGAGTGGTTGGCTCAATGGTATAGCCGTAGGAGCGGGTGTAGTTGGGATTGAGCGGGTCGCTGTTCGACTCGTAGCCAACAATGGTGTCCCAAACGCCGATTTTCCAGTCAATGCCGTTGCCGACGGGCGTGCGCAAAGTCAGATAGGCCTGACGAATCTCGTTAAGGCCGATGGCGTTGACATACGAGATACCGACCGGATTATCGGGGCCGAACATCATTTCCACATGATAACCGGCAGCCCAGGGGCTTTCGTCTTCCGGTTTGTCGATGGCGATATCGACCGCATTCAGGCTGAACCCGTCGTTTTTCGCGAAGGAATAGCCAGGAAGGTTTGGTCCGACGGTGCCGAAGGGACCAGGTCTTTGATCTGTTCCCGGCCGCCAGGTTGCCGCCGTATCCACGTAACCACTGATGGTGGTGTTTGAGAGCGCCGTTTGCAGGGGCGTTATTTTCTCGTCTGCGCGAGCGGCCGATGCGAGGCTGACCACCCCGACCGCCGCCAGACCTACTGTCCATTTATTAAACTTCATCTGGTTCCTCCGATGTTGTTTGTTAATGTTTTTTTGCTTTGTGCCTGTGCACTTCAGGGCAAAAACTGTTTGCCCCGGCACCGCAAGGTGCGATTAGCGGTGAAAATAGGGAAATTCTGGACATTTGACAACATTTTTTTTGGGGAATTGCATCCATGCAACATTCTGAAAAAGAGTCAGTTACGATTTGGCCCCGTTTTTTTATCCCATTCTGGTGCACGAATTGGACGAACTTGAGGCACCCAATGGACGCCATTTTCGGGTACAAGTTTGGAATAAAGGATGCTTTGGTAGGGCCACGGCTAAAGCTGTAAAACACAAGCCGGAAGGCGAACGAAACAACAATACGGGTCGGTCGGTAAAACATTTTAATATCAAACACATATGCCATCTTATTCTTATGTAGCCCGCGAGACGGCCAGCGGTCGTGAAATTCGCAGCACGGTAGAGGCCACGACCGAACAGGCCGCCGTGGCGGCGTTGCTCAATCGAAGCCTGCTGGTGGTGTCCATCGAGGAAAAGGTCTCCAAAAAAGGCAAAACCAAGGGCGGCCGGGTTTCCCTGGCGGACCTGGTGGTGTTCACGCGCCAGTTGGCGACGATGATTGATGCCGGTATTGCGATCGTGCAATCCCTCCAGGCGCTGTCCGACCAGTCTCCCAACAAGGTCATGCGCGATGTGATTCGGGACATCACCACGCGGGTGGAAAGCGGCGAGAGTTTCTCGGAAGCATTGCAGAAGCATCCCAAGGCTTTCAGCCGGCTCTACATTTCGATGGTGGCGGCAGGTGAAAAAGGCGGTCTCCTGGCGGAAATTCTCGCGCGACTGGCGACGTATCTTGAAAACAGTGCCCGTCTCCGCCAGAAGGTCAAGACGACCATGATGTATCCCATTGTCGTCAGTACGGTGGCCATCGGCATCACGGTATTTCTATTGGTGAAAGTCGTCCCGGTTTTCAAAGACGTTTACTCAAGTTTTGGCGCGAAATTGCCGGCGCCGACCCAATTCCTGATCACCTTGAGCGACCTGATGGGCCACTATTTGTGGGTCTTTCTGATCGGCCTGGCGGCAATCGTTTATGGCTGGCTTCACTTCATCAAGACCAAGAATGGACGCGATTTTTGGGACCGACACCGCATTAAGCTGCCGATTTTCGGTCCCATTGCCCACAAAATCTGCCTGGCCCGCTTTACCCGCACCCTGGCATCGCTCATCCGCAGTGGTGTGCCGATTCTGGAAGTTTTGCAGATTGTTTCCCAGACCGTCGATAACACCGTCATGGAGAAAGCCATCAAGGCCGCTTCCAGTGATATCGAACGTGGTGAAGGAATTGCCACGGCGCTGGGCAAACACCCCGTTTTCCCCAGTATGATTGTCCGGATGATCAGCGCCGGCGAGCAGACCGGTAACATTGATAACATGCTGGAGCGTGTCTCCAATTTTCTCGATGAGGAAATTGAAACCATGCTTTCGGGCCTGATGTCGTTGCTGGAACCGCTCCTCATCGTTTTCCTGGGCGTGCTCGTCGGGGGAATGGTCATCTGCATGTACCTGCCGATTTTCAACCTCGGCAACATCGTCAGCGGAAATAACGGCTAAAATTTGCGGCTGCTCCCGCGACCGCCGGTGAATTCAATTCGCCGGCGGTTCTCTTTTACACCGTCACCGGGTTGCCCGGTTGGGGTTGGATGATTTTAACCTTCGGGTGGCGCGACCGGATCTGCTCCTCGAACCACGCGCGCGAATCGTCGCTGCCGTGACCGAGCAAAATCGCGCGCGGCGAAACCTGGCCGACAAAATCCAGCAAATCCTCCCGGTTCGCGTGGGCCGTTAGATCAAAATCCTGCACCTCACACTCGCGCGTGACGCGGCCCGCACTGGGGCTGAACACAAACGTCTCACCCGGCTTGGCCGCCTTCAATCGTCCGCCCGGCGTGTCCGGGTCAGCGTAGCCGACAAAGAAGATGGATTGCCGTTCATCCCCGATCATGCGCGCGGCGAGGTCGTGCGCTGCCGTGTTCTCGCTCATCATGCCGGCGGTAATGACAAAAATCCGTCCGCCGCTGAGCTTCATTTTCTCCGCCTGGCCTTTTTCCAGCACGATCAACTCCAGCGCCTCATGCAATTGCAGATTCGTGTGCTGGCGATGCGTGCGGTGCGCCTCCAAATCGTAGATTTCCGTGAATACGCGGCCCAGGCCGCCGATATAGATGGGCTGCGGTTTCAATCTCCCCGAGCGCATCAGCAGCGCCAGCAAGGCCAGCAGCTCCTGGGTGCGGCCCAGGGCGAACGCCGGAATCAGCACGCAGCCTTTGCGCTTGAGCACGCGCTGAATGGCCGCGACCAGCCGTTCGATTTCGTTTTCGCGCGAAAATCCCGCGGGCGCGGCGCGGTTGCCACGGGTGGTTTCCATGATGAGCACGTCCGCTTTCACATCTTCAAACCGCGCCGCCCGCAGAATGGTCTGGTCATGGAAACACACGTCGCCGGTGTAAAACAGGGTTTCCTTCCGGCCGCGAATCAGGATGCCGGCCGAACCCAGCGTGTGGCCGGCGTCAAAAAATTCCAAGGTAGGCGAAGGCAGACCCGCACGCGATTTGTGAAACGCCGCCCATTCGACTTCACGGTTATATTTAAAGCCCTGGAATTGCGGCGCCAGGTCATCCACCTCGTCGTGCGTGTAGAGCGGATATTCGCGGATACCCAGTTCATCGCGCTGACGCGTCATCACGTTTACCGAGTTGTGCAGCACGCGTTCGACGATGAAATAACTCAGCTCCGTCATCAGCACATGCGCCTTGGAAAAGTGCCGCGCCGCGACCGGCAGCGCGCCCACATGGTCGTGATGGCAGTGCGAGACCGCAATGGCGTCGAGGTCGGCGTTGCCCGCCTTGTTGAACATCGGCAAGCCGGCGCGTCCTTCACGTTTGGGATGCATCCCGGCATCGAGCAGGATACGATGCTCGTCCACCTCGATGAGCCATCCGCTGGCGCCGATGTCGGTGTCCGGGTTCAGATTCGTGATTTTCACGCGCGTGGAGAAACAAAACAGCTTGGGCGCCAGGCCGCAATGAAAATTGACGTTAAACTGTTTGGAAAGACGGATTTCCGCCGGATGACAGGCCCTCCCTCCGGGCGGTCAAATTCGAGTGGGCAAACGGTTGGTGGGCCTGCTCGGACTTGAACCGAGAACCAAAGCATTATGAGTGCTCTGCTCTAACCAATTGAGCTACAGGCCCACTGAAGAATGATTCCAGAAGCCATCGCAACTTTCAATAGCAGAGCGGAAAAGTTGAGGGCACATCACCGTTCCTCACCCGCTTGGCGCACGCATTGGCCGGGGATCTTTGCCTCCAACGCGGGCGCGGATGGTCTTCGACACCGCCGCGTTCCGGGACGCATTTTGCAGACACGCCGCTTATTCCTTCGCCCGGACGGCAGTCATGGCCAGCCAAAGCCAGCCGGCCAGAAAACTGATTCCGCCGACCGGCGTGATGGCGCCCAGCCAGCGCGCCCCGGTGGCGGCCAGCAGATAAAGCGAGCCGGAAAAAATCACGATGCCCGCCAGAAAGCACCACCACGGTCCGGCGGCCGGTGGCTTCCGTCCGGCCAGCACAAACAGCATGACGGCATGAAGCAAATGGTACGAAGCCGCTGTCTCCCAAATCGCCGCCGTTCCATTTTGCGCCAGGATTTTATTCAGGCCGTGCGCGCCAAACGCGCCGAGCGCCACGGCCAGAAAGCCGGCGATGGCTGCAACCCGGGTGGCATTGGCGCTGGTCACAATGGAAGCCAGAATGGCAGACAGGCCCGGCCGGTGAAATTCAATAATTGGTGTTCATTCGCGTTTATTCATGTTTAATTTCGTTCGTGAAAATCATCACCGACGAACGCTGCGCCGGTTACGTGCGTTATGGTCATCCCGAAAATCCCCGGCGGGTGGTGGCGACCATTGCCCATCTGAAACAGCAGCGGGAACTGCCGCTCGACTGGGCGGCTCCGGGCGAAGTGAGTGACGAACAGATTTTGCGCGCGCATGCGCCGGAACTGCTCGCGCGCCTGAGAATTCCGGAGGATTTCGACGGGGACACTCCATTTTACGAAGACATTGCCGATTATGCCCGCGCGTCCGCAGCTGCGGCGCTGGGCGCCCTGAACGCCGCGCGCCGCGGTGAAAACGTGTTCAGCCTCATGCGCCCGCCCGGCCATCACGCCACCCGGGACCAGGCGATGGGTTTTTGTTATTTGAACAATATTGCGATCGCCGCGCTGGAAGCCACTGCGACCGGTGCGAAACGCGTTGCCGTATATGATTTCGATGTGCATCACGGAAACGGCACGGAAGCCATCCTGCTGGACCAGCCCGGCGTCGCTTTTTTTTCCATCCACTTGCATCCCTTTTATCCCGGTACCGGCGTCGCGAATGTCGGCAAGAATTGTTTCAATTATCCCATCACGCCGTCCACGTTGCGTGAAACTTACCGTGCCACCCTGATCCGCTCGCTGGACGATTTGAAGAAATTCAAGCCTGACCTCATTGCCGTGTCCGCCGGATTCGATGCTTATATCCGCGACCCGATTGGCGACGGTGTGCTGGAAGTTGATGATTTTCAATGGCTTGGGTCGTCACTGCGGGCATTCGGCGTGCCAATGTTCAGCGTGCTGGAAGGTGGTTACAGCCGCGATTTACCCGAACTCATCTTTGCCTATCTCCAGGGCGTGCAGGGAAAATGATCCTCCTTCCAAAGCGATGACTGGCTTTGGCCGGGTTTGCCGGAATCGACTTCGTTCAAAAAAATGCGAGCCCATCGGTGCGCGGGTTTATCGGGCCAACCCTGCCACCAATGCCAGTCTGGTCCCCCACAAAAAAGCCATTGATCTGAAGGCAGTCCTGCGATCTCCGGCTGCCGGCCCGACGTAGTCATGGCAAAAAGGCGTTGACTCAAACGAAGACGGAAGTTTAAGGTCCGAACCATGGACCTCAAACGGATTTTCCTCGGGCTTTTGCTGGGACTCTTTTGCACGGCGGTTCCAACGCTTTTCGCGGATGACACAATGTCATCCGCCATCAAGCCGGTCACGCCGAACGCCTCGCCGGAGGCGGTGCAATTGCTGCAATATCTTTACAGCATTTCCGGCAATCATACGCTGGCCGGCCAGCATGCCGTGCCGCTGTTGCGTTCCGCGCGGCTGGTCGAGGCGCAACGCGCCGGCGGGCATCCCCCGGCGGTTTTTGGCATGGATTTCGGTTTCGATTCGCCCGGCACCTGGGACGGCATCAACTTCCGCCAGCAAATTGTGGACGAAGCGATCCAGAAATATCACGAAGGCTACGTGATTGTGCTCATGTGGCATGCAGTGCGGCCGATCGACGATGAGCCGGTGAAATTCAAGGATTCCATTCAGGGCCGGTTGACCGATGAACAGTGGCACGACTTGATCACGCCGGGAACGGAAATCAACGAACGCTGGAAATCACAGGTGGATGTCATCGCGTGGTTTCTCAAGCAATTGCGGGACGCGCACGTGCCGGTGCTCTGGCGGCCTTATCATGAGATGAACGGCGGCTGGTTCTGGTGGGGCAAAAAACCCGGGGACGACGGTTATAAAAAACTGTATCGGATGCTGTTTGACCGGCTGGTGAACTTTCACCAGCTGAATAATTTGATCTGGGTCTACGGTGCCAACGAAGTGACACCGCCGAATGTGGATCCCTACGACACCTATTATCCGGGAGATGACGTCGTGGATGTTCTCGGCACGGACATTTACCACACGGGCTTTGCCCGGAACCAATACGACCAGTTGCTGGCCCTGGCCAAAAACAAACCGATTGCCCTGGCGGAGGTGGGGGCCGCCCCGTCGCCGGAAATTTTAAAGGAACAACCGCGCTGGACCTGGTTCATGGTTTGGGACGATCCCACCGAAGGCGGAGCCACGGCGCGGGGAATACGCGCCACCTACAACTGCGACCAGGCCATTACGCTGGACCGGCTGCCCTGGGTGGAGGCGGGACATCCGGCCGACCACGCGTTCACCCAGCCGTAGCGGCATTGGAATCGATCGGCAGCAGGATGCGCACGGTACCGTGTTGGCCGGCCTGCGGCGGAACAATTTCAAGTTTGCCGTGGTGCGTCTCGATGATCTTCCGGCTTACGGTCAGACCCAGGCCCAGTCCGACATTGCGGGTGGTGAAAAAGGGCGAGGGAACCTTCTGCGCGGTTTCCGAAGTGAAGCCCGTGCCGTTGTCCTGCACTTCAATCTCCAGTTCGCGCCGGCCGGCGTGGCTGGGATTGGTGTGCAGGCGCACGCCGATTTTGGGCTCCTTGGGATTGGCCTGCAACGCGTTGAGCATGATTTCCGCCAGCGCATGTTTGAGGGCGGCCCGGTCGCCGGTGATGACGATGGGTTTGCCGCTGTCCTCGCACTGCAACTGGGCTTTTTCGGTGGGTTGATGCCTGCGTGCCTCCTGGTAAGCCTCTTCGATCAGGGGTTCGACCGGAAACGCCTGCGATTCCGGTTCGTTTTCCCGCGCCAGAAAACGCATCTGATTGAGCAAACGCGAGACGCGCTTGACGCCGTCGGCGAGCGCAAAGTCGAGCGACTTGCGGAACTCTGCGTCCCGGAATTTTTCCCCCAGCAACTGCTGGTGGGTGGAGAGCGGCACCATGGCGTTGCCGATTTCGTGTGCCAGCCGGTCGGCCATGGCCTTGATGAGGCGGAGATTGGCGGCTTCGACTTCCAAATGGCGCAACTGCTCGGTTTGGGTGAGGTCTTCCGCGGTGAGCAGGGCGGAAACCGGCACGGTGGAATTCCCCCGCTGAAACGGCACGACATTGACGCTATAAACGGAGCCCGGGGAGCTCTCGGGTTCGTAACGGAACGGGCCCATGGCCGCGCCGGTGTGCAGGACCTGGTAGATCTTCGCGCCCAGCACCTGCGGCAAATCGCTGAACTCGAGTTCGCCGGTGCGCCGGTTTTTGTGGCCGAAATGCCGGCGCGCGGCTTTGTTGGCATGGAGCACCCGGAGGTCGCGCCCGACGACGACGCACGCGCTGCTGAGTTCGCGCAGCACGTCCGTCATCATTTCATGGTTGCCGGCGAGCTGGTCATGCAACCAGATGTTGCGCAGGGCCAGGCCGACCTGTTCGAGCAATCGAAAGATCAGCTCCAACTCGGTGTTGACCAGCGGCTCGCCGGTGACCCGGCCGTCAAAAACGGCGACGCCCACGACGGTTTCGCGATCGAGCACCGGCACGGCGACCTGGGCGCCGAGCAATTCAAATTCCTTCTGGGCCTCGGCATCGGCCCGGGCTTCGTCGCTGTCGCGGCGGAGGATTCGGCCCAACCGGACCAGTTGCCCGCCGATGCCGGCCTCGAGTGACAGTTCAAAATGTTCGAGCAACCCCGAGGAAAGCCCAATGGCGGCGGTGGCATGCAGCCCGCGGTTCTGGCCCGGAGACAGGGTTTGGCCGAGCGGCAGCGCGGGACGGTTCACGAAAATGGCGGCGCGATTGACGCTGAAGATTTCACGCAGAAACAGCAGGAATTGTTTGAGCATGGCCTCGGCATTCAGGGAATGCGTGAGGATGGATGAAAAATCGCGCAGGACCCCCAATGTTTGCGCCGCGTTGACCGAGCGGGCGGAAGACGGTTCCACCGGACGCGAAAAGGCGGACGATGGCATCAAGGGGGTATGGATGGCCGGTTGACCGGTACGAGCCTGTTCGTATTTGGGGGTCGCCCACAGGCGTTCCAGCAGGGAACCCAGCAGGCGGGCGCGAACGGGCTTGGTCAGCACATGAGTGACACCGTGCAGAAAAGCTTCCTCCTCCCATTCGGACTGGCTTTCGGCGGTGTAGGCGATGATGGGACATTGGTTGTCGCGCCGACGAAGCCGTTCGATGATCCAGATTCCCTGAACCCCGATGAGGTCCATATCCAGAATGCACGCGCTAATCAGCCCGTGAACCAGCAGGGGCTCGGCTTCCTCCACGCCGATCCGATGAACAACCCGATACTCCTCCCGGTTCAGACCCGCCTCAATCACTTCGGCGAAGTCTGGATGAGGAGACAACACCAAAATGGTTTTCATTGTACTCTGAGCCAGTGACGGCGATACTCAATTCCAGTCACTGCCGACGATAGTCCACAAATTGACCCAAAAGGTCAATCTAATCTTGCCGGAAACGGGGGAATTTTCCCTCCCGGTTGCTAAAAATCACGCGGAAGTTAGCAGTTTTTCCCACAAATTATCATTCAACAACGCTTTTTTGAGGAAATCCGTGTCGCTGGATGAAATGACAACCGGCTCCGGTTGAAGCGGCAGGTGAAGCGTGAAGGTGGTGCCTTTGCCGGGCTGGGTCCGGGCCTCAATCTTGCCGCCATGGTGATGCACAATGAAAAAGCAGGCCATCAAATGGATGCCATATTCGGACGGTTTGTGATCGTGCACCACAAACGGGTCGAAAACCGCGCGCAACGCGTCCTCCGGCAGTCCCGGACCGTTATCGTTGATGCTGGCGACGATTTCCGGCGTCGGGCCGTCCCGGAATTCCGCCGTGAGCGTGACGCGGCTGCCGGCCGGGAGCATCGCGAGTTCCTCCTTCAACAACAATTCAAACAGCCGGCTGAATTTCAACTTGTCCACCCGCAACAAGGGGAGCGTGTCCGCAATCTGGCTGTCCACCTGAATCCGCCGCGCCGCAAACGGCTCGTGCAGCAATTTTACCGCGTCGCCAACAATTTGATGCAGCGAGACCTGGTCGGTGAACGGCGCCGAGGGATTGGACGACGCGGTCCAAAGGTCTTTGAGCAGCGAGTTGATTCGTTCGATCTGCGACTGGACGTTCTTGTGGTAATCCTTCCAGAAATCGGGATTGCGCAGGCCCTGTAAATCCGTCTTTTCCTCGCTCATTTTCACCGGCGCGAGGTCGAGGAAAGTTTTCACGGCCACCAGCGAATTGCGGATGTGATGGCTCAAGCCGGCGGCCAGCAGTCCCAGGCTGACAATCCGGTCGGCGATCAGCATGTTGTGCAGGACGGACATTTTTTCGCGGAGCAACTGGTCGCGCTCGGCCTGCACGATGAAAAATTCCAGGCCGCGTTTCAGGGTTTGTTCCAGTTGCGGGGGATCCCACGGTTTGGAAACGTATTTGTAAATGGCGCCGGTGTTGACGGCGGCAATGGCCGCGTCCATGTCGGCATAGGCGGTGACCAGCACCCGGATGACGCGCGGCCGGAACTGGCGTGCGCGTTCCAGAAGCCACACGCCTTTTTCGCCGGGCATCCGCTGGTCGGTCATGAGCAGGCCGATTTCATCGGCGTGGTCTTCCAACAGCTTGAGGCCCTGCTGGGCGGTCGTCGCCGTCATGATGCGGAATTGCTCCCCGAACGCGCGCGTGAAGTTGGTCAATGACTTCTCTTCGTCGTCCACGTAAAGGACCGCGAATTTTTTATAGTCGTACAGGTTCTCCATGTTCCATTTCCAGTTCGCTAATTGGTTTGGCTTGGGTGGGGAAATCCAGGGTAAATTCGCAGAATCGGCCGACCTCGGTCTGCACCGAGATGTGTCCGCCGAATCCCCGCACAATCCGATGGCAAATACTCAAGCCCAGCCCCATGCCCTCGCCCACTTCCTTGGTGGTAAAAAACGGATCAAAAATCTTGTCCAGGTTCTTTCGCTCGATGCCCGGACCGTTGTCGCGAATGACGAGGAGACTCCGCTCGCCTTCCATCCGGCCCTCGATCGAAATGGCCGGCGGCTCGTTCCCAAATTTCTTTTCCCGCATCGCGTCGAGTGAATTCTGCAACAAATTTACCAAAACGTGAATCAATTTATTGCGGCTGGCCAGGATGATCTGGCCCGGAACGATTTTCAGTTCGACCGCCACCTTGTCCTTCCATTCGCCGGCCAGAAACCGCAGTGAGGTATTCACCGCTTCGGCCACGTCCACCAGTTCGGCCGGTCCGGCTTCGGGGTGCGTGAACATGCGCAAATCGGACACGATATTGCGCACGCGCTTCATGCCTTCCTCGATGTCACTCAGGATTTCCTCGTACTCCTGGCGTTCCTCCGGCGTGAAGTGTTTGCACTTGTTGCGCAGGGCGAAGAGGCCCGTCGTGGCGAAATTGAGCGGATTGTTGATTTCGTGGATGATGCCCGCGCTCATGCGGCCGAGCGAGGCGAGCTTCTCGGACTGCACCAGCTGGAGTTCCGTTTCCTTGAGTTGATCGATGGTGGTGGACAGCGCCTGGTTTTGCTTGGAGAGTTTGCGCCGGGAATCGTAGGATTCAACGAGGTTTTTGATGCGCGCGTGCAGTTCGGTGGACGAAAAAGGCTTGGCCAGAAAATCATTGGCCCCCAATTCCAGCGCGTTGAATTTGGTTTCCTCGTCCGCGCGCGCCGTCAGCAAAATGATCGGCACGGCGGCAGTCTCCTCGCGTTTGCGCAACTCCCGGCACACAGCCAGACCATCCATCTCCGGCATCATCATGTCCAGCAAAATGATGTCCGGCAGAAATTGGGTGGCCTTTTCCATGGCCTGGATGCCGTCCGCCGCCTCCAACACGTCGTAATCCTGGTCGAGTTGCGAACGCAAAAAGCGCCGCATGTCCGGTTCGTCGTCGGCCACCAGGGCCACGGGCCGCCGGCCGCGCTTGCCCAGTTCCACCGGTTTGGCCGCGCCGCGCAGGGACGCCATGGCCGGAAACAGTTCCGCGCGCCGGTACAAATTGGCCAGCCATTCCTCCGAGGCGACCACGCCGGTTTCCGCCGCCGCGCCCGGTTGGGTTTTGGGCGGCAATTCCGCCTTTTGATATGGCAACTGCACGGTGAAGGTCGTGCCTTTGCCTTCCTGGCTTTCCACGACCACGCGGCCGTGCATCATCTCGGTCAATTCCTTGACCAGCGCCAGCCCGATGCCGACGCCCTGATATCGGCGTTGGGCCGAACTGTCCGCCTGCCAGAAACGGTCGAACACAAACGGCAGGTTTTTTTCGGCGATGCCGATCCCGGTGTCGCTGACGACAAAAACGAGTTCTTCGCCGCGTTTTTCCGCCCGCAACTCCACACGCCCGTCGGCCGGCGTGAATTTCAGCGCGTTGAACAAGAGATTGAGCACGATTTTTTCCAGTTTATCGGCGTCGGTGGCCGCCACGCCCAGGCGCAGGTCGGTGTAGGTTTCCAGCTTGATGTGTTTGTCCTCCGCCACCTGCCGGGCCGCGCTGGCCAGGCCCTTGATGAAGTCGGCGACCTCCATCGGTTCGTTTTTGATTTCCATCCGGCCGGCTTCAAGGCGGATAAGGTCGAGCAGATCATTGATCAATTTCAACAGCCGCATGCCGTTGGAGTGCATCGTGAGGAGCAAATCATGAACGCTGTCGTCGACCTTGCCGGCAAAGCGCTGGAGCAGCGTTTCCAGCGGTGAGAGCAGCAACGTGAGGGGCGTGCGCAATTCATGGCTGATGTTGGCGAAGAACCGGCTTTTGAGCCGGTCCAGTTCCACCAGTTTCCGGTTGGTTTCCTCCAGTTCCTGCCGGTTTTTGTTCAGCTCATAGCGCAGGGTGAATTCACGGAAACGCAACTGGTTGAACAGGCGATTACCGCAAATCACGATGATTCCCGTCAGCACGAGGAAATAAAGATTGTTAAAAATCGACCCGAACCTTTCGGTCTCCAGCCCTTTGATGACACAGGACGCCAGGTACATGGCGATGACAAAGCCCACCGCGAGAAACGTTTCCAGCATGCTCCAGTGGCCCACGGCGCTGACGGCCAGCAGGATGAGATTCAAACCGGCATAGTAGGGGGAGGCGGAACCGGTCTCATAAACCATCCACGTGATGAAAAACGCGGGGAGAATCACAATAAACAATCCCACCACCGGATAATGTTTGCGGGCGATGGCGGTGGAGTGCAGCGACCAGATGACAATCACCAGCAGCGAGCACAGGAGTCGCAGCTCCAGGAACTCCACCAGGTGTTCGGGATAAACAAAATAATCGAGTACGATTCCCAGCGGCATCAATACAAATACGAGGGCACAGGCGAGCCGGCCGGTGCTGATGCGCACCTCCCGTTCGTTGGCCAAAAAGGCCTCCCAAAATTCAGGCTCTTTCAAATTTTGATTATTGGCCATGGTTCGATTTCCGGGCTTCCAGGAATATGTTAATCCCGGTTTTGTCGCTGCGAATCCGAACTTCGTCCTCGGGAATGATGTCGACACACACCTGCTTCAGCTGGGCGGCGTCGCGATAGATCAAATGCCAGTCCAGGATGAGTTCCAGACTGCCCCGATTGGAAGTGAGGGGGGTTACATTGGTGACGACCAACAATCCGCCGGGCGCCAGCCATTGGTAAAAGATGCTCATCATCTGTTTGCAGGCGTGGTCGGTCAAATAATCAAACAGGCCGGCGCAATAAATGAAATCGTACTCATTTTCTGTTTTATCGCCGGGCGCAACCGGCCGGTGCCCCTCTTTGAGCAGTTGGAAAACGCTCTTCTTCAGGTACTGGACGGAGGTGCGCCACCCGAACCGTTCCTTGATGCTGTTGATTGCCTTTTGAGTGTGGGCCAGGGTTTCACTGTCGAAATCCACCAGCGTGAATTCGACCTGGTCGCTCAAGGGGGAGTAATCGAGAAATTGCTGCACCTCGACCGCCGGGCCGCAGGCGAAGTTGAAGATCCGGGCCTTTCGCTTTTCGCGCCCGACCCGCAGCGTTTCCATCTCAATGCATTTGGTGAGATACGTCAGCCGGTTGCGATGCGCCGCCGCCGAGCCTTGTTGCACCAGCCAGACGTTGAAAATTTTGGCGAACAGGGAGGCGCCTTCCTGGGCATTTCGGGTCATCATGTTGACCATCTCATAATCCCCGGCGTAGCCCAGGGGTTTTTGATAGGCGCGATGGGCGAACGGCGCACAGAGCACAATCGGATGCAGATGCCTTTGGATGTAATTGCGATGGGCGGGCCGCGCTCCTTCCTCCAGTTTTTTGGCGATCAATTCAAACCGTTCGAACAAGCCGTTGATCATGGCGATGATGCCCGGGCTTGTTTTTTTGATGACCGCCTGCTCCAGGGGCGCACGCTTGTGTTCCGGCAGGGAATGAATGCCCAATTCGACCTGCTCCAGCCAGATCCGCAGGTCGGTCAAAAACATCTCGATGTCCGTCACCGCTTCCTTGAATTCCGGAAGCACCCGGTAGAGTTTTTGCCATTCCTTGACAAACTTGTTGAATTCCTCCACGAGTTGGTCGTCGCATTTCACAACCAAATCAGCGCTCAGGTCGAGCCACCGGGCATCATCCAGGGTGGCTTGGCACACCATTTTTGACCCGGCATCCACCACGCTGCTGACGACGGCGCGTCCCGAATAAACCTTTCGGGTCTGGAGAATAATGTTGAATTCATCAATGGCTTCGGAGACCCGGGGGGCGGTACCGGGGTTGTACAGTTCAAAGACGGCGTGGTGGCGTGTCACCCGTACCGGCACCCCTTGCAATTCCAGACCGTCATGGGTTTGAAACATGACCCGGCTTTCCTTGAGTTCGGATGCCGGCACGTCGGCGGGCGGGGGCGGCGCGGTCCGTTTTTTGGATGACTGCAACAGGCCGCCGGCCCCGTTCCCATTTCCGTTGCCTTGAGGAACCTTTCTCATTTCACGGGTAGAATGGAACATTTTTTGAGCCAAAACAAAGCGATTCTCGCAGGTCATAACTGGCACCACCATTGCTATGTCCTGTCCACGCCGTTCGCAGGTGGATCTCCGGCCAGACTTATCGGATCGGAACAGGTAAAACGGGTGCTTGTCTTGTTACGGGACAGGAATCGTATGGGATGTCGCAACACAATTACACTATGAAAAATAAATCGAGCCGGTGGATTAAGTCAGGCTGGGACTGCCAGCCCGTCGGATTGACATTTTTGCTGGGATTGAGCTTCATTTTTTTGACCCCGACCAACTCGCCGGCGGGCGCGTTCCGTTTGCCGAACCAGGATCCCGAAGCGATTGCCCGCGGTGATGCCGAGGCGGCCACCGCCGACAATCCGTCCGCCATTTATTACAATCCCGCCGGCATCACGCAATTAACCGGACAAAATGTTCGCGTGGGGCTTTACGTGATTTCCCCCGGTGAAAAATACACGTCCCCCTCCGGCGTCACGGCCACGGCCAAGTCGGACCCGGAACCGGTTCCCCAGGTGTACTACGTGAATACCTTCACCAATATGCCGATTTCCGTGGGCGTGGGGATGTATTGTCCGTACGGCCTGTCGCTGGACTGGGGAGACAACACGCCTTTTAACACCGTCGCTGAAAAGGGCAGTCTCTTATATCTGTCGTTCAATCCCGTCATCGCCTGGAAGGTTTGTCCCACGCTTTCCATCGGTGTTGGCCCCACCATCAATTATTCCAAGGCGACCGTGGAACAGGCGATTCCTCTCGGCAGCGGTCAATTAAAGTTCGACGGCGACGGTGTCGATTACGGATTCAATGCCGGCATTTTATGGCAACCGCATCCGATGTGGTCGTTCGGTGTCAATTATCGTTCGGCCACGGACATCCATTATCAAGGCACCGCCTCCCAGACCTTCGGCCCGCCTTTCCCGGCTTCAACCCAGACCAAGGCCTCGGTCAAGTTCCCGCAATTTGTCGTGGGCGGCATCTCATTCCGCCCGACCCCCGACTGGAATTTTGAATTTGACCTGGATTGGGCGGATTGGAGCAGCGTCAAGCAAATCGATTTTGAGAACACCCCGTTTGGCACCATTCCCCTGACCCTGGATTTCAAGTCCAGCTTCATGTATGAATTTGGCATTACCCGCCAGTTGGGCAGGGGCTACTTCGCCAGCGTCGGATATATTTACAACGAGAATTCAAGCCCGGACGCCAATTTCACCCCCCTGATTCCGGATGCCGCCTTGCAACTGGGCAGCCTTGGGTTCGGCCGCCATGGCAAAAACTGGGACTGGGCGATTGCGTATCACTTCGGCTACAACGGCGGGCGTACCATCAACAACCCGCCCACCGCTCCTGATTTTCCGGCAAATGGGACGTACAAGACGTTCAACAACGCCGTCGACGTGGCCGCGACCTTCAAATTTTAGACCGGCATCTTTCGCCAGAAAAACGTGGTGGGATCGGCCAGCCCGCTCGCCAGGTCCATTTCAATTTCCTTGACCCAATTCTGCACCCAGGCCCGGGCCACCACGGGATTGGTGGTCAGTTCCGGGTGCGCCTGCATCGTCACGCTTAACCGGTTCTGGAAGGTGATGCATCCGGCGCCCACCATCTGGCAGCGCAACACCGGCGGACAAAAAAGCCAGCTGCCCAGCGACTCCGGCCGGGTGATTTCCTTTTGGGCGTCCCAGTCGCCCAGGTTCGAAAAACTGCCCAGGTTCCA
The DNA here is from genome assembly GCA_021324235.1 of Verrucomicrobiota bacterium. GTDB lineage: Bacteria > Verrucomicrobiota > Verrucomicrobiia > Limisphaerales > UBA11358 > UBA11358. The sequence goes on from JAJPJM010000157.1 coordinate 25,214, forward strand.
CTGCGACGTGGCCCGTTCCCGGGTGATTAAAAACTTCCGCATCCCCTGCGTCATCACCCGGCTGACATAGCTGGCGTACCAATTGGCCCAATGCTCGCGCCGCCGCAACGCCGCGTAAATGTTCCGGTGAATGTCGTGCGGAGTTTCATAGGACCTGACTTTGACGCCGACGTAACTTGAATAGTTGGCCGTGTCCCGGTCCCGCACCAGTTTGCCGCGCAGATTCACCGGGATCATCCAGGGCACCACCGACGATTGATCCTCCAAAAAGGGCCGGATGGCCTTGGTCAGATGTTTCAGCAGAAAGGAATTGATCGTGATGCCGGCCATGCGGCAGACGCGCCGCATCTGCATCGTCGCCAGTTCGTCGAAGACGTGCCAGGCCACCGCCGGGGGCGGTTGCGGGCTGAGTTTGCTGACGGCATCCAGGGGCAGCCATTTGACGTGCCGCCGGGGCCCCAAAAATCCCGGCGCCAGCTTCAGCACGGAAAGCATGGACGGCTCCGCCGGGTATCGGATTTGCGGCAGCCGGCCGAGGGTGACTCCCTGTTGCCGGAGAATGTGCGCCAGACCGCCAATCCCGTCGAAGTCGGTATGACGCAAAAAGGTCCATTGCGGTTCGGTCGCCCCGGACGGAATCTGGCCGAAGCGAATGCCGATGTATTCGCCCAGTTCCTCCGCGGCGAGAAACCACAGGTTGATGCTGTCAACATCTTGCTGGCTCATGGCGGCGTGAATAGACCATTTTTCGCGCCAAAACAAAGCGTTTTTTGCCGGAATTTAGAAATGCATCCCCACTGTCACCAACACCGCATGGCTGATAAATTTGTAGGTGCCATCGGCTGACTGGCCGGCATTCAATGCGGGTTGGGATGATGGAGTACTGCCGGTCACCGTATGCGCCGGGCCGTAGCCAAATTGATAGGTGACATCGAAATCAAATCGTTTGCCATTGTATCCGGTGCCGGCGCTGAAGAAATGCCGGTCCAGGTCCGCCGCCAAAGGAGTATAATAAGCATCCGGCACCGAGTTCTGATTGAAAACATAGCCGGCGCTCACATGCCAGCCATTGTCAAAATACCGCGTGACCCCGAATTCGTACATCCAGCTCGGTTGCCAATCGAGTATTACAGGAATGTCCTGCAGTACGACTGCCGCGACGTCCGGAGGAAGTGTTCCTTGGTGAAGAGTTACCGTTCCAAAACTGCTCCAGTCCGTATAGTCGGCATCAAACTCGAGATTCCATTTCGGTGTGGGTCGGTACGAAATGCCAAACACCGCAGTCAAAGGAAATGTAAAATCCGCCTGCGCCGGAAAACTCACCGGCGAGTTGAGCGCGGGAATTGGTTGTTGCTGAAATTCGGTATGGCCATCCATGGTAATGGTCGTCGCGCTGCGAAAGGTCGCACCGAGCGAAATCGTTTCGTACGGTTGCCAGAGCACGCCCAGATTGTAGCCCACGGTCCAGCCGTCGCCCTGGAAACGGAAAAAATTGGCGAAGGGCTGTTGATTGGCAAGCAGCCCCTGCTCCATGTCAATTTTCCCATAATCCACCATCACACCACCGCCGATGGAAAGGTTGGGCGCCAGCTTGAACGCGATCACGGGATTGGCTCGAAGGTATTTGAGTGAACCTTCCGTGGCGACCGAGCGAAAGCCGGTGTTCTGGGGCCAGTCCATGTTTCCCCCATAAGGCGCATAAATTCCCAGTCCCACGCTGACCGGAGCATTTTCAAACGAGTGGACGAGAAAAACCTGCGGGATGAAATTGTAATGCCTGCCGACGTCGTAGGTTTGGCCGGCATTCGGCTGCGTGTCCGGCGGCTGGAAGGTGGGGTCCACATAAATGCTGTAAAGTCCCGAGCGCAAATCATTGCCGGTGATCTGCGTGATGCCGGCTGGATTGTAATAAATGGCGGACGCGTTGTCCGCCGTGGCGGCAAAGGCTTCGCCGCGGGCGGTCGCAAAGCCATCCTGGCTCGCCAGCCGAAAACCGTTTGCCGAAACGTTCAAGACGAAAGCGCTCCAAAAGATTGGCGCCAGCAGCCTTGAAATATTGCTTCGGTTCATGTTTACCGGTTTGTCGGTTCAACTCCTGAACGGGCACCGCAGGAGCGCATGATTGATGCGCCCGGGTCAGCAGGTTACCTGTCGCTTTGAGTCACGCCAGCAAATTTGGCAGTGTCACGATTTGTAGGAGACGAGGTAACGAGTCATTTGGGGCGGCACTCCTTACGTCGTGCCCTACAGCCAAATTGGGACGCTACCGCAAATTTCCCGGGAGGACGAGCCATGCGAACCCCTGAAGCTGGCTTGCCAATAGTACGCCGTCTTTACTTTGGCGTGGTTTGAAGTAAGCTCTGGAAATGTGAAAAGCCTTATTCGATTCACAGGCTATCTCTTGTTGTTCGGATTTGTCGTTTTTCCAGCACGAGCCGCGTTCACGTCCCTTTACATTTTCGGAGACGGCGTTTCCACCACGACCAACAACATACAAACTGGCACGCTGGCCGCATATTATTATGGCTACCGTTTTTGTAACGGCCGGGTCTGGGTTGAACTGCTGGCGCAGCAACTCAATCTGACCAATAACTACTGGTACGCCACCAACAGCTCAAACCAGTTGTCCTACACCAACCTATCCGCTTCCAGTACCAACTGGTCCTACTCCAGCAACAACAACTCCTACTTCGCTCATTCCAGTACCATTGTCGTGGCGGATGTCAGCAATTTTGTTGCGCCGGTGGATGTGTCGAACGACCTGTTCATCGTCTGGGTCAATGACGCTGACTTTGTTTATGACATGCAACATTACACTCCCTATGCCTCGAACAACATAGCCGTATGGACCAATGCCATCAACCAATCCATCTCCAATCATTTTACCATCATTACGAACCTCTACGCCAAAGGCGTTCGCACCTTGGTTATGCCCGACGCGGTGGATATTACCGAGGTTCCGGACTATTCCGGTCGGACCGCTCCTGAAAAGACCTTCGTTCGCCAAAGGACCATTGATTTCAATACCGCTTTCACTGCTACATTAAGCAACGCGATGGTCTTGCACCCCGACCTAAAAATTTATCAGCCGGACTTTTTCTCCCTGCTCGACAACATACTGACGAATGCCGCCTCGTATGGGTTAACCAATGCCCTCACTGGCGGACATACCACCGATGCGCTGGATGATGGCACGCTAGCGAACAAGTCCCTGAATGGTCCGGGAGCAAATTATATCTTCTGGGATTATTTGGATCCATCCGCGAAGGCCCAGGCCATCATGGTTGATGTGGTCCAACAACTCATCGCGCCGCCGCAAATCCGACAAATCACATCGCAGAACGGCACCAATCAGTTGAACCTGACCAACGTGCCGGTTGGTTTGAATGGGGTCGTGAATGGCAGCACCGATTTCGTGGGTTGGACTTCCGTGACCAATTTCAACAGCACCAACTCCGTGCAACCGGTTTTTATCCCGATTACCGGGCCGTTATGGTTTTACCGGCTGAATTTCCCCTTTGCCTGGACCTGGCCCTGATTGGCAGGTAGGGACGCGCGGCTCGCGCGTCCGTTTCACGAAGCGCCTCTTAATCGTACTGCATTACGCCGTTGAAGCGGTCATTTCCCGCAATTTCCCCAGCGTTTCGTAACCCCAGCGCAGCATGCGTTCGGTGGTTTCCCAGCCGATGCACGAGTCGGTGAGCGACACGCCGTAACGCAGCTCCTTCAGGTTGGTCGGAATGGGCTGGTTGCCTTCGTGGAGGTTGCTTTCGACCATCAGGCCGATGAGCGGGCGCGAACCTTCGACGCGCTGCTGGATGACGCTGCGCCACACGTCCTCCTGCTTCGCGAATTGTTTGCTGGAGTTCGCGTGGCTGCAATCCACCATCAGCACCGGCGGCAGCTTCTCCGCCTTCAATTTTTCCTCCGCCGCGCGGATGCTTTCGGCGTCGTAATTGGTCTTGGCGCGGCCGCCGCGCAACACGATGTGCACGTGCGGATTGCCCGACGTGCGCACGATGCTCGTGACGCCGTCCTGGTCGATGCCCAGAAAACTGTGCGGATGCTGCGTGGCGCCCATCGCGTCGATCGCCGTTTGCAGGCTGCCGTCCGTGCTGTTTTTCAGGCCGACGGGCATGGACAGGCCGCTGGCCATTTCGCGGTGCGTCTGCGATTCCGTGGTGCGCGCGCCAATCGCCGCCCACGTCACCAGGTCCGCGGTGTATTGCGGCACAATCGGGTCGAGAAATTCCGTCGCCGTCGGCAAGCCCAGGCCGGTGATGTCGAGCAACAGCCGGCGCGCGATTTTCAGGCCGGTTTCGATGTCCTGCGACCCGTCCAGATGCGGGTCATTGATCAATCCCTTCCAGCCGATGGTGGTGCGCGGCTTTTCAAAATAGACGCGCATGACGATTTCCAGACGGCTGGCAAATTCCTGGCGCAAGGCGTTGAGGCGCGTCGCGTATTCCAGCGCGCCTTTTTCGTCGTGGATCGAGCAGGGCCCGACGACGACCAGCAGGCGCGGGTCTTCCTGCCGCAAAATGCGGATGATCCGCTCGCGGCTGCGGGCCACGGTGGCATTCGCGGCGTCGGTCGTCGGCAACTGCGCCTTCAATTCACGGGGCGTGAGCAGCCGGACGATCTCTTTGACGTGCAGGTCCTGGGTCCGATACATGCGAACGAGTATAGCACGTTTTTGCGGTGCGGGAAGCTGAAAGCAACTGGTGTTGGACACGCCGCCATTTTTGTGTATTTTGGCCCGCGAAGGGGTCGAAGCCCATGGCTATGAACGAATCGAAGTTGAGCACTGCGCAAAAGGCACTGCAAATCAATCTGGATGCCGCCAAATATGGCGCGTTTGCCGAGATCGGCGCCGGGCAGGAGGTGGCGCGCTGGTTCTTCCACGTGGGTGGCGCCGCGGGCACGGTGGCCAAAACCATGTCCGCCTATGACATGGCGGTAAGCGACGCGATTTACGGCCCGTCGGACCGCTACGTCAGCCGCAAGCGCCTGCAGGCGATGCTCGATTACGAATTCGACCTGCTGTTGCACCGTCTCGACCGGACGCGCGGCGACAAAAGCGCTTTTTTTGTTTTCGCCGATACGGTGGCGACACACAGTTTCTCCCACCAGACCGACGGCCAGGGCTGGCTGGGCATCAAATTCCAGGCCGAGCCGCACGGGCCGCCGTCGGAAATCATCATCCATGTACGGATGCTGGACCGGGAAAATGTCCGCGAACAGGAGGCGCTGGGCATCATCGGCGTGAATTTGATCCACGGCGCGTTTTATCATCATCACGAACCGGAGGCCTTGATCGGCCGGCTCATGGACGATCTGTCCCGCGACCGGATGGAGGTGGACATGATCAAATTCTCCGGGCCGTGCTTTACCGACGTGGACAACCGGCTGATGGCGTTGCAACTGGTGGAGCAGGAACTCACGGACACCGCCATGTTCACCGCCGACGGCGAAACGGTCGTGGCGGGCGAGGTGCTCTACAAGAAGCCGGTGCTGGTCGAACGCGGCAGTTTCCGGCCCCTCACCAATCCCATGCTCGACATGCTGGAGCGCGCGCAGGAACAGTTCCTCAAGGAGGAATCGCTCAAAGGCGAAACGCCGGTGGTCATCACGGAAATGACCCTGCGCCAGTTGCAGGTGGACGATGTGATTGATCACCGCGATTTTCTGGACCGCGTGGACACCTTGAGTGCGCTGGGCAAGACCGTGCTCATTTCCAGTTTCCTGCGTTACCACCGCCTGGTCATGTATCTCTCGAAATATACGCAAAAAACCATCGGCCTGCCGCTGGGCCTGGTCCGGTTGCGCGACGTGATGGACGAAAGTTTTTATACCGACCTCGAGGGCGGACTGATGGAATCGCTCGGCCAGTTGTTCAAGAACAGCGCCAAACTGTACGTTTACCCGTCCCTCGACCGCAAAACCGGGAAGTTGACCACCGTGGAAAACATGGAAGTCGCGCCGAACCTGCGCCATCTCTACGCGCACCTGGTCGAAAACCGGTTTGTGGAAAACATCCGCAATTACAACCCCGATTATTTGAAGATTTATTCCAGCGACGTGCTGGTCAGGATCAAGGCCGGCGACGCTTCCTGGGAAAAGCTCGTCCCGCCGCCCATTGCCCAGGTCATCAAGGCCAAGCGATTGTTCGGCTGGAGCGAAAAAGCCGCCGCAGTGACGGCTTGAAAATGGCGGAGGAACGGCATGCCGCCGTTCCGGAAACCGGTCAGACCACAACCCCCCGTTTCGGCGACACGCCCATCTGGTAACGCCCCGTCCGGATTCGCAGCCGTGTCCGGGCATTGAACGCCCGCGACAAGATTCTGGTTTTGAGCATTTTTAATTTTTCCCCGGCGGCGAGTACCCGGCCGTTTTTCAAAATCAGCACGTGCGAAAACACCGGCATGATTTCCTCAACGTGATGCGTCACCAGCACGAGCGTCGGCGCATTCCGGTCCCGGCCCAGCCGCTGGAGAAATTGCAGGAAATGTTCGCGGGCGGCGGGATCCAGCCCGGCGCAGGGTTCGTCGAGAATCAACACCCGTGGCCGGGCCATCAGCGCCCGGCCGATCAATACCCGCTGCCGTTCGCCTTGCGAGAGCACCCGCCAGGGGCGTTCCGCCAGGAGGAGGCAGTCAATTTGCCGGAGAATCCGCCGCGCGCGGATCTTGTCGGGCCGCGTCAGGCGGCCCCAGAAATCAATCATCGCGTATTTGCCGCTGGCGACGGTTTCGAGCGCCGGTTCGTCGTCGGCCATCATCTGCCGGACGGCGGAGCTGACCAGGCCGATGTGTTGGCGCAGTTCGCGCCAGTCCGCCTGGCCGTAGCTTTTGCCGAGCAGCGAAATTTCCCCCGCCGTCGGCGTCAGGTAACCCGTCAAGGCGCTCAGCAACGAGGTCTTGCCCGAACCATTCGCGCCCAGAATCACCCAATGTTGCCCGCGTTCCACGCGCCAGGACACGCCGTCGAGGATGGCGATGCCGCCGCGCTCGACGCGCAATTCATTCACCGCCAGAATGGTCTTTGCAATCCTCAAGTAACGGGAGGATTGTATGCCAGGAGCGGGTGATGGGGAAATTTTTCCGCCGCCGCCGGCGACCGGGCCGGGAGGGGACGGAATGCGCTATTGTGGACCGGCGGTGTTGCCGGTAGGCTTGCATGTCCCGATGAGAGAGATATCGCTGGAACAACTCAGCCTCGCGGATTTTGCCGGCTTGAGGCATTCGCGGTTTCGCGTGCAGGCGGATGCCAGGAACACCGTGGAACTGGAATTGGTCGAGGCCACACCCGCCGCCTCCGGTTCCTCCCCGCCCTCCGGAAACTTTTCGTTGCTGTTCCATGGCCCCCTCCGCCCGATTCTGGCGCAGCGCATTCACCGCTTCGAGCATGACCAGCTTGGCCGTTTCGATCTGTTCATTGTACCGGTCGGGCAGACCGACGCCGGAACGCAGTATCAGGCGGTTTTCAACCGCCTGATCCGGCCGGAGTGAATCCGGTCGGTCGCCATTCCATTTCTTCGTAAAAGCCCGCTTCGCCGGCGGTGGCGAAGCCCAGCCGCCGGTACCACCCGACGGGCCGCGTGTTTTTCAACACGGAGAGCGTCACGGTTTTGCCCGCCCGCGCCGCCTCCGCACACACACGTTGCATCAGGAACGTGCCGATTTTTTGGTTTCGGAATCCGGGCCGCAACGCCAGATCCACCACGCGAATCTCCCGGTCCAGCCGGAGAATGATCATCCGCCCGATTCGCTCCGGGCCGCGCAGGATGATGGAGAAGTCCGCGGTCGGAAACATGGTGCGGTATCCCTGGCGCATGGCTTTGAATTGCATATCCAAAAAGGCCGCGCGGGTCGGGGCATCCCAATCGGTCAAATCCAGCTCCTCCTGTCGCGTACCGGCGTAAACCTCAAACAAAAAGATTTCGTCTGCCGCTGCTTCGGGCCTTAGCACAATGTCCTCAAATCCCGATTTAATCCGGTCGCCCAAGTCATTCATTCGCAATACCCTATAATTAAGAAATTGAACGTTGTGATTAGTTGGATTACTATTATAACCGCAATGCCCACACGCCGACAATTTTTAATCAATTGTTCCACCCTGACGCTGGCGGCGGGATTTGTGCCGGCGGCATTTTTTTCAAAATCAGTCCGGGCGGACGGGCTTTCCAGGAACCGGATTGGGTTCGATGTTTTCCGGGATAATACCGGGTCGATTTTCACCGTCCACGCTGAAACCGCGGCGGCGACCCGATTGAAACTGATGGTGGCCGAACGGTATCAGGCCGCCGATCCCGGCGCCCACATCGCGCCCGACGCCCGAAACGAAAATTTTTCCGTGCTCTTTCGCCGCACCGCCGGACCCATGTTGCCGCAAAATACTTATGTCTTCGAGCATTCCGATCTCGGGCGGTTTCCCCTGTTTATCGTGCCGGTCCGCGTCGGGCAGGATCCGGGGCACGATTGTTATGAGGCGGTTTTCAACCGGTTACCCTGTTGAACGATGAGCAATCCCTACATTGGTGAAATCAGGATCTTTGCGGGCATTTTTGCGCCGGTGGGTTGGGCGTTTTGCGACGGGTCGTTACAGTCGATTTCGCAATATACGGCGCTTTTCCAGCTCATCGGCACGACTTATGGCGGTGACGGACAAACGACTTTTGCCCTGCCCAATTTGCTGGGCCGTCTTCCCTTGCATCAAGGCACCGATTCACAGGGCAATCGCTATGTCCTGGGTGAGAGTGGTGGCGCGGAAACCGTGGCCTTGGGTCCGACCCAGATCCCGGTTCATGCCCATGGAGTGCAGGCCAGTTCGGGCAGCGGCAGCGTCAACAACCCGGCGTATCGCATCGATTTTCCCGTGAACAATGTGTGGGCAAACTGGACCGGCAGCCAATATAGCGACCAGCCGCCAAACGCCCAGATGAACGCCGGCGCATTGACGACGGCCGGCAGCAATCTGGCGCATGACAACCGGATGCCCTATCTGGCGGTCAATTTCATCATTTCCCTGTTCGGGGTCTTTCCGTCACAAACTTGAGCCATGTCATCGCCCTACCTGTCAGAAATCCGGATTATTTCCTTCAACTTCCCCCCCAAGGGTTGGGCGTTTTGCAACGGTCAGATTTTGCCGATCAACCAGAATCAGGCGCTCTTTTCGCTCTTGGGCACGACCTACGGAGGCGATGGACGAACCACGTTTGCCCTGCCCAATTTGCAGGGTCGGGTGCCGATGCATATGGGCAATAATTTCATTCTGGGTCAGACCGGCGGCGAAACGGCGCATCTCCTCACCCTGTCGGAAATGCCGGGTCATACGCATCCGCCGGTGGTCAGTTCGAACCCGGCCAACCAGGGCAGTCCGCAAAATAATTTTTTTGCGAATGGAAATCAGCCCGGTTTCAATTCCACACCGACCGGGACCCTGAATTCCGCCACCGTTGGTTCCGCCGGCGGCGGCCAGGCGCACACCAACCTGCAACCCTTTCTGGTGCTGAATTTTGTCATCGCCTTGCAGGGAATTTTTCCGTCACAAAGCTGAACAATATTTATGTCCGATCAATTCGTTGCCGAAATCAGGATTGTTCCGTTCAATTTCGCGCCGCTCGGCTGGGCGTTGTGCAACGGACAGGTGATGCCCATCAGCCAGAACACCGCGCTCTTTTCACTGTTGGGCACAACGTACGGTGGCGACGGAAAAAGCAACTTCGCGCTGCCCAATTTGCAGGGCGCCGCCCCTCTGGACGCCGGAAATGGGGCCGGCCTGTCCAATTACGTCGAGGGCCAGTCCGGAGGGGAGACGGCGGTCACTTTGGTTTCGGCGCAGTTGCCGTCACACACTCATGGCGTGTCCGTCAGCAGCATCGGTGGCGATGTGAACAGTCCGATTGGCGCTGTTTTTTCAACGGCGCACATGGGCAAGACCCCGACCAACATGTATGCCGCCGCCGCGGGCGGCGCTCCGGGGATCATGAGTCCGCAGGCAGTGCTGTCCGCGGGCGGTGGTCTGCCGCACAACAACCTGCAGCCCTATCTGGTGCTGAATTTTATCATCGCGTTGCAGGGAATTTTTCCGGCGAGATCGTAAATGATACGGATCCGAAACATTTTTCCGGTGCTGGTGGCGTTTGCGTCATTGGTTTCGCAATCGCTGCTCGCGTCCGGGCCGTTCACCGTCAACACGGCCACGGACACCCATGCTGCCAGCCCCGCCACGTCGCCGCGGGACGCCAGCGGGCATGTTTCCCTGCGTTCGGCGATTGAAGCCGCCAATGCGCAGGCCGGCGCGACGACTATTTTGCTCCCGCCCGGGACCTATAATCTGACGCTCGGAGAGCTGGACATGGCCCCCGGCGGCGGTGAGACCAACACCATTCTGGCCACGGGCAGCGCGCTGAACACCATCGTCAACCAGACCGACGGCTCCAACCGCGTATTCAACCTTGACGCCAGTTCCGCCGGTGGCGCGGCCGTCGGATTGATTGGCATCACCATTCAAGGCGGCCATGACCGGGCTGACCTGCTGGGAGGCGCGGGGATTCTGGCCGGCGGCCTGACCAACCAACCGCTCGACACGCTCACACTGGCGGATTGTATCATCGCCAACAATTCCTGCACGCCACCCAACACGAATTATACCGCGCAACCGGGCGGCGGTGTGCAAATGGCCGGTGGAAATTTAAACGTCACGGGCTGCCTGTTTTCAAATAATGTTTCGGCCGCCAGCCCCGGCGGAGCCATCGCCTTCATTGCCTCCACGATGGCGGGCGGCGGCAGTGGCGGCACGCTGGAGATTGACACATCCGTTTTCGTGAACAATGGACTCACCAACACGAGCGCCAGCGGACCGGATGGCGCCGGCGCCATCTACATCAACAGCACCAGCAATGCCGTGCACAGCCTCAGCGACTCGACGTTCTCCGGCAATTCGGTGATCGGCCTGTACACCGGCAATGTTGTCGGCGGTGCCATCGACTTGAACACCGGTACGCTGAATGTGGACAGCACCAGCTTCACCAGCAATTCGGTCAGCGGAGCGTTGCAGGAGGGCGGCGCGATTTATGTGGACTCGGGCACGTTAAACGTCAGTTTTTCGCGATTCGAGGGCAACACGGCGCCGGGTGGTGGCAGCGCCATTTTTAATCATACGAGCAACGGAGCCGCTACGAGTGCCGAGAACAACTGGTGGGCGTCCAACGCCGGTCCCGGCCCGGCGGTCTCCGGCGCCAGCGTGGCGGCCTGGCTGGAACTGAATCTGTTCGCCAGTCCCAACCCGGTTTTGATTAACAATATCGCCGTGCTGGACGCGACGTTTGAAATCAATTCCGTTGGCGACGTCATCGCGCCGGCGAACCTGAGCCTGCTGGTGGGAATGCCCGTGACGTTTGGCAATGCCGTGGGCGGAATCATCTCCGGTGCGCAGACGACCATTCAAAGTTCCGGGACGGCCACCGCCCTCTTCACTGCGGGCAATGTTGTCGGCCCGGGCAGCGCGGGCGCCACCGTGGATGGAGCAACCGCCACCACCCCGATTGACATTGTGGCCACCAACCTCAGTGTTTTAAACACCAACGACAGCGGTCCCGGATCGTTGCGGCAGGCCATCACGGACATTTATCCGGGCGGAACGATTACCTTCGATCCGGGTCTCGCCGGCCGGACCATTTACCTGACCAGCGGCGAATTGTTGCTGGCTCAAAATCTGAACATTAATGGTCCGGGCGCGAACCTGTTGACGGTCAGCGGCAATCAATTGAGCCGCGTCTTCGATATTCCGCCGGGAGTGATCGTCGCCATTTCCGGATTGAGCGTTGCGGACGGGCTGGCGGGTGGGTCCGTTCCGAACCCCAATCTGGGAGGCGGCATTTACAATGCCGGCGCTTTGACTCTGATGAATTGCGCCGTTTACGGCAATTCCGCTCCCAACAGCGGTCTGGGCTGGGGAGGCGGCATTTACAGCACCAATATCTTGAACCTGACGGGCTGCACCGTCGGGCCAACCAATGAGGCCGGCGAAGTCGGCGGCGGAATTTATGTTCACTTCGGCAGTCAGTTGCAAATGCTCAACTGCACGGTCGCCAGCAACAGCTCGCCGTTTCAAGTCGGTGGAATCGCTGCCAACACCGGAGCCACCGTCTCGCTGACGAATTGTACCATTACCGGAAATTCGGACGCGGCCTACGGCGGCGGCTACGGCGGCCAGCCACCTCAGCTTAAAAACACGATCATTGCCGGAAACAGCGATTCCGGCAGCGCGGTCATTGATGATCTTCAAACATTCAACGGCGCGGTTCTGTCCCTGGGCCACAATCTGATCGGCATTACCAACAGCACCACCGGCTGGCTGACCTCGGATCTGACCGGCAGCACCAGTTCTCCGCTGAACGCGCGACTTGGTCCGCTTGCCAACAACGGCGGTCCGACCCTGACCTGCGCCCTGTTGACCGGTTCGAACAGCCCCGCCATCAACGCCGGCGACAACTCCGACGCCCCGCCGTTTGACCAGCGTGGCCCCGGTTTTCCACGCATTGTCGGCGGCACGATTGATATCGGCGCGTATGAACTGATCCCGCCAACGTTGAACATCGCTCACCTGCCTGCCCAGGTGATTTTGTCGTGGCCGACCAATGCCGTCGGGTACGTGCTGGAATCGGCGCCAGCGCTCAATCCGCCGGTCACCTGGACGCCCGCCGGAGCGCCCGGCATCGTGGGAAGTCAATACTACGTCACTAACGGGATCACCCCCGGCGGGAAACAATTTTTCCGCCTGGACGCCCACTGAGTTCGCGCCGGGTTGTTGGTCCGCTTTTGTCGCGGCATAAACGGGCTCGTTGCCGTCGGGTTTCCAAATGGCCGGGGGCGGCAGTCTGAAGGTTGCCTGTGTTTGAGGATGGCGAGGCTTTCCCAGGTTATAATTCCCGGATTTCCGTCCACAGCGGTTGCAAATCGTCATCGGCCAGGGCCATTTGTTTGAGGGCATCCGGGTCGCCGGCTTTCATCGCCCGCTGCAACCATTCTCGCGCAACGTCGGGTTGTTGCAGCTGGCAGGCGTAGCACGCCAGATTGTAGGCGATGACCGGTTCGTGGGGAAATTTCTCCGCCGCCGGCGACAGCGCTTCCCAGGCTTGCGGCAACCCGCCGTCCGGCACGCGGCGCAACGCATAGGCACGATGCAGCCAGCCGGCGCAATCGTCCGGTGCCGCCGTCAGTTCGGCCTGCGCAATTTTCAGCGCGTCGGCCCAGCGTTGTTCGCGGGCGCAAATGGTCCAGCGCGCCTCCAGCACGGCGGGATGTTTTTGTTGGATCGCCGAAATCAAATCCAGTTCGGCCTGCGCCTCGGCGACACAACCCAGCCCCAGCCACCCGACGGCGGCGTCAAGGTGGTGCGAATCCGGCGGTCCCAGTGGTTGCACCGGCACAGGAAGCCTGCCGGACATGGTGTGTGTCAAGCTGTTGGCAATTTGGCCGGAAACGGTTATCGTAACGCCATGAAAAAGATCCTGTCCGCTGCCATGGCCGCTGTCTGCGCGGTTTCGGTTCAGGCCGCCATCCAGACGAAGACGATTGAATACAAACAGGGCGACACAACCTTGGAAGGTTTCGTTGCCTGGGACGACGCCCTTCCGGGCGTGCGGCCCGGTGTGCTGGTGGTGCATCAATGGATGGGGCTCACCGATTACGAAAAGCACCGCGCGGAGATGCTCGCCCGGCTCGGCTATGTTGCCTTTTGCGCGGATATTTATGGCAAGGGCGTCCGTCCGAAAAACACGCAGGAAGCCGGCGCCCTGGTGGGCAAGTACAAGGGAGGCGACCGGCAGTTGTTGCGGGCGCGGGTCAATGCCGGGCTGGACGCGTTGCGCCGGCAGCCGCTGGTGGATCCCGGGCACATTGCCGCCATCGGTTATTGTTTCGGCGGCACCACCGTGTTGGAACTGGCGCGCAGCGGCGCGCCGTTGAACGGCGTCGTCAGCTTTCACGGCGGACTGGATGCGCCCAATCCGGATGACGGCAAAAACATCAAATGCAAGGTGCTGGTGCTGCATGGCGCGGATGACCCTTTTTCATCGCCGCAGGACATTGCCGCACTGGAAAATGAAATGCGCCGGGGCGGGGTGGACTGGCAGCTCGTCAAATTCGGCGGGGCGGTCCATGCCTTCACCCAGCCGATGGCGGGTAATGACAATTCCAAAGGGGTGGCCTACAACGAAAAGGCGGACCAACGCTCTTGGGAATACATGAAATTGTTTTTTAACGAGATTTTTAAATAATTTTTCGGGAGGGACGGCGGGTCGCCGTCCCTGAATTTGGGTCGTCGGCACGGCGACCCTCCCAAATAAACTCATGCGCATCACCGGTGGCAACGCAGCGCGGCGGATCCTCAAGGTTCCCAAGGGATTCGATGTTCGTCCCACGCCCGACCTGGTCAAACAGGCGGTTTTCAACAGCTTGGGCGCGCGGGTGGTCGGCGCGCGGGTGCTGGAATTATTTGCCGGCACCGGGGCGTTGAGTCTGGATTGCCTGAGCCGCGGCGCCGTCTCGGCACTATGCCTCGAGAAGTCGCACCGGCACGCGGAATTCATCCGCGCCAACGCGCGCTCGGCGAATTTTGACGCCGCGCTGGAGGTCCGCATCCAGGACGTGTTTCCGGCCGTCCATCAACTGGCGGAAGGCGGCCGGCAGTTCGATTTGATCCTGGCCGACCCGCCTTACGGCGAGAAAAACGTCGGACACCGTTCGACTTCGGTTGCCCAACAATTGCTGGACGATGCGAATCTGCCGAAATTGCTGGCGCCCGGCGGGCGGTTCATCCTTGGCCACGCCCGGCGCGACACGCTCAGTCTGGCCCGGCCCTGGCACGAAGTGAAGGCGCTCAAGCACGGCGACAGCGTGATGCGGTTTTTGGAATTGGAAGGAAGCGTGCCGTCGCTTTCCTGAAATGAGCAGGGCGCGGTCTCCGCGCCCGGAGCGCGAACCCGGCCAACCATTCAATCCTTCGTTGCCTCGGCCACGGCTTCGCGGATCCGTTTCTTGAATTTATCGACGCCCTGGTCGAACGCGGCGGAAATCGGCAGCGGCGAAACTTTTTTTACCTTGGTTTTGAACTGCTTCAGGTTTTTTTCCGCGACGGTTTCGTCCATTTTGTTCGCGACGACCAGGCGCGGCTTGTCGAGCAGCGCGGGATCGTACAGTTCCAGTTCGCACAGGAGGCTTTTGTAATCGTTCCAGGGCGCGCGATTGTCGGTGCCGGCCATGTCCAGCAGCAGCACCAGGATTTTACAGCGCTCGATATGGCGCAGAAAGGCATGGCCCAGGCCGACATTCTGGTGCGCGCCTTCAATCAAACCCGGCACGTCGCAAACCGTGAGCCGGTGAAAGTCCTCGTATTCCACGATGCCGATTTGCGGGTGCAGGGTGGTGAACGGGTACGGCGCGACTTTCGGGCGCGCCTTGGAAATGGCCGTGAGCAGCGTGGATTTGCCGGCATTGGGATAACCGACCAGGCCGACCTCGGCGATGATGCGCAGCTCGAACAGAAAATCGCCTTCCTCGCCCGGCTCGCCCGGCTGCGCGAAACGCGGGGTCTGGCGCGCGGCCGTGGCAAAATTACGGTTACCCAGGCCGCCGCGACCGCCCTGGCACAGAACAAATTGCTGGCCGTGCTGGGTCAGGTCGGCGACCCGTTCGCCTTTGGGCGATGAACCGGCGGGGGCTTGCCCCGCTCCTTCCCTGCTTAAATCAATTTCCACCGCCAGGTCGCCGCCCGCCCGGCGAAACAGCGGGCGTTTGCCCGTGCTGGTTTGCAACACCGGTTTGCTGCCCGGGGCTTCATCCTCGTCCTCCGGAACTTCCTTGGCCCCGCCCGCCAACCGCCAGACGAGTGTGCCGCACGGGACTTTGATCACGAGGTCTTTGCCGGCGTGGCCGTCCATGCCCTTGCCCAGGCCGCCTTCGCCTTCCTCGGCGATCAGGCGCGGCTGATAATATTGCGCGATGAGATTGTTGAGGTCGTGGTCGGCCTGCAAAATCACGCTGCCGCCCCGTCCGCCGTTGCCGCCGCTGGGACCGCCCTTGGCGATATAGGCCTCGCGATGGAACGCGACACAGCCTTTGCCACCGTGCCCGGCCCGCGCGTAAATTTTAATTTCGTCAACAAACATGCGTCAGCCGTCTTAATCCCGCTTTTAATCGTAATCTTAATCCCCGCCGCCCAATGAGATTAGGATCAAGTTTAAGGCCAGCGGAAATAAAAAAGGCGAGGCGCCAGGCCTCGCCTTAAAATTCAATTGCGCCGTTTAGTTCTTCGCGGCGGGTTCGGCCTTTACATTCACGCGCCGTCCGTTCTTGTCGAAGGCGATTTTGCCGTCCACGAGCGCAAAGAGCGTCCAGTCCCGACCGGTGCCGACATTCTGGCCCGCTTCAAATTTCGTGCCGCGCTGGCGGATGATAATGCTGCCGGCGGTGACAAATTCGCCGCCGAACGTTTTTACGCCGAGCCGTTTGCTCGCGCTGTCGCGGCCGTTGCGGACGCTGCCTTGACCTTTCTTATGTGCCATAAATTTTTTTGGGGGCTGGGGTTCTGGCGTCCGGGTTCCGGGAAGCCGGACGCCGGGCCCGAGGCCCGATGTTACGCTTTGATTTCCTTGATCTTCACCACCGTCAGTTCCTGGCGATGGCCGATTGTTTTGTGATACCCTTTGCGGCGTTTCATTTTGAACGTGAGCGTCTTCTCACCACGCTTGTGTTCCACCACATCGGCCACGACGCTCGCTCCGCTGACCGTGGGCGCGCCCACGCTCACCTTGCCGTCGCGGTTGACCAGCAGCACGCGGTCGAACGTGACGGGCTGGCCGGCCTCGATGGCCAGGCGTTCAATTTCCACCGTGTCGCCTGCGGCCACACGATACTGTTTGCTTCCGGTTTCCAATACGGCGTACATAAAATTTCCCGCAAAAGGGGTATGAGAAGACCAGAAAAGCGCCGGGCTGTCAACGCCGGATTTCCGGAAATTTGGCCGGATATGGCGGGTTTTTTTGACGTTTTCCGGGCGGGTACGGGCGTGGCCCAGGGATTCAGCGCCGATTTTCTGTCACCTCATTGACTTGGCGAGGGACATATTAAACGATATGACAACCAATGGAAACGTGACTGCGGTACAAGAGAGTGATGCCGAGCTGGTTTCGCGCGCCCTGGCCGGCGACCGGGACGCCTTCAGCCGCATTGTGTCGCGCTATCAGATCCTGATCTGTTCGCTGGCCTACAGTCGCATCGGCCATCTTGGCCTGAGCGAGGACGTGGCCCAGGAAACGTTCATCACCGCCTGGAAACATCTCCGGCTCCTGCGCGAACCCGACAAACTTCGCGCCTGGCTGTGCGGCATTGTCCGCAACCGGATCCGCAAAAACCTTCAGCGGGAGGGGCGCGAGCCGGTGCATACGGCCGGGCCATTGACGGAGGTGGATGACTCGCCGGCGCGCGAGGCGCTGCCTTCGGAACAAACCATTGGCCGGGAGGAGGAGGCGATTTTATGGCGTTCCCTCGAACGAATCCCGGAGCTTTATCGCGAACCGCTCATCCTGTTTTATCGCGAACACCGGTCCATCGAACAGGTGGCGGCGGAACTGGAATTGTCCGAAGACGCCGTCAAGCAACGACTGTCGCGCGGGCGCAAATTATTGCAGGAGGAGGTCCAGGCGTTTGTGGAAAACACGCTGAGCCGGACGTCGCCGGGCCGGGCTTTTTCCGGGGCGGTGCTCGCGGCATTACCGGCCGCCCCGATGGCCGCAGCGGGTGCCGGTCTGGCCGGCAAAGGCACGGTGGCGGCCAAGTCGGGTCTGCTGGGAGCGTGGCTGGCCCCGATGATCGGGGTGGTGGGCGGCATGCTGGCGCACTGGCTGATTGTCCGGGCCGCTCCCACCGCCGCGGAACGCCGGGTCAAGAAGTTTGCGTTCATCAGTCTGTGGATTTTTGTGCTGGCCTGGTGCATCCCCGGACAGCTCGGTATGCGGGCCTTGAGCCGGCAACTGGAGTGGAGCGATCGCACCTTTTTT
Organism: Verrucomicrobiota bacterium; assembly: GCA_021324235.1. Classification (GTDB taxonomy): domain Bacteria; phylum Verrucomicrobiota; class Verrucomicrobiia; order Limisphaerales; family UBA11358; genus UBA11358. The sequence goes on from JAJPJM010000157.1 coordinate 43,278, forward strand.
GCCGCCATGGCGGGTTTTTGGTGGTTGTATGCGTTCGTCATCGTCACGTTCTGTGCCGTGATGTTCCGGCGCATCGTGGCCATCCGCCGTCAGAATGACGAAACCGCTGGCGCGCCGGCCCATCGACCGCTGGACCTGGGCCGGAGCATCGCCGTCACTGTTGGTGTGTACGTGGCGTGTTTCTCGGGGTTGATCGAAAGCGCGTGGCGGGCAAATGATCTGTTATGGGCCGCCATCATCGCGGCCACGATGATGGCTCTGGGGGGCGCGCATTTCATGCGGCTTCAGTGCAAAACCGGTGTGGCGGCGACGCGAAACGTGGCCGGCCGCCTGGCCCTGGTTTGGGGAGTGATTCTGTTGATATTGAACTGCCGCCTGGACATTTGGATGGCGGCCGATCGTGGAGTCAGTCTGACCGAAATCCACCACCTGCTGCCGCCGTGGATCATTCCTTTGCTCACTCTGGCGCTGGTTGCCTGGCTCGGAATTTTGGTGGCGATGACGAGGCCCAAACGCAGCGTCTAGGCCGCTTTGTCCCCGTCTCCGGAAATGCCGGCTGGCTCAACTGCTGGCCGGCGGGTTTACGCCAGTCCTTCGGCCATGGTGCGCATTTGCACTTCAATGATGCGCGACTTGGGGGATTGCTTGCAGGCCATCAACACCACACCCGCCACGTCCCCCGCGTCGAGCATGTCGGAAGCCTTGACCGATTGTTCGGTGCGCCCCTTGCCGAGGGCGAATTCCGTCTTCACGCCGCCGGGACAAATGGCGCCGACCTTGATGCCGCTCTCACGCAACTCGCGGTCGAGCGCCTGCGCGAAACCGACCTGGGCGAACTTCGTCATGCAATACACCGCCTCGCCGCCAAAACCGTAAACACCGGCCATCGAGGAAATCATGAGAATCGTCCCTGACTTTTGTTTCAACATCACGGGCACCGTGTGCCGCGTGAACAGGAACGTGGACCGGACATTGGTGTCCATCATTTCGTCATATTCGGCGGCGCTGGTGTTCACGAGGTTCTTGTAGTTTCCCACGCCCGTGTTGTTGATCAGGATGTCAATACGGCCGAACGCATCGATGGCGGCCTTGACGGTCTCGACCGCCGTCGCTTCCTCGCGGGCGTCGCCGGTGACCGTCACCGTCCTGGCGCCGGTGGCTTCGACCTCCTGCTTCAATTGATCCAGCCGCTCCCGGCGGCGGGCGGTCAGGGCGAGATGGGCGCCTTCACCGGCGAGGGCGCGCGCGCAGGCTTGTCCAATGCCGGCGCTGGCGCCGGTGATGAGTGCTACTTTTCCCTGAAGCTGGTTGCTCATAATGGAATTGGTTTTGCGCTCACCTTTAAATGAAACCGTGCGCGTTGTCAGCGGCTTTTTCGGTTTTAGCGCTGTTTTTTTTGAAAGCCGGTGTCGGGCGGCTCCCGTAACGTCCGGGCCCTTGCGCCCCTCGCGCACGGTCCGCTGCGAAAACGGCTCCTTAATCTTCCAGAGCCATGGCGGCTTCAACCAGATTTTCGCAAGTGACCACCCGCGGACGGTGGGGATAATGAAAAACCGTCAGGATGTTCATCCCGATGTCCTTGCTCGGATCGGGAATGACCCGAACCACCAAATCCACACCCGCCCGACCGATCAATTCCATCATCCGGCCCAGCTCCGCCTCGCAATCCAACTGCATGGACTCCAACTGGCTGAAATCCGCCAGCAACCGGAAACCCGAAGTCAGCTCCCCCAGTTGTGTGGTCAGGTCTTCCCGGCTGCGTTGAAATTCCGCCGGTTGTACCCGTCCGATATAGCGGATATACAAAAGGCGTCGGGACTTGTTCGACGTGACCAATAACATGAAGATTACCCTAGCCCGGCGGGGACAGGAACACGAGTGAATAACCGCCGGACCGTCTGGCGGCGGCAAAATCAGGCCGGTGCAGGTTTACCTTTTCACCGCGGTGAGGTTGCGATACGTCACCGCCACCTGCCAGTCGGTATAATTCGGATTGAAGGTTTTCATGGCGTTGACCATCTGCTGCCGGAACGTCGTCTCAATCAGCCCGCCCTGCCCCGGCCAGATTTTGAAATGGACGCGGACAAAATCCCAGTTGCCGCCCCGGGCCGTTTCCACCGGGCCAATCTCCGGTTCGCTCAAAATAATCGCGGCAAATTGCGCCCACATGCCCCGGGCCACGTTCCGAATGGCCCCCACCGCCCGGTCCCGATCCGCCTCTGCCGGAATCTGGATGTCTGCATACGCATAGACGCCGCCGTGCGGAAACCGGCTTACATTGGCGATGGTGCGATTGGGAATGAACACCACCTGGTTGTAAAAATTCCGGAGCACGGTGAAGCGCAACCCGATTTCCTCCACCCGCCCGATGACGGTCGTCGAGCAGTAGATTTCCACCATGTCGCCGATGTCCATCGCATCCGAAAAAATCAACGTCAGGCCGATGACCACGTCCTGCACCAGGCCCTGTGAGCCGAAGCTGATGGCCAGGCCGACGACCGACGCGCTCGCCAGATAGGCCGTCAGGTTGACGCCGAATTCCTGCAGGATGAGACCGATGGCAAAAAAGTAGATGACAAAGGTGATGCCGCTGACAATGAGCCGGGTGAGGGTGATGAATTTTGGTTGTTGCGTCACGAAACCGAGCGGATTTTTTTGCGCCTGGCTTTTATGGATGAGCCATTCACTGAGGTGCCGGGTGATTTTCACCAGCACATGCACGATGATGGCAAGGACAACAATCAGCAGGATGCGTGTTCCCGTGGAGGATTCGTGATGGGAAAAATGGCTGTAAATGCGTCCGACAATGGTGTCATGCACCAGTTCCCACGGCGAATCGGGCGGCGGATTGGTCGTGTTCATCAAAATTCCTTCGGCCACTGGAGCGGCGTGCCTGCGGCTTTCCATTTGAGCCAACGCAGGGGGACGCCGGTCGGGGAAAGATTAAACACGATCTGGCAAATGACGCAAGCGGGCGGGAGGCGGAGACGGAGTGAACCGGTCCCTCAATATCCTGGGGGAAGGCTGGTTCAAGCCCGCTTGACCGTGGCGGCGGCCGGCATCCGGAAAGGCCGGTTTCCCTTCGGCTGGACGTTGGGGACGGAAGGGCCCTGGGCCTGGGGAAAGGCGATCTTTGAGCGCAACAGCAACGTTCCCAGGCACAGGTCCGCCAAGGGCAGGACGACATTGAAATTCTTGTGCATGTAGCGATGGTGCAACAGGTGATGGCCGTTCAGGCGGAAGAAGATTCCTGAACGTTCCACGTGCCGTCTCTTCGGCAGGTGCATGCACCAGTGCATGTATTCGTAGGCGGTGAAGTACAGCGTGCTGGCCACCGCCGCGCCGCACAGAACCCCCCACTTTTCCGAAAGCAGCGCCCAGGCCAGAAACGGCAGCAGGCCCAGCGCCACGAGGACCGGTCCGTTCCACCACGCCATGGGGATCGTCTTTTTGTCCGGCTCGTGCACCAGATGATACGTATGGTCAGCCTTGAAAATGTGATGGTGCACGAGGGCGTGCCGTTCAAAGGGATAACGGAAAAACTTCACCAGGAAGGATCGGTGCATCAAATAACGGTGCAACAGCCATTCGAACAGGGAGCCGAAAACGGTTCCGGCCACAATTCCAATGGCGCACCAAAAAAGGAACGTCATCATAAAACAAATCTCAACTTTCTCTTTTGAAGACAGAAGGAGAACTTTTCCTCACTCCCCAGCCAGCCTGAACTCAAATCGGTCTTGCTTGTTGCCTCAAAGTCCACCCGGATCCGGGTGAACGCAAGTTTTATTTCAGCCGCCTGTGCCTCAGTGCGCGGACTTCAGCGCCGCCCAAAGCCCGAAGATCCGGAGTGAGACTGCCTCCGGGCCCGACGTTTAATAATTTAATAAGTATCCCAGACCATCCGGCCTTTTAAATGACTTCCGGCGCGTTTGAACCCGAGCGAACCGGTGATCAGATAACCGGCTGGCCGGCCCTGGGCATGTTCCCGCCGGGCATCGTTCCGGACATATTTCAGGATCGAGGGCAGGGACGGCAAATCCGCCGCGACCAAATCATTATCCCGGTAAATGGAATACTTTTGTCTTAAGTGGCTCATACGTTTGCTCCGGGAATTTCTATTCGCCAACGGCTCCGCGCAGAATCATCACTGCCGCCAGGGCACCGCCGGCGACCAGGCCAAACACGATGGAAGCAACGATGATTTTGAACTTCAATTCGTACTGTGAAGGCTGCAAGTGCGGATACAGCCATTTACCAAAATAATCTATCAACATGAACGCCTTTGGTTGACACTAATCCATTGGAACGGTTATATCCCTCAATGTCCACACATTCTTTGGTAAATATCTTCCATCGGCGGATGATTACCCGATTTCAGGGCCAACGGTGCTAGGGCAAAGGCTCCGCCTCGGGTGAGTTTTCGGCAGATGCTGGGGTGCCGGGGGTGGGAAGCCCCTTGCCGCGTCCGTGGTCCAGGTTGATGAACTGATCCGTCTGGGGAATGTGGCAGACGATGTTGAATTTGCCGATGGCCTCGTGCTTCGCGGCCTGAAACGCAATTTTCGTCGCCGGAAAACTTCTGCCGTCGCGCGGATTTTTTGTCCATTGTCCTTCACCCGACAGATATTCGAGCGTGTCCTGGTTTTCGATAAGTATGTTCATGGGCGGACAGGATAACAGGCCCCGGGGCACAACCACGACAAATCTCAAAGATATTTGCCCCTCCGCGCTTCCGGCGTTCCGGCGGTAAAATCCGATGGTCGGCCAACACCGCCATCATCACCGGGTTCGAATTGGAAAATCAAAAAAAGCCGGACCAAAATCTGGTCCGGCTCGGAACGGATCCCCACCAAATTGTTTTCAGATTCAGCCCTTACGGTGATGTTTCCCGTGATGAGGTTTGGCGTGATGTCTGGCGTGGGCGTGTTTACCCTGTCCCGCGTCCGCCGGCGACACCATCAACGGCGAAAAGGCGAAAGCCGCCACCGCCAGAATCAACATTAGCTTTTTCATATATTGGCAAAGGATCGTGATTTCCACCCGCAACTTCACCGGTGGCTGGCTGGATAGACCGAATCCCCTGCCTGCGGGTTACACTTTTTTACAATCGCGGATGACGGCCTGGGAATTTTCGATCGGCTTGCGGGATTCGGGCAACGGGGCCAGGTCCGGCGGGACGAATGCGGCCTTGGCTTCCGGTGAGGTAAACCGCTCCTTTGAATAGAAGAACCGCAGCGCCTGTTTTTGCGACAATTGCGGGTGCTGCTCAAAAAAGGCATCGGCATTCTCTGCGGGCCCGTATTCGCACAGGGTGAAATGCACCAACCGCAGCCACGCCTGCGTCATGGTATCGTGATAGCCGTTCAACAGGGTGTCTTCCACATTGTGGGCGGCGTTGTAAGCCTTGATGTTTTCCCGGATTTTGATCGCCGCCGTCTCCAGCGAATACCGGCGCACATACAGGTAAGCCACCTTGATGTGCTGGCGATGGTGCCATTCGGCCTTTGGCCAGGCCGTCGATTCGAATTGTCTGAGAAACGTTTCGTCGTCCATTATGGGGAACAGATTGATCCCGGCCCCCCGTAACAATCAACCCGCAATTATCAATCGCACCCCTCCGCCGCGGCCTATGCCGGTCCTGCCATCCGGAGGAGCAACGCGTTCAGCGCTTCCAGGTGCGGCGGTTTGTTCACGACGACGTCCACGGACGCCGACAAAGCCCCGGAGTCCCTTATGGTGTTGCCCGCGCCCGTCATCAGGATGACGGGTGTGTGGGGGGATTCGGTCTTGATCATCTGGGCCACCGCGTAGCCACTGACCTCCGGCATGTTCATGTCGGTGATGACCACATCGAAAGGCTTGCCCTTTTGAATGGCCGTGCAGAACATTTCTATCCCGCACTTTCCACCGGGGGCCACTTCCACCAGATGCCCGAAAAACGCCAGCAGATCTCTCATGCTTTGCAGGATCGGCTCGTCATCGTCAATGCACAGCAGATACAGCGAACGTTTCGGCGGGACCGGGCGGGTGTCCACCGGTTGGGCGCCGGGCGGGCATGGCCGGGAACCGTTCTGCAGGTCCGGCTGCGCATCTTTCACCGGCGCCATAATGGCTATTTGTGGAAACGTTTTCATTTTAAAAAAAGTTTTGAGGGTTCAGGGTTGCGGTTGTGATGAAGCGCCGCTGTCGGTGGGGTCGGCGTTGCCCCGCAGCCACGCGGACGGGCCGGACCACCAGGCTGTCAACGGCCCTGCCGACAAAAAACCATATCCATGTTCTTTTCATAATTGCTTCCGTTCAACCCTAATATTGTCCATCTGGTCAGCCACCCGACTGACTGCCCAAATTTAACACAAACTGGCTGAAATTTAAGGAATATGGGACGGTTTGCGGGGTTTCCGGGGTCAAATACCTCTGCGGAGGGGTGGAATTTCAAGAAAAAATGACACCCGGCTTCAGATAGTATGATGGAGCCGGCCGGTGTTGCGATGGGATTGATTTCACCGGTGCGGGCAATGATATTATCAATGCGTTATTTTTAATGTTGTAAAGTAAGATTGCCTCATGAAAATAAAATCCAACCCGCCAAACCTCAAATCGCAAAATACCTTGCCTCATTTCCTGGGGCTGTGCTTGATTTCAGTTTTCCTGGTGCTGGCCGGGACCGGGTGCAAAAATGAAGCCGGCGGCAACGCTAGCCTCGATCCCACCGGGGTTTATGCGCTGGTCAGCGTGGATGGAAAAAGCCTGCCTTGCAGCCTGTTCCATGAAGGGGAGTCGCCGACCATCAAATCCGGGGTCTTCACCATTACGGCTGACAGTCATTGCCGCAGTCAAATCATCTTCGCTTTGCCGCCGGGGCAGGACATGACCCGCGAGGTGAAAACCAGCTATACCCGCCAGGGAGCAGAACTCACCATGCACTGGGAGGGAGCGGGCGTGACGATGGGCCACGTCAATGGAAACACCTTCACCATGACCAATGAGGGAACAGTCTTCGTCTATCAAAAATAAAAAACTGTCCGATGCGGGGTTTTAACCGCTCGACGGGAAGGTATCCGTGGGTCACGCAGATTTGCACCGATTCAATTTTATCTGCGTTCACCTGCGCCATCGGCGGAAGGATTCTGCCGTTTATCGCGTCGAAGCCCCGCATTGCAAAACAAAGGCGGGCAATTGTCAACAGTTCGATTAATTTTACAATTGATATTAGACTTGATTTGCTAATGTGACTTCGTTCCAATTCTTCGGCTGTAAACTCAGCATTCGGACCATGAAATCCTTCTGCTTAAAATACTTGTTGCCCACGTGGCTGTTTGCGATGGCGGGAACCACCCAGGCGCAGCTGGTCAACGGAAATTTTGAAACCGGCGATCTTACCGGCTGGACCCTGTTCAATACGGTCGGATCGAATACGCCCTACGGGGTTGAGCAGGGCGGAACGGCGGTGGCCCGGGCGGTCCAGTTCGATACGGCGAACACCGGCGTGCCTTCGTACAGCGCGGAATTCGAAGTTGGTGAAACCGCCGGCATTGTCCGCGGCGGCCTGGGACAGGGGGCCGGCATTTACCAATATGTGCCGCTGGATGCGGGCCAACTGGACATTTCCGTTGATATTGCTGTGACCAGTTCGGGCGACAACGCGGATGCCGGGACCTTCGAACTGCTGCTGGATGGAACTCTGGTCGCCAGTGACGCCTTCGGCGGCATCAGCGTCTCACAAATATTGCATTCGACGTTAAGCTACTCCGGAACCGTTGCGGCGGGAACGCATCAAATCGCTATCGACATGCGGCGCGGGTATGGCATGGGATACGGCAACACCCCTTGTCAGTTTCTTGACAACGTTGTGTTGACCGGCACGGCCGTCCCCGAACCCGCGACCGCATTGTTTCCGGGTCTGGCCGCACTCGCAGTTGGAATCCGGCGCAAACTGGCGAACGGACAGCCTCCGGCGCGATCGTTTATAAATTTTCATAAAGGTTGGAATTGAGCGGTCGACCGGAACCCGCCAGACTGCCCCGAACGATGCGAAAACCCCGAACCCGTGTGGATTTCGGGGAAATTCACATATCAACCCAAGCCCACTCAATATTATGTTCTACCCCATGATGCTCGGTTCCGATCTGTCCGGCAGTTATGCCTCCGCCACGGCCACCGCGGCGGAAAATGACGCCCGGGAGGTACGGACGGATGTTGAATTGTTCAAACATGACCTTGACCGTCTGCTGATGCTCACCGAGGCGTTATGGACGTTGATGAAGCAGGAACATGGCTATACGGACGACGTTTTGAACGGACTGATTCAGAAAATTGATCAGCGGAAGATGGCCGCGGACGGAGTCGCCGCCAAAGATCCGCCGGTGACCTGCCCCTCCTGCGGGAGACCCAATCTGGCCAAACGCACCTTTTGCATTTATTGCGGGAAACCCCTGTCGGGAAATCCTTTTGCGCGCTAAACGGCGCCGCCCTTTGACCGGATGCACCGGACCTGTGCATGCCTGGCGCCATGGCGGTAAGACTTTAATTTGGATTCGTAGCCGGTGGCAGTGGCGATAACGAGGGTGCCAATGCGTTCGTTGGGCTGGGATTACCCACATTACCCGGAGTGGCCGCGGGCTGGGATGGCTGATTCGCGTTCTGATCGGAATCCTGAACTTTCTCCTGATACAAAATCCAACCATATACGGCAAACAGGAGAACGCTGATAATTAATATCATAACGGACACGCTAATCCAAAACTTCGTTTTTTTGGCAGACCAAAACTGATATTCTTCCAACATAATAATAGGGCCGGTTCCTTTCAGCCATCCCGCGAAAACGTATCAAATCCGTCAAACCTTTGAAGTTCAAATTATCCGGACGACCGGGGCCAGCCATCCCGGTCTCGCTGACTCACCACGACGACGCTCAACTTTCCTGAAAGATTTCGCTTTGGCATCCGTATCAGTAGTTGGGAGCAAGTATAATCCCATAATTATGTCACGCGTATTGGTCATGGATGACGAGGCGGATACGAGGAGTCTCATCGAAGAGATCCTTGAATCAGCCGGTCACGAAGTGGTTTTGGCCGTCGACGGGCTGGAAGGCCTGCAGTTGTGCCATTCCACGCCGGTGGATCTGGCGCTGGTCGATCTGTTCATGCCCCGACAGGAAGGGTTGGAAACGATAAAAAAGCTCAGGCAACAATTTCCCGATTTTCCGATTATTGCGATGTCCGGAGATTCGCTGGCCCTGCCGCTCCTGTCGATTGCCCAGCGGCTCGGGGCAACGGAGGTGCTGCCAAAACCATTTTTACCCGAGGAGTTGCTGGAGGCGATAAAACACGCGTTGCAACCCAAACCCCGGCAAACGGCCGATAAATGACGGTCACGATCGATAGGGCGGATTGTAAGGATAATTGGATGGAAATCGTGTCTGACAATCTCAAGTCGGGAAATACGGTTGCCTTGGAGAATTTCAATTATTCCACCGACCTCGATAAATGCTACCTCCTGGCGCGCCAGTTCCATGTTAAGATGTTTATCGATGCCGATTTGACGATTTGTCATTTTTTGACGTCACTTTCAAATTAGACACATCGCGCCGCCTCGCATCCGGGCGTAACGGAATCGTAACAAATCCATTCTTGTCCAATTGGTTTCGTCTTTGCGAAGTTTCCAGCGATGAGTGGACGCGAATTTCCTTTGCGCGCGCTGCTCGCCGTATGAAACACTATCTACCCACCATCCTCGCCCTGGCTTGCGCCGCGTTGGTCGTCTCGCTCATCGTGATCAAACGGGCTGATAACACACAGCATGAAAATGATGCCGGCGCGCTTGCCGGTTGTTCGAACCAGTTGGCGCTGGCGCAGGCCCAAATCACCGGTTGCAATGAAATCATGCTCACCTTGTCGAACCGTCTCGACTCCAGCCAGTCCGCGTCATTGACATTTTCCAACCAGTTGATGGAAGCCCAATCCACCCTTGACCTCGCCGCGGAACAGGTCACCAACCTGCTCCACCAGGTCGCGGAGGCGCAGTCGGAAAGCCAGACTTTCAGCCAACACGTCATGGATTTGACCAACCAGCTGGCCGGTCTCACGAGCCAGATCACTTCGAACCAGGTCGATCTGACCCGGGCAAACAAAGATTATGCGCTCCTGGAAAATCGTCTGCGCCAGGACGTCGCCGGGCGGGTGGTGGTGGAACGAAAATTTAACAACCCTTCGGAACTGCAGGCGCAAATGAAGTATTTAAAGCAGCATCCCGCCGAGGCGGTTTCTGCCGACAGCATCTATGCCGGTTTGGACGTGGAGGTGAAATCGAACACCTTCCATGTGATTGCCCCGAATTGATTCGGACCGCTGCTTCCGTCACGAGCTTTACGGCGGCTGCCAGTGGCCGCAAAGGTTTCGAAGCCGGAATCTTTTTTCCTCCCTTCGCTTGCTTCGCGTTCTTCGCGCGAGGACTCTGCATCCGCCCGTCCCATTCTTTTTTATTTCCACCGCGGTGCATTCTTTATGAAAGATCGGGCCCCTGGTTGCGTAGCGTTACTGATTGGCGCGGAGCGGACACCACAATGTGAAAGGAAACCAACTATGCGGGGGTACCTCAAGATTTACGCGAAATGGATTGTCGTTCTTCCATTGATCGGGCTTTGCGGCTGCACCAGCGCGGTCCTTCAACATGATTATGCGGATTATTCCGCGGTGTATGCCGATTCAAGTAACAAGCAGTTATTGCTGAACCTCGCGCGGCTGTCTCAGGATGACCCGGTTTATTTTATCCAATTGGGTTCGATTAGTTCCCAATATCAAATCAGTTCCGGGGTCGGGTTTACGCCTTCCTCCACGAGAACGGACCCGGCCAGCATCGGTTCAGTGGGCATGGTTCAACATGCCCTGACCTTCGGAGGCAATCTGACCGCGGGATTCACGGAAACCCCGCAATTTCAATTTCTACCCCTCACGGGCAGTAATTTTGTCGGGGCGATCCTGGCCCCGATCACGGACAAGGTCTATTTGACATTTTATGACCAAGGCTACCCGGCGGACTTGATCATTCGAACCATGGTTTCGTCAATCCAATATGAAAAGGACATTCCGATCGGCACAAATCTGACAACCGTCCTGGCCACAAATCAGTTGACCATCATCAGTACGAATCAAGTGGCAGTGATTAAGTACCAAACCAATTATGAATACTGGGTCAACGACCCACATGATCCAACCTACCCGAGGTTCCTGGAGTTTTGCGCCGATTTGCGCAATGCGCAGCTTTGTCATGCCCTGACCATCGATCCCTCCAGCAGCGACCCCGTCCCGGTTTATACCAGCACGAACGCCCGGTTGAACGACGTTATCGGTGCCATCCAGGCTGGGTTGACGGTGAAATGCACGGACACCAACAGTGGTCGCATCGTGGTCACGCATGCGCAGTCGAACCTTCAACTGGCGGCGGACAACTTTTCGGATCCCGCCAATTTTTTCATATACACCAACCTGCTGACCTTCGAGTCTGAAACCAATTTGATGTTCGATAACGAAACGGCGCGCGCGAAAATCACCCATGCGTTGACGGTCGTGAATGATATCCTGGGCAAGAAAATAAAACTCAAAGTCCGGACCTTCGAGGCGGCCATGTATTGCGTTGCCAAACAGGAAGCCTATTTTGAGGAATTACGGGAGAGCCAGACGAATCAGCCGCCATTCCCTCCCACAAACGACATCGTCTATGGCACCGATGCATACGGTCCCTATGCCGTCGTCACGCGGACCAATGATGACAGCATGTTCAAAGTCAGGCCGACCATGACGCTCACGTATAAATACTCCGACGTGGGGACCAATCATTTTTCGCGATCCCCGGCCACCTGGCAGCGCGGGAACGCGACCTCCGGCGACATGGCCTTTGGCTGTGAACCACCCGATTTCTCCGAACAGGTTCACGTTGAGTACAACGATGTTCCGTACGTGGTCGGCGACGCGAAAGGAACCGGCCAAAACCGGACGGTTTTTACCATGCTCTGCTATCTGTTTGCGCAGACGGCCATCAGCACCCAGAACCTGCCCGTCCAGCAACTGATTCAGGTGCAATGACGGGTGTGCCCGCTGCGCTCTTGTGTAGAATAAACTTACGGCAATTCCCATTCGCCACGACCGGCGTGCAGCAATAATCCCAGGTCGCGCACGATTTGAAACGTTCGTTCAGGAGAAAAACCACAGGCGCACGGTCTGGAACAGGACGAACGCCAGTTGGGCCGCGGCCATCACAAATAGAATGGCCACACGAACTTCAAACCCATCCGGCACCAGCGCCGAACGATGGCACGGCGACCGGATCTTCCACCGCCACCCGGCTCTCCGAGCCCGCCGGCGAAATTCCCATTCCCCGGCGGGCGTGGTGGCGACGAAAGCGTCGCGGTCTTCATGGGGAAACGCAACGCGCCCGACACGACGAAATCAAATCGCTTTCAGGCAAACGTCAGACACCGCGCTCGGGTCGCGACGAATCCCGCACCGCGGAAGAAGACGAACGGTATGAAACGGCAGGCTGGTCTTGACATAACCGGGCCGGCGGCAAAGCATCGTCACGTTTTCTCCGATGAAAACGTGTGCTTGCTGCGGGAAAAAATACCCGGACGACGCCGTAATTTGTGACGTTGATCGAACTCCGCTTGGTACCGGGATTTCAGAGTACAACGGTCCGGTCAGTTCCCAACCAGCCTCCAAACGGGCTGCGGTTTGCCCGGCTTGTGGCGCGTATGACTGTTACAAACCGGCGATTGAACTCAGGGGCTCCTTTAACGTGTTTGTTTTTCTGGCGGGCGGCCTGTTTGCCGTTCTCTTCCACAACGCCGGCCGGCCCAGGAGGGTTCAGTGCAACCAGTGCGGAGCACTTTTCAACATTCGCACCCGATCTGCCAGAGTTTCCCGGGTCATTTTCTGGTTGCTGGTCGCACCCACGGTGATCAGCATTATTATCCTTCTGCTCCTCCTGTTGTGCACATTCTTTGCGCGTTGATGGGCTCGCGGATGGGTGGGTGCTGGCTTTGGAATTGAAACCGGAACCCGCCTGGTCATGCCGGCCGGCGCGCCGTATAATTAGGGCGGGGTTTCGACGCGGTAGAAGCGTTGTGGTTCGTCTCGTGTGACCGGGTCGGTAACCAGCAGCGCACTGCCCGTGGCGGGAGTGTTGGTGACGACCAGAGTGTTCCAGTTGTCCGCCGGCAGATTGCTGGTCCATTGCACGCGGTAAGCACCCAGCGGGAGCCCTGCAAAACCCAGGGTTACCTGCTGGCTGCCCAGTTGGATGTCGGTGAACGCGGGCGTGGCCAAGCCTTGCTTGATGGATTGCAGCAAGGGCTGACGTTGACCCGCCGGCAGGGTCACAAAATAGTCCTGGGCCAGTTCCCAGATCATCACTCCGCCCAGTCGTTGATTTCGGGCATAACTGATTTTCGCCTGGCAGGTGTGTTGATCGTCGTAGGAAATAAACAGATCATTGGTCGGGACCACGTTGGTGATGCCGAGATAAGCCGCTTGAGCGTTGGTGTCCCAGTGATAAAGATTTGATTGGTAATAGCCGCTCATGATCGCCTGATAACTCTGCTGTGATGCGGTCGGTACATTGGTGGTGGGCCATGATTGGCGCGGCTGCCAGACGCCGCTGCCACCCGTCCAAACGTCCCCGTAGAAAGCCATGCCGATGCCGAGTTTGTCCGGAGCGACCCCGTTGCTCAGATAATTGCCCACCGCCCCGTCCACGGATGGGACCAGGGGACCGGAAGGTGGGAAGTGGTAACCGCCATCGAAAATGGGCGAATTGAACCAGGTCACCCAGCCGGGCCAGGGACCGGCCAGATCGTAAGTCATGATGTTCAACTGGTCGAATTGGTTTTGGATCGCCGCGAACATGGCGTACTGGGCCGTGGGCGAATCGCCGTAAGGCGGGTATGCCCCCACCGCCGCCGTCAGCAGTTTGGCCGGCGGAAAAGTATTCAAGGCGGCCCGCAGTGCGTTCACGAAATTCGTAAACTGTGGAATATCGGACGCGTAAAACGGTTCCCAGTCGATATCCACTCCGTCATAGCCGCGGCTGGCCATGAAGTTCGTCAGATTGTTGATGAACCCGGGGAGGTTGGTGCTGCTGGTGGCGCCGAGGAAACCGGGTTCACTGCCCGCGCTGGTGGCCGCGCCCCCGACCGAAATGAGCACCGGCCGGCCGGCGGCATGCGCCCGGGAAACGAGGTCGGCGGAATTGGCAACAGTGACGCCATTGCCGGTGGCATCCAGCGAACCATCGGGATTGACCGTGAGCACGGCGTGAATGACCAGCGTCACGACGGTGAAATCGATATTGGAAGCCGGCATGCCCGACTGTTCCCATCCGGGGTAATAGCCGGTGACCCAGAGATCGGCCCGGGCGGGGAGGCAAAACGCGGATAAAATGCCAATCAGAACCATCGGCCACAGTCTCGCGGGCAGGGGTGGAGGCCGCTTTACTTTCATCGCTAATCTGAAATTACGTGGCCGGCCGGAGCGTGTCAAATTCCGCTTTGGCAGATGAAAGTTCTGCCGGAACCCACAGAAGCAAACGAAGAGAACGAAGCATCTTGAAAGGTAGGGCTGGCCACTCGGGCAATTCGGCGGCACGACATTTTCCAGCGGGCTTGGGATACCCGGTGATTCAAGGAGAAACATTTCCCTGCCAAACCGCCGTCTCAAACGCGCCGAGGTCGGGCGCGGAACCGTTGAACGGACTGCCCAGAGCCACTCCCTGGTCCACCAGCCGCCCCGCGGGCACCGGGCGCAGGAACGGGGTTTCCGGCAGGCTCCCATCGTCACGGCGCGGAGCCATCGCCCATGTATAATCAGTGCTGAGAAAGTCGTTGGTGTTCACGTCCGGCAGCACCTGCCAGGTGTTGGCCATCTGAATGGCGGGATGGTTGGTCGTGCCGCCGATGGCGACGGAACCGATGGCGACGTTGTTGCGCACGACATGGCTGCTTTGGAGCGCTCCATATTGGGAACCGAGGTGGTCCAGATTGATGGCGCCGCTGCCGTTGTTCCAGGCGGTGTTTTGATCCACCGTCTGGCCGGCGGCGTTGTTGTTTTGGTCAACCCCCCACGCCGAGTTGCCGAAGGTCAGGCAATTCACCAGCCGATGCGGCGTCGCCGTGCCGTTGCCGCCGAGTTTGAATCCGTTGCCATTGCCGTTGAACTGCGTGTTGTTCGGGTCCCAGACATTGGTGGCCGCGCGAAACGCCCAGCAGTTGGTGATGAGCACCGGCTGCGTGCCCATCCACAAATCCCAGTTGTCGTCGGAGTTTTCCCAGGCCCGGCAGCCGCTGAACACGTTGCCGGGCCCCAGGCTCCATTTTGCGGTAAAACCGTCGGCGTTGCCGCCGACCGGTGGATCGTAACTGCGGATGGAGTCACAGTTCAGAAAGAGGTTGCTGCTGGGCGTCGCGGTGCCGCCGTTCCCGCCGGTGATGTGGAACCCGGTGTTGCGGGCGCCCAGGCTGACACAAAGTTCGACAATATTGTTGCTGCCGGAAATCACGATGGAATTGTGGCCGGCATTGGTCATGACCAGGCCGTAAAGCTGATAGCCGTTGCCGCTGATGGAAATGCCGTCCGTTCCGGTGCCTTCGCCGGAACAATCCAGCACCGGTTTTTCACCGGGATAAGCCCGGATGCGAATGGGTTGGCTGGCGGTGCCGATCTTCGTCAACGAAACCTTCGAAGCCACGGCATAAGTTCCACCCCGCAGGTACACCAGGTTGCCGGGGACCGCCAGGCCCGCCGCCTTGCCCAACGTGGCCAGGGGCTGGGCGATATTGGTGCCCGCATTGCTGTCGCTGCCGTTGGTGGCCACATAATACGTCGCCGCCTCCGCGCCGCCTTCGATCAATCGCACCGACGGCCGGACAAACCAGACGTTGGTTCCCGGCAATGGAGTGCTGAACCATTCCCGGATGGAACCGGACGGGTCGGAAGGCAGGGAATTGGTCGTTGTCCGCAGCCACCACGGACGAAACCAATTGGTCAGGTCGGCGGACAGATACAGATCAATCTGTGCGCCGGGCTGATGTCCTTCCCGCTCCAGAATTTCCACGGCGAACGTGGCATTCGTCCCGCCCGTTCCCCCGGAAACCGGCTGCACCGCGCCCGTGATGCCGCCGGGCACCCGCGGGTCGGTGCCGAAGGCGAACTCGACCAGATTCAAATCCCCGTCCTGGTCGGGGTCGCTGAGTGGACCGCTCTGCGCCGGAATATCGCTGAAGTGGGCGGCCGCCCAGTTGGTGTAATATTGAACGCCGTTAAGGGGTAATTGCGTCAGTGCCAGTGCGCCAAGGACCAGACTGCACGCGGGAAAGCGGATACGAATTGCCTTCATGAGATGATTCAGTCTCGCACATTGCCCGCTTCCGTTCAAGGATTTACACCGTCCCGGAAGATTTGCAACGGCCACACCCGCCGCCGCTACCGCGTTAAGCACGGCCAATCCCGGAAGGTGCCGTCCACTCCCGCAGAAATCATTTCAGTCCCAGCCACAGCAGAATCACCAAATCGATCGCAAAGAAAATCACGATGATGATTTCCAGCCATAACATCCTTTGCTCGTTCAATTCGGTGTGAACGACGCTGTACAGCTTGTCGAGTTGGGCGAGGCGTTGCTCCACGCTGGCGCGCCATTGGTCGAGATAAAAGCGGTCGCGCGCACCGAGATAAACACGGGCCAGATGCCAGTCGCCGAAAAATTTCGTGATGTGCGTGATCTCGTCGGTGAGTTTCGCCACGTCCACGCGGAACCGGCGCAAATGGCGCAACACCTTGTTCGCCCGGCCGAACAGCGGCATGGACCGCCGTTCCACGTCCTCATAAGCGTGGTCGAGATAGGTGTCGAGCCGGCGATCCATCACGCGGAATTCCTCCAGTTGCAGGTTCGCCAGTTCCAGCGCATACAACACGTCGTCCACGTAGCCCGTCAAATCCACCACCAGCGCCGCGTCCCAGTCAATCACCGCCAGGTCCGTGTTCTCGAACGAACGCTGGATGCGCAGCACCTCAGACACCTGCGCCTCGCTCAATTGCGCCGCCGCCGTTTCCGTGAGCAGACCCGCCACCTCGCGCCGTTGCGCTTCGAGCCAGCGGTTCACATCCTTCACGCCCGCCAGGTCGGTCAGGCAGAACACCGTGTAAGCCTCCGGCGGCGGCGGAAACTCCGTGCGCGCCACCAGCAAATCCCGGAGGCTGTCGCAGACCTCCGCGCACAGTTTCAACGCCATCGTGTCCAGCGTCAGCCCGTTCTCCAGTTTCGGATTGTGGAACGGCATCAGGCCCGCCACCGCA
>JAJPJM010000052.1 GCA_021324235.1 Verrucomicrobiota bacterium
CTCGAAGCCGCGCGGCGCATCGGCGTGAACCCGAAATGCTGCCGTGCTTACGAAGACACCGACCTTGGTTTGACCGCCATTCGTGCCGCCGGCATGGAAGCGGTGGACGTGCGGGGTCTACCAAGCGTTGAAATCTAATCGGCCGGCAATCCATTTATAGCATGGCTTTTCTCGTTTTGTTTCCAGACCCAAAAGAGAGAACCATAAATAAACAGCATTCCCACCGCCAAAAAAATTACTGACGCTCCAAATAGAACTGGTCTCTGCTGAATTGTCCACCACCGATAATAGCCTCCGTGATTCATCACGCCTGCAGTCCATCCAGGTGGCAGTGGTTTATTGTATTCGGCAATGGCCTGCCCCGGTGTAAGGGCAGACGAGAAACTCACCGTCGAGAAAAACGCAGGCAGAGCAATTAAAAATGCAAACACTTGAGCGACGCAAAGCCGTGGATGCTTTCGAAATGATTTAAGCATTTTAGTTTTGTCCCAACTTCTTCGATTTCTCCGTCGCGGCACGAACGGCGCTCATCACGATGGCGCGCAACCGGCCTTTTTCCAATTCGTGCAAGCCTTCGATGGTCGTGCCGCCGGGGCTGGTGACCTGGTCCTTGAGCGCGCCGGGATGCTGGCCGGTTTCCAGGACCATTTTGGCCGCGCCGAGAACGGTTTGCGCGGCAAGATTCGTGGCCACGTCCCGCGGCAAGCCTGCCGCCACGCCCCCGTCACTTAACGCCTCGATGAACTGATACACGTACGCCGGGCCGCTACCGCTCAAGCCGGTCACCGCGTCGAGCAGCGATTCCTTCACCTGAAACGCAATGCCCACGGCGGAGAGCAGTTTCATCGTCAGTTCACCATCCGCCGGGGTGGCGGATTGGCCGAGCGCGAACGCCGCGGCACCCGCGCCGACCAGCGCCGGGGTGTTGGGCATGACGCGAATGACACGCACCCCCGCCGGCAAGGCGCTTTCCAGTTTCGCGAGCGTCACGCCGGCGGCGATGGAAATGAGCAGGTGGCGATCGGTGAATTTGCCGCGCACTCCGGCCAAAACCCCGGCACATTGATCCGGTTTTACGGCAAGAATCAGAACCCCGGCAGCTTTTACCACCGCCGCATTGGAGGCCATGGTGGTGGCGCCGATTTCGTCGGCGAAATGTTTCTGCGCAGCGACGACCGGATCGGCAGCCACCATGTCCTTGGGGCCGACGAGTTGAGCGTGGATGAAACCGCGGGCCAGCGCCGTGGCCATTTTGCCCGCGCCGAGAAACCCGATGGTGAGATTGGTTGCCATGAAAATTTTGTAGCAGGCCATCCGGTCGAACGGAAGAGAAAACACGGGGCTAATTCACAGCTTGAATTTGTGCGGTAACGATTTATGATAGGGGCAGCACAAAAGTGCCGTTAACTTTGGATTTGCGATGTCGAGCAACCGCCAGACATGGGATTCGTTTGAAGCGATGCGCCAGGCCGCCCAGGAGGGCAATCCGCAGGCGCAATGCTATCTGGGCGTCTGTTTTCAAACCGGTCAGGGCGTGGCGCAGGATCATCAGGAGGCGGTGAAATGGTTCCGGCGGGCGGCCGAACAGGGCGATCCGGTGGCCCAATGTTACCTGGGCGTGTGCTACCTCCATGGCGCGGGTGTGCCGCAGGAATTCGGCGAGGCGGCCAAGTGGCTGCGCGAGGCGGCCGAACAGGGCGACCCGGCGGCGCAATTCAACCTCGGCGTGCTTTACGAGACGGGTCAGGGCGTATCGCAAAATTTCGCGGAAGCCGTCAAATGGTACCGGGAGGCGGCGGAACGCGGTTATCCCGTGGCGCAATTCAACCTGGGCGTTTTTTACGAGACCGGACAGGTCGTACCGCAAAATTTCGCGGAGGCCGTCAAATGGTATCGTGCCGCCGCTGAACAGGAATGTGCGCCTGCCCAATGCAACCTCGGCCTGTGCTACCAGACGGGTCGCGGGGTGGAACAGAACCAACAGGAAGCCATGAAATGGTTCATCCGCGCTGCCCGGCAAGGCGACAAAACCGCACAGCACAACCTGGGATTGCATTACGCCTCCCTGAAAGAGCCGGAGGCTGAAGGATCCACCGAGGCCGCCGCGGAGGAATCACCGGAAAGCACAACGCCCGCGAGTTAACGCGTCAATTCTTCAAGCTTCGCCCTGGCCAGCCCGTCGTCCATGGTCCGGCCCGCCACCGCCCAGCCTTCAGCCAGTGACTTCGTGTTGCCGGCCACGAACAGGGCGGCGGCACTATTGAGCAAAACCGCGTCGCGTTTGGGACCGCGCTCTTCACCACGGAATATGCGGCGGATGATTTCCGCGTTCGCTTGGCGGTCTCCGCCGATCAAATCGGTCAACGTCGCGGCCTGGAGGGGGAATGCTTCCGGGGACAAGGTTGACGTTGCGAAACCGCGTTCCTGGTAGAACTCGGCGATGGTGTTTTCGCCGAGGGTTGAGAGTTCGTCAATGAAGCTTGGGGCATGGGACAGGGGATTTTGGACCTTTCCACACACGACCATGGCACGGCGGACGCCCAGCGATTGGAGCACCCGCGCCAGCGGTTCGCATAGTTCGGGCCGCGGCACGCCAACGAGCATGGCGGACGGACGCGCAGGATTCAGCAGCGGGCCGAGATAATTGAAAATGGTCCGCTGACCGCGTTCGGCGCAGAGTTTCCGCGCGGGGGCAATGTGTTTGAACGCGGGATGCCAGGCCGGCGCAAAGAAAAAGGCGAACCGGCGCTCCTGCAATGAACGGACGGCCTCCGGCGGCGCCAAATCAATCCGTACACCCAGCGCTTCCAGGACGTCCGCGCTGCCGGCCTGTGAAGTTATTGCCCGATTACCATGTTTGGCGACCGTGACGCCGGCAGCGGCACAAACCAACGCGGCGGCCGTGGAAATATTGAACGTGCCGAGACGGTCGCCGCCGGTGCCCACCACGTCGAGGATTTCCCGGGCCGCCCGCCATCCGGCCTCCAGCGGCGGGGAAATGGATTTGTCACGTAACGCGCGGGCGAACGCGGCGATTTCACCGGGGGTTTCGCCTTTTTGCGCCAGCGCGGTCAAAAAGCCGGCTTTGACGGCCGCCGAAATGTTTTCATCGGCCAATTGGTCCACGGCCAGGCGGACCTGCTCATCCGTGAGCGAGTCGGCCTGGACGAGCTGTTGGGTGAATTTCTCGAGCACGGAACGATTCTAAGAACGGGAAATGACGGCTCAAAGCGGAAAGTGCACTTGATTACACCTGTGACCATTGATGAAAACATGGACAAGCGTGGAAAATTCCGTAACTTGTCGTTTACTGTCGCTGTCTCAATCTCTAACGGCGAAGCTATTAAAATTTATGGCAGAAAAACGCGGTAATTCTTGGATGAAGTGGGGTATCATCGTGGCGGCGGTTGTGGTCGTTGGTGGTTTTGCCATTTGGCTTTTTCACCATGGGCAGGATGATGCACCGGCTTATCAAACGGTAACCATCGAGCCCGGTGACCTCACTCAGGTGGTCACCGCGACCGGCACATTGAATCCGGTCACCAACGTCACAGTCGGCTGTCAGGTTTCGGGGCAAATCAGCAAACTTTACGTGGATTACAATTCGCCGGTGACCAACGGGCAGTTGATCGCGCAGATTGACCCCCGCACCTATCAGGCGCAGGTCGAACAAGCCAGTGCCCAATTGGCCAGCGGCAACGCCAATTTGGAGTTGCAACAGGCTGAAACTGCCCGCGATGCCGAATTGTTCACCAATAAATTGATTTCCGGTTCGGACTATGACACCGCTGTTGCCACGCTGCACGAAGCCGAGGCCACGGTAAAAATCAATCAAGCCGCGCTTGATACCTCCAAGGCCAATCTGGGGTTCTGTAAAATTTATTCGCCGGTTGACGGCACGGTTATTTCCCGTGATGTAGACGTAGGCCAGACGGTGGCGGCCAGTTTACAGTCGCCGACACTGTTCCAAATCGCCAACAACCTGGAGCAAATGCAGATAGATGCGAACGTGGATGAGGCGGACATCGGCGGGGTCAAGGAAGGCCAAAGTGTGGATTTCACCGTGGACGCGTATCCGAACCGTACTTTTCACGGGGTCGTCACGCAGGTGCGAAATGCGCCGACGACGCTCAACAACGTTGTAACCTACGACACGGTGATTGGCGTGACCAATGCCGATCTGAAACTGAAGCCGGGTATGACGGCAACCGTGTCCATCATCGTCGCGGATCGCAACCGTGTCCTGGAAATTCCCAATGCCGCACTGCGCTTTCAACCACCCGAAGCAGGAGGGGAAAATCCCGCCAGCACCGCTCAAACGACCCGGTCGACCAATAACGCCGGCCGATTGGGCGCTCAAAGGCCGGGAGGCCGGGGCCGGGGCCGGGGCGGTGAACAACATGGCGAACAACCGGTCGTTCATATCGTCTATGTGTTGGTAAAAGATGCCGCCGGTAACGGCAAACTGGAGCCAGTGCAAATCAAGACCGGCATCACCGACGGCGTGTTCACGGAAATCAGCGAGGGCCTGGCGGAGGGAGCCAGGCTCGCCACCGGCGTTCAATCGACTGAAGCATCGGGCTCTCCACAAGCCGCCAATCCGTTTGGCGGCTTCCCGCGCCGGTAAGCCCCATCCCAATCGCCGATCCCATGCGCCCCGTCATTCAACTGGCGAACCTCCACAAGATTTACCACACCGGCGAGGTGGACGTTCATGCCGTGCGCGGCGTTTCGCTGGACATTCAAGCGGGCGAATTTGTGGCAATCATGGGCTCGAGCGGCTCGGGCAAAAGCACGCTGATGAACATGATCGGGTGCCTCGACCGGCCGACGGAGGGCATGTACCAGCTCGACGGCGTGGATGTGTCCACGCTGGGGCGCGATGAGCGGGCGAAGATTCGCAACGACAAAATCGGCTTTGTCTTCCAGGGCTTCAACC
>JAJPJM010000180.1 GCA_021324235.1 Verrucomicrobiota bacterium
ATGTTCCCCGCCGGTTGGGTGAAAAAATCCTGGAAGACAATCTCCGCCGACACGTTCACGGCGGCGCTTCCGGCCAGCACAAACATGAGGAACGCCCGGTGCCGGCGGCGACAGTTTACCCATCGGAACCTCGACCAGAAAAGGGAATGCGCACCATGCACCCGTCTAATTTAGCAGCACTGGCGGCTAATGACAACCGCGCACCATTCCCACAGCGAACAGGCTTATGTTTATCGGATTAAATCACGCCCAGTTCGCGCAATGAACCGCCGGCGCCCGACAGATTCTCCGGCTTCATTTCCGTGTAGTTGCGTGACAGGATGACGCCTTGCGCACCGCCCTGGAACGCCGCCTTGACCGCGCGCGCCACGCTCTCCGGTGTGCAATGTTCTTCGCCTGCATCCACCGGCACATCAATATCAATCCCCGGCCAGATTTGCACAGGATGACCGGTCACGGCATCGACCACGCGACGGGTTTCGTTTTCCACGTAGCCAGCCGAAAGTCCGGTCGCCGCGAGTTGCTCGTAAGGCGCTTCGTGGTGGTAATTCAACTGCCGGTAAAGCACGTCCAGCGTCAATTCGGGCGGCAAATCACCAAAAACGGAATTGCGCGCGCCGTTGACGAAATCAACAAAACGTCCACCGGCGACATTGTTGTAAAGCGCGGGCCGGATAAAATCGGAGCAGCCGGCCAGGTCCGACAAATTTTCCTCGGCGCGCTGGAACGGGCTGAACGACACGTTCTGCCAGACATGCCAGCCGACCGGCAAAGCCGGATTGACCGATTTGACCTTGTGATAAATCGCCGCCTGAAATTCGTGGCGGCTGCCGGCCCAGAGATTTTCCCAGGCAAGCAATTCCGGATATTTCAGCAGCAACCGCCAGAACGTGGTGAAATAACCGTCGCGCGCACGCTGACCGGCACGGCTGTTGCGCACAAACGCTTCCACCGCATCGAAGCCCTGCCGTGCCCGCTCGACATCAATGCCACAGCCGCGCCCTTTCTGCTGGCAGAACTCGCAGAAGCACGTCGTCTTGCCGGGGTCGATGCCGCTGCTTTGGGAAAGGCTGAGCGTGTTGAGCAAACCGCTCTGGCGCTCCGAACCCCACATGATGCCGCCGATGTCGTAGGAACGACCATAATCCTCAACCAATCCCAGCGTGAAGTTCTGATAACCGGGATTGTTGAAGCACGGCCCGCCCGGATGACCGGTCGTGCGCCGGCCATGATGGTCCACCTCGTAAAGTTGTTCCCAATCGGCCTTTACGGCGGCAGGAAGTTGATTGTCCTCAAGAATAAATGGAAACACCCGGATACCATGCTTCTTAGCCACCGGAATGACCCGCTCCAGCACGTCCACGCCGCCAAATTCGGGCGCGCGCATGTCCTGCAAAGTCAGCGGCGTGTCCCGGTAGAATTGCATGTGTGGTCGCGCATAATTGCCGCCATGAAAACCGGCCGACGCCACACCGGCACGGTGCGGCTCATGCGTATAAATGAAAGTGAACAGCGCGTTCACCCCGGCCCGTGTGCGCATGTCGTCGAACATCGGATCCAGCGGCTGTTGCGCCAGCGGCGCCACGCTGATCGGTATGGCCACCGTGGCGGGCGGCTTGGTTGGAGTTGGAACTGTCGCCGGCTCACTCCGCAGCGATTCCACGCCGGCCACAGCCGCTCCGGCGCCAACGACACCGAGTTTAATAAAATTTCGGCGGTTCATTCGCCGAGTATCCCGCGCCCAAAACCGGATTCAAGACCAAAGGCCACCCGCAATGTCTTCCACAAGCAAAACCAGGCTCGGTCATCCCAAAATAATCCTGTAAAATTCTGTCAATAGACTCGTTCGCGCCTGCTCACTCGGCCTTTCAGGCCTTCGTCCCGCCACGCGGGACAAATTCTTTTCGCCATTTCCAAAATGGCTCAAATCTGTCTGAATGAAGCCATGAATCCCCCCCGGTTACGTGATTATACGGATTGAAAGCCTGTAAGGCTGAAGGTCATCATCCTCAAAATAAACCCCTTTGCCGCGGGAACGGGAGGGCGTGGTTGAGCAGGAGCAAATCGCCCACCCCCCACGGATGCCGGGGTCTTGACGTAGCGGGTCGCGCACCAAATAATTCGCACGACCATGCCGATTCCTGAGACAACTTCCGCCGAGGCCTTCGAGCGTTATGTGGGCGGGAAATGTCTGGTGGCTTGCCACGGCAAAGCCTGGCGGGAGATCAAAGCCTGGATCATCGCCCCGCCGCGTAACGTCGATATGTTATCGCTTCCCTCCGTCAACGAACCGTTCCTCGCCTGGACCGTTTCGGGTGAGGCCGAGTTTCAGGAGCGGGAAGGCAGGCGGCCTTGGGTCTCTCATCGGATCAAGAAAGGGTCTTTCTTTCTCACGTCGGGAGGCGCTCCCTACGATTGCCGCTGGAAGGCGGTGGGTTCCGAACCGTTTCAATCCATGGCGGTGTTTATCGAACTCCCGCTCCTTCGGCGCGCACTAGAAGAGGTTTTCGGGGACGATGCGGCCTACGCCCGGCTGCGGGATATTTCAGCGTTCACTGACGCAGCGCTGAATTCATTGATGGAACGGGTACGCGAGGAACTGATGCGCCGACATGCAAGTCCCCTTTTCCTGCAAGGCATCGCGCAGGCCATCGCCATCCATCTGGCGCGAAACTATGCCGAAACGGCCAGCGAATCGCGCAGCGGCAGCCCGTCGCTGCCCGGCTACAAGCTGCGACAAATAACGGACTGGATTGCAGAGCACGTCGCCGAAGAGTTCAACCTGGATCGGCTGGCGGCCCAGGCCGGCTTGAGC
>JAJPJM010000077.1 GCA_021324235.1 Verrucomicrobiota bacterium
AAGAGGCCGGCGCCAATCTTTGGCATCTTCCATCAAACCAACAGTCCCCGCTGCCAGTTCATTAATCCCGGCGCGTATTGGTCCCAATCGCGGGCCAGGTCGCCGAGCGTCGCGCGGCTGGCAATGAGCGTGGCGTCAAGGTCCAACTCCTGGGCGCGACGATCGCGGAGTTTCTCCAGGTCACGATAGCGGCGCATTTCGGCCTCGGTGGGACGATGAAACTTGTGCCGCAAGATGTCGGGATGACGTTCGGCGGGAAGTGAAAGCGCGGTCTGGACGGTTTGACTCAAGCTCGCCTGCCGGCGCGGCGACAGCCGTGGTGGCAATAGATGCTCGACCGGCTTGCGGGCGGCGGCCATGGCGGCAATGCCCACGAGTTTCTCATGGTTAAGAATGAAGAAGGGCGGGCGATTGGCAGCAATGGCTTCTGCTTCGCGCCAGTTCCAAAGTTCGCGCAAGACCGCAAGTGCGTGACGGTTGAGTTTGTGGCTGCCTTTGATGCGCCAGACGGAATCCGTATCCGTAGAGGACGGTTTCGAACTTTCCGCAATCAGTCGCCCGCAGGATTCCTGCTGCCAGGCCAGTCGGTTTTTCCCCTGGAGCTCAAGTTTGAGCCGGTCAGCCAGGGGCTTTAAATAGTGCGTATCGTTGCGCGCGTAGATTTCCATCCGCTCGGTGAGCGGCCGCCGGGCCCAGTCGGCTTTTTGTGAACCTTTGTCCAGTTTCACCCCCAGGAACTTCTCCGCCAATGAACTCAACCCGAACTGGCGTTCCCCCAGTAGCCGCGCGGCCAGCATCGTATCGAAAATGGCCGTCGGCACAAAATCATGGTGCTTGCGCAGCAGCCGTAAATCGTAATCAGCGCCGTGCATGATGAGTTCATGCTGATTAAGTGAGTCGAGCAAAGGACCCAGGTCGATTTTGGCAAGCGGATCGACCAGTTCATCGCCGGTGGCGGTGCTGATTTGAATGAGACAGACTTTTTCGGGGTAGGCGTGAAGGCTGTCGGCTTCGGTGTCGAGAGCCAGCCAGTCGGCGGATTTGATGATGCTTAGCAGTGCGGTAAGCTTTACGTCGGTGTCAATCACGCCGGAAGTATAGTTTAGGACGCGACCAATCAAAAAGCGAAACTGCGGGCTATTTGGCATTCCGGCCTGGTTCCGGGATTCGCAGCGATAATTCTGCCAAAATGGAATTGAATGTTTTGCGCGATCCGATTGTCCATTAAACGAAACTAATTTACAAAGAGGCGGGTTGAGGGCGAAATCGTCGTCCCCGGGAACAATATGCCGGATGAATCAGGTATTATTTTATGGCCGAGCCGATGTTTATCCTAGCGAAGCCGCGTAAAAGGCCGCGCCGCTGGCTGCGATTCTTCGCAGCTCTGGTGATGGTGATGATGGTTTTGATCGTCTTGGCGTTTTTTTTCGTGACGAACCCAGCCTTCATCCACGATGTGATTTTGCCGCGCCTGGGCAAGGCGATCAACGCGGATGTCACCGTCAGCAGCATGACGTTCAACCCCTTCAAACAAATTGTACTGCATGATTTGAAGGTGCAGGTGGATGACCAGACGCCGGTCTTTACCGCGTCAGAAGTGAATGTTCGTTACCATCTCTGGGATATTCTTCGTGGCAACCTTCACGTGGACGAAATCGCGCTTAACTCGCCGACGATTGAACGGGTCGAGAATCCGGATGGCAGCAGCAATCTGGACCCGCTGCTGAAAGCGCTGCGAGGAAAGTCCGCCAAGGCCGGTAAAGCCAGACCGGTGTCATCAAAAGCGCCACGGATTGATCTGGGCAAAATTTCATTGCGCGACGCGAGCATTGTGGAAATAAAAAATTACGGTGACGGCCGGAGCAACGTGCTGGCGCTGACGAATCTGGACTTCACGCTGTCAAACCTGAAGAACGGGCAATCGGCTGCGCTTCAGCTGTCCGCGGCTTTGCGGGTTGAGCAAAATCCGCCCGGCGGCACCAATGGATTTCTGGAGGCGGCCATCAAAGGAGATTTTAATTTTGTCCTGTCACCGGATCTAAAACCGGCTTCGGCCTCGGGCCAGGCGCAAGTGGCCGTTTCCGGGGCCGGCGGCGCGTTTGGCGATTTCTCCACGTTGGATGCCGGATTGAACTGTGAGGCAACGTCCGTGGGAATCAAGCAATTGGATTTGCATTTTCAAAATGCGGGTGCATCGCTGGGCGAGCTGACCGCCAGCGGCCCGTTGAATTTGTCGACGATGGAAGGCAGCCTGCAGGTGGCATTGCGGGGTGTCGGCCGGCGGCTGTTGAATCTGGCCGGAGCCGTGCGCGGATTGGATTTCGGCTCGACCACCCTCAATTCCACGAACGAAATCACGTTGACGCATTCCGGCCAGGCCATCGGCGCTTCGGGCCGGTTTGTCGTGGACAAATTCCAAGTGACCCGCGCGGGACAGACCACGCCGCCTCTGGATTTAAGCGCCGATTATGCCGTCAGCGTGGACTATGCGACGCAAACGGCGCGGTTACAACAATTGACTTTAGCGGGTACGCAGAACGGCCGTCCGTTATTGGCTGCACGCCTGTCGCAGCCGATGAGCCTGGCCTGGGGCAACAGCGAGGGCGGCGTCGGCGATTCTGCGCTCGACCTGGACGTGACCAATTTGAATCTCGCGGATTGGCGGCCATTTCTGGGCAGCACCGTGTCCGCCGGCGACGTGAATCTGCAATTGAAATTATCTTCCCAACAGGGAGGCAAACAACTCGGGTTCGACCTGAGTTCGGAAATCAATGACCTGATGGGCCAACTGGCCAGCAACCGGACCTTCCAGGCGAGCGTGAATTTGCAGGCGCAGGGCGGGGCGGTGGATTTCAAGCAGTTCAACCTGAGCGCCGGGCGGTTGCAAATCCTCCGGCAAAACCAGCCGCTGCTCTCCGTGACGGCTGCCGGCGCCTATAACGTGGCGGACGCGAGCGCAGACGCGGAAGTCACTCTGGACGGTTCACTGCCGGGATTGAGCGGGGCATTTCCGCAACCGGGCAACGAGATTTCGGCCGGCACGCTCAAGCTCAATGCCCGCGTTACGCAGAAGCAAAACGCACAGACTGTTGCCGGCAAACTTGTACTCGCGGATTTGACCGGACGGGTTGGCGGGAATTCATACCAGAATTTCGGCAGCGCCATGGACCTGGAAGTCAGCCGGACACCGGACCGGATTCAAATCCAAAAACTTAACGGTACGGTGACTCAAAATGGAAGCGCCAAAGGCAACTTTGTCGTCTCGGGAGCGTTGGAATCCGCCAATAAAACAGCGCAATTGAACATCAAGCTTACGAGTTTTGACCAGGACGGCCTGCGTCCCTTCCTGGAACCGTTGCTGGCCGGCAAACAACTGGTTTCCGTTGCCGTCAATGGCAATGTCTCCCTTCAGTATGCGCCCAACAGCAGTTCCGCCGTCAAAGCTGATTTGCAGGTCGCCAATCTGGTTGTCCACGATCCCCGGGGGCAATTCCCGGCGGCGCCGTTGGCGGCTCGATTACAGATTGACACCACACTGCAGAAGCAAACCGCCGACATCCGCCAATTGCAAATCAGTCTGACGCCCACCAGCCGCGCAACAAACCAAATTCAATTGCAAGGAGGAGTTGATTTTTCCCAACCCTCGGCCGTTCACGGAAACCTCACCCTTTCTTCCGAGTCGCTCGACCTGACCCGCTATTACGATTTGTTCACCGGCCCGGCAAAAGCGTCCGGGCAGACGGTTACGGGGACCCCATCCGCCACCCCGGCTTCAATTGCGGCCTATCCGGAACCTCAGCCGGTGATTCTGCCGCTGCGAAACTTCACCCTGGCGGCGGACATTGGACAACTTTATTTGCACGAAGTCGCCATCACCAGTTTTCAAACCACCCTCAAAGTGGATGGCGGCCACGTGCAGGTGAAGCCGTTCAAACTCATGCTGAACGATGCGCCGGTGTCCGGGGCGGCGGATCTGGACCTGAGCGTGCCGGGCTATAAATACAAACTCGCGCTCAGTGCCGTGCAGGTTCCGTTGACCCCGCTGGTGGATAGCTTCACACCCGACCGGCAGGGCCAGTTGGGCGGGACATTGACCACGCACGCGCAAATCGCCGGCACGGGCATCACGGGCGCGGATTTGAAGCAGAACCTTACCGGCCAGTTCGACGTTGGCGCCACCAATCTGAACCTGTCCGTAGATAATGTCCGAAGTCCTATCCTAAAAGGGGTGATTGACGTGGTGGCAATGGTACCGCAACTGATAAGCAATCCCGGAAACGCCATTATTTCACTTCTGAATCATGTAGTGGGGCGAGGCAATGATACTTTGATGAACCAGCTTCAACAGTCGCCGATTGAAACCATTGCGGTGCAGGGCAGGGCGCGCAACGGCCGGATTGACCTGCAATTGGGCGACGTGCAAAGCGCCGCTTTCGAGGCCGACGCCACGGGTACAATCGCCCTGGCACCTGCCTTGACCAACTCCACCATCAATATACCGATCACGATTCTGCTGTGCCGTTCCATTGCCAATCAGTTGAATCTCGCCGCGGCGTCAACGACGACCGGCGCTTACGTGCCGTTGCCGCAATTTTTGACGATGACACGGACGCTGGGCGATCCGAAGGCCGACATCAGCAGACTCGCGCTGGCGGGCATTGCGGCGCAATCCGTTGGCAACAGCCTCGTGAACCCGGCGACCGGGAATTCGTCACCGGTGGGAAGCCTTCTGAATCAATTGCTGCGCCGGTGAAATGGGCTGCCGTGATCTTTATTACGCGCCCGCTGTAAAACGTCAACTTGCCAGCCACCTTTCATTTTTCCTAACCTTTTCCAATGAACCTGGCCACCGCCTTTGCCGACAGCGCGGAAAAACATAAGTCGAAAATCGCCATCTGTTGGGGTGAAACGGAAATTTCCTATGAAGCGCTCCTCGCGCAGTCAAAAAGCATTGCGGCCTGTCTGCAGACCCGACTCGGCTTGAAACCCGGCGACCGCGTGGCGCTGTGGGTGAAGAATTGCCCGGAATTTGTGCCGGCCGTGTTCGGCATTTTGTCGGCCGGCGGTGTGGTCGTGCCCATCAACAACTTCCTGAAACCCGCCGAGGTGAGTTACATCCTGAACGATTCCGGCACGAACGTGCTCATTACCGACCCGGAACTGGCGGCGCACTTTGAGATTCTGAAAGCCGCACGGCCATCGCTCGCCGTCCTGCGGGTTGATCAATTCGCCGCGCTCGACGCCGTCGATTTACGATTCACGATTGACGCTTCGCGCTCGGAGGCCGACCTGGCGGCGCTGCTCTACACCTCTGGTACGACCGGCCATCCGAAGGGCGCGATGCTCACGCACGGTAACTTCCTTCACAACGTGGCGAGTTGCGTGGCTGCGCTCGAGGTGCGGGAGGACGAACGGGTGGTGGTGGCGCTGCCGCAATTTCACAGCTTCATGTTCAAGGTGGGCACACTGCTGCCGATGTTGTGCGGCTGCGGAATCCTGTTGCTGAAAACGCTGCATCCGTTCAAGTCGGTGCTGGAGGAGATTGCACGGCATCGCGGCACCATTCTGCCGGCGGTACCGTCATTTTATCGCGCGTTGCTGGCCGTGCCTGAGTTCGGCCGGCTGCCGCTGCGATTGTGCATCAGTGGTGGTGCGCCCTTGCCGGTGGAGGTGTTCAACGAGTTCACCCGGAAGTTTCCGTTTCCGCTGCGCGAAGGCTACGGGCCCACTGAGAGCAGTCCGGTGGCCACGGTGAATCCCATCCATGGCGTCAATAAACCCGGTTCCATTGGCAAACCCATCCCCAATGTGGAGCTAAGCATTCGCGACGAAGCCGGCCGGGAACTGCCCGTCGATGAAATCGGTGAAATCTGCATCCGCGGCGGCAACGTGATGCTCGGCTATTGGAATCAGCCGGAGGAAACCGCGAAGGTTTTGCGGGACGGCTGGTTATTGACCGGCGACGTGGGCTATGGCGACGCCGACGGATATTTTTTTATTACCGATCGCAAAAAGGACATGCTGCTGGTCAACGGCATCAACGTTTATCCGCGCGAGATTGAGGAAGTGATTTACCAGTTTCCCGGGGTAAAGGAGGCGGCCGTGGTGGGTTTGCCCGATCCGCGCAGAGGCGAGCAGCCGGTGGCGTTCGTTACGGCGGCGGAAGGCCAGACGTTGGACGAAAGGCTGCTGTTACAGTTCGTTCGCGGGAAACTGGCTGATTATAAAGTACCTAAACGCGTGGTTTTTATGCCTGCATTACCCCATAACGCGACCGGCAAAATCCTTAAGACCGTCTTGCGCAAACACCCGCTCCCTTGAAGCACCTTCCAAGCCAACTCGTTGAAAATCAATTGGTTTCGATTCAGCCTTTTCCAGGTTGACGCAGATGGATTATCGACAGTAAGCTTATGTGACCGTCCGGCGCATGGTGTGCTGGACGGTAATAATCTTATGGCTGAAGGATATTGCGTTAAATGCAAGGCCAAGAAGGAAATCGCTAATGGCGTCGAAGAAGTCATGAAAAACGGACGCAAGGCCATCAAGGGCAAATGTCCGACCTGCGGCACGGTCATGTTTAAAATTTTGGGGGGTAAAGCGGCTCCTGCCAGCGCGTCAACAGCCAATCCGCCGGCCACGAGCTAACTATGTCGCACCAGCTAGCCTATGTCATCGTCACCCCCTATTCGCTTTACAAATCGCGCACGGGTGGAATTTTAAGCCGGCTGATTTCCCGCACGGAACTGGATCTGGCGGCGGTTCGGATGTTTGCGCCCGGTCCCGAACTGGTGAGACAATACGCCGAAACCATCGTGTCGGCGCAGGATCCCCAGGACCGGAAAATCCAGGAGTTGCTCCGGGAATATGTGTTCACCAATCTTTCGCCCGACCCTAAAACGGAGCGGCGTCGGCGCATCCTGATGATGGTTTTCCAGGGGGATGACGCGGTGCGCAAAGTCCGTTCCGTGGTTGGCAATTTAAGCCCCGACCGGCGGGGGGGCGAAACCATCCGGGACACCTACAGCGATTTGATCATGGACGACGACGGGCAGGTTCGTTATTTTGAACCCGCCGTGCTGGCAGCGCCGAATGCGGAGGAAGCGGAAGCCAAGTTGAAACTGTGGGCGCGCTTTTCCGGCACGGACGGCGGCGTTTTGGAAAATGTGGTTGCTTATCCGCCGGGACAAACCGGGGAACGCACGCTGGTGCTCATCAAGCCGGACAACTTCAAATTCTCCACCGGGCGGCCCGGTAACGTCATCGATTTCTTCTCGCGCACGGGACTTTATATCGTCGGCGCCAAGGTGTTACACATGAGCCTGGCGCAGGCGATGGAATTTTATGGCCCGGTCCTCGAGGTGCTGCGCACGAAGCTGAAGGATGCCGTTGCCGAGCGCGCCAAAAACGCGCTGGAGAAGGAACTCGGTTTCAAGATTCCACCGGAACCGCAAAAGTTGCTTGGCGATATCCTCGGTCCGCTGCACGGGGACAACCAGTTTGAAAACATCATGCGGTTCATGACCGGGTTCACACCCTCCGAACGCAAGACGGAAGAGGAACGCCGGCTACCCGGATCGCAAAAGTGCATTGCGCTGATTTACGAGGGCGTGAACGCCATCCGAAAGGTTCGCGATGTGCTGGGCCCCACCGACCCCTCCAAGGCGCCCCCCGGTTCGATCCGCCGCGAATTCGGCTCCAATATCACGGTCAACGCCGCGCATGCGAGCGATTCGGTGGAGAATGCCCAGCGCGAATTTGGGATCGTCAATGTGGGCGAAAATAACTTCCGGCAAATAATCGAGGCCGCTTACGGAAAACTGTAAGCGCGCAGCCGGTCAAGCAGGCGGGCATCGGCGGCAGGAAAGTCATAATCGCCCAATTCCGGTTTGCCCACCCATTTGGCCGCCGCACAGCCGAGGGGCCGCGGTTCGCCCTTCGACAGTTCACAAACAAAAAAATTCAGATGGACCGCTTGGTCCGGGTAAACATGGGTGATTTCCTCGAACAACCCGCCGATTTTCGCCTCCACCCCGAGCTCCTCACGCAGTTCACGGACCAGGCATTGCTCGAAGGTTTCGCCCGCTTCCCGCTTGCCTCCCGGAAACTCCCAGAGTCCGCCCAGATGTGAATCGGCACAGCGTTGGGTGATCAGAATCCTGCCATCCCGAAAAACCAGCGCGGCGGCCACGTCGATTGGAATGTTAGCGTCCGACACTTTTGTAAATCCAACCCCGGCGCTCCATCTCGACGCGGTCAAAGAGGTTCCGGCCGTCAAACATGATCGGGTGCGTCAGCAACTTGCGGGCGCGATCGAGGTCCAGGTTTTTAAATTCGTCCCACTCCGTCGCCACCACCAATGCGTCACAACCCTCGGCCACGTCGTCCAGGGTGTCCACCCAGGTCGCGTCGTTCAGAATCGCCCGGGCCTTGTCCATGGCCTTGGGATCATGAACGCGCAGGATGGCACCTTCTTTTTGCAGCCGTTGGCATAGCTCAATCGCCGGCGACATGCGCACATCGTCGGTGTTCTGTTTGAAGGCCAGACCGAGCACGCCGATTCTTTTCCCTTTGAGCACCCAGAGGGTGTCGATGATTTTTTTGATGAAGCGGTCCATCTGCTCGGTATTGATCCGCTGCACTTCCTTGAGAAGGCGGAAATCATATCCCACCTGCTCGGCGATTTTGATGAACGCGCTGAGGTCTTTCGGGAAGCAGCTCCCGCCGAAACCGAGGCCCGCATTAAGAAACCGGCGGCCGATGCGTTCGTCCAAACCCATGCCCGCGGCGACCTCCTGCACGTTCGCACCGGTATTTTCACAAATGGCCGCAAGGGCGTTGATGTAGGAAATTTTCAAGGCCAGGAACGAATTCGAGGCGTGTTTGATGAGTTCAGCGGAATTAATGTCGGTTACGACCATTGGGGCGTTGAACGGTGCGTAAATTTCCTTCATCACCGCCACCGGCCGCGGTGAACGCGTTCCGATGACGATCCGATCCGGTTTCATCAAATCACTGACGGCGAAACCCTCGCGGAGGAATTCCGGGTTGCTCACCACGTCAAAATCCACCCTGGAGGCACAGTAGCGTTTGATGGTTTCGGCCACTTTTTCGCCGGTTTTGACCGGCACGGTGCTTTTATCCACGATTATCTTGTAATCGGTCATGGCCGTGGCCGTGTCGCGCGCAACCCGTTCAATAAAGCTCAAATCCACTGAACCATCCGGCAGGGGCGGCGTGGGGACGGCGATGAAGATGACGTCGGACTTCTGGACGCCCTCGGCGGTGTTCGCCGTGAAGGACAGGCGCCCGGCGGCGGTATTCTTTTTTACCAGCTCAGCCAGACCCGGTTCGTAAATCGGAAGGCCACCCGCCTGGAGCAATTTTATTTTCGCCTCGTCGTTGTCGACGCACACGACGTGATGACCGACTTCAGCGAAACAGGCGCCGGTTACCAGACCCACGTAACCGGTGCCAATGAGCGTCAATTTCATGGTTGCGTGCTCAAATTGAATGGCGCCGGGGGGTTGCTCGAAGGGGATGACGGCAACTTGGTCCTCAACTGAAAGGCGCGAAAGGCGGCTTCCGAACCGAGGGGCGTGTTCGGATTGGAGCGGGCCACGTCCTCAAATAAATTTTCAGCGTCGGTTGGTTTGCCGCTTTGCTCGTCGATCTTTGCCAGCGCGAATTTGGCGAGGTCAACGGCATTCAGATCGTGAAACCCACTGACCACCCGCTGATAAGCACCCGCAGCGAGGTCGCTTTTCCCCTGCGCTTCGAGGCTGGAAGCTACACCCAAGGCGGCCGATGCGGCATAAACGCCGTCGGGATAGGCATCGAGGTATTTCTGAAACTGCGTCTG
>JAJPJM010000174.1 GCA_021324235.1 Verrucomicrobiota bacterium
ACCGCCACCACGTCCACGCCGCGTTCCACGAGCGCGCCGACGTGATTGAGAATGCGTTCGCGGTCCAGTTCGCCAAAGGCGTTGCGCGTGGCCGAGACGGCCGCGCCGCAGAGGAGGTGGAAATGGGCGTCCCGCGCCGGCTTGAACTGCGCGTTGCGCTCCTGCGTGATGCGCTCCACGTCGCTCATCGTGATGAGGCCGCACAAATGGTCCTGGTCATCCACGACCAGCAGTTTGTGGATGCCGATGTGCTCGGTGAAAAATTTGTCGGCGCGCGCGATGGGGTCCTTGCCGAGTTCCTTTTCCTTGACTGTGTGAACCTGCGAACGCGGTGTCAACGCCTCGGAAACCTTCTTTTTGGCGTAGCGCGGCTTGACGACGTGGCCGGACAACAGACCGACCAGCCGGCCTTTTTTGTCCACGACCGGAAAGGTGCTGAAGCCGAATCTTTTTTGCTCGATCAACGCGAGCACGTCGCCGATGAATTGTTCGGGGGCCACCTGGATTGGTTCCTGAATCAGGCCGTGGACGTGGTTCTTGACGCGGCTGACCTCGGAAAGCTGCTGGCGTTCCGGCATGTTGTAATGGATGAGGCCGAGGCCGCCGTTCAGCGCCATGGCAATGGCCATGCGCGATTCGGTCACCGTGTCCATGTCCGACGAAATGACCGGGATGTTCAGGTGCAAGTGGTCCGCGAGTGTGGTGCCGAGCTGCGTGTCACGCGGGAGGATTTCCGAGTAGAGCGTTGCCAGCGTGATATCGTCGAAGGTCAGCGCCAGGCGGCTGTTGGCCGGGAAGAACTGTTCCGCCGGCTGATAGAACTGGCCGTCGGAGTTGTCGGGTTGCCGCGTTGCTGCCATGTCGGAAAATGAAGCCTGACCCTGGCCTTTGGCAAGACAATTTTTTGGTTCAACCGAAATCGGTGGGGCGGGCGTATTCGCGAGCCGGAAATCAGAACTTCGCAATTCTACCAGCTTTTACCGGCAAACCAGACACAACCAATCACCATCGCGGCCCCGGCACAGGTGCCCATCAGGCCCCGATAGATGGTCATGCTGTTGGCCGCGTAACGGCTGGTCAGCCAGCCGATGCCCGAGGAAAATCCCGCCATCGCCAGCACCGTCCCGGCGCCGAAAGCGATCAGATACGTGAAAGCCTGCAATTTGGTCGGCAGGGCCAGCATGGGCAGGATGCCAAGGATATGCGAACTGCCGGCGAACCCGTGCAGCGTGCCGATGGCGAAGGCCGTGTGCGTGTGGCGGTCGTGCGCCTGCGGTGCTTCGTGCCGCGCGGGATGATGATGAACATGGAAGTGGACGTGGCGTTCGCCGTGATGTTCGTGCTCATGCGCGTGAACATTGTGTTTGAGCGCGCGGCGCAGTGCCCAGAGGCCGATGCCGAAGAGGACCACACCGACGATGCGGTCGCCCCATGACGAGAGCAAATCCACAGGCAACCGGGCGCGCAGCCACAATGCCAGCACTCCCACCATCGCCACCCCTGACGAATGGCCAAGCCCCCAACGCACTCCGGGAATCCAGGCGCGCTGCGGCCGGCGCACCGCCAGCGGGGCGATGGCCGTCAGATGGTCCGGCCCCGTCAACACGTGAATGAGGCCGGCAATCAGTCCGGTAATAACGACAATCATAAATCTACGTCCGGCGAAGCTGCCCGAATCCCGATTTCGGCGCAAAACAAACTTCACCCGTCATTGAGTATCCGGCTTGTAAACCGGCCCAGCCACACGTCGATTGACGAAAGCCGGCCATTTTCTGCTCAAGTTGGAAGGGCTCAATCTGAATAACCCGTTTGATGCCTTTTGTGCCAGATCCAAACGTTGGCGGGCGATTGCGCCTCCATCCGTCTTCGGGTAATTTCGATGCGACCGGAAGGCGAATATCTAAGCCTCAAAACCATGACCAACCCATCCAAATCCAAAGGCCTGCCCGGCGGGCAGGTGGCGAGGGCCGCTGAATTCATCGGCTACCAGGACGGCTCGGTCGTCAGCCGGGAACTGGTCAAGAAACCCACCGGCACGGTGACGCTCTTTGCCTTTGACGAGGGCCAGGGGTTGAGTGAACACACTGCGCCGTTCGATGCGTTGGTGCAGGTATTGGAAGGTGAAGCCGAAATCATGCTTTCGGGCCGGTCCCATCACCTGCAGGGCGGTGAGATGATGCTCCTGCCCGCCGGTCAACCGCACGCGCTCAAGGCCATCAAACCATTCAAGATGATGCTCACGATGATCCGGTCGTGAACGTAAAGCTTGTGTGAGTCGGGTTGAGTTTTTCAGACACTCCGGCGGTTCGTCCCTGCCTTCAGCGTCGCGCGCGCTTTTCGGCGGCTATGCAAGGTTCGCGTCAATCGGGATAACCGGCCGGATGTTTTTTGTGCCAGGTCCAGGCGGCGGTGACCATGTCTTCCAGTTTTGCAAATTTCGGTTTCCAGCCCAGTTCGCGGATCGCCTTTTCGGCAGAGGCCACAAGCCGGGGCGGGTCGCCGGGCCGCCGCGGTTTCTCAACCGCCGGAATTTTTTTGCCCGTGACTTGCTCGCACATTTGAATGACTTCGCGCACGGAGTAGCCGTCGCCGTTGCCCAGATTGTAGAAACCGGTTTTGCCCGACTGCAATCCGAGGATGTGCGCCTGCGCCAGATCAAGGACATGGATGTAATCGCGGATGCACGTGCCGTCGGGCGTCGGATAGTCCGTGCCGAAAATCTCGGCCTGCGGCAACTGGCCGAGCACAACCTGCAACACCCTTGGAATCAAATGGGTCTCAATGCGATGATGTTCGCCGAATTTTTCGCTCGCGCCGGCGGCGTTGAAGTAGCGGAAGGCGATGAACTCCAGGCCGTAAATGCTCTGATACCACTGGAGGATTTTCTCAAACATCAGCTTGGATTCGCCGTAGGGATTGATGGGGCGCTGCGGCAGGTCCTCGGTCATCGGGATCCGGTCGGGCGGGCCGTAGGTGGCGCAGGTGGAACTGAACACGAATTTCTTCACGCCGCCTTCGACGGCGGCATCAGCCAGTTTGAGCGCGTTGAAGGCGTTGTTGTGGAAATACTTTTTCGGGTTGGTCATGGATTCACCGACCAGCGCGTTCGCGGCGAAGTGCATGATGGCGTCGGGTTTGGCGGAGGTGACGGCATTGAGGATGTCGCCCTCCTGTTCCGGCCGGCCCGGAATGAATTTCGCGCGCGCGTCCACGGCCGAACGATGGCCTTCGGTGAGATTGTCATAGACCGTGACCCGATGTCCGGCGTTGAGCAGTTCTTCCGTGCAAATGGAACCGATGTAACCGGCGCCGCCGGTGACAAAAATGTTCATGCTGAAACTATGGAAGGAGCACGTCGAAGTTCAAAGTTCAAAATGGAAAGCGTGCGGATGGTTCCGACGCGGGTAATGAGCCATTGGCCGCCGATTTTTTGCAACGTGAATTTCATTTCCTGGACAATCATGTCCTGGTCGCCTCCCACGCGCGCTTCGACGGTGAAGTCGGCCACGGCGGAGCGTTTGTCCGGACCGAGGGTCACGTTCACGTCGAGGAATTTGACGTTAAGGCTGCTGACCATGGAACGGGCGGTGGCGGCGGTTTGGGTGACTTCATCCCGGCCCAGCATGGTGATCTGGAAGCGGCCGGGCACGTCCAGGTCGACCTCAACATTGGTGGAGAAGCAGCCGGCCAGATTTTCCGCGTCAGCCAGCCGCGCCAGCGGGCCCTCATCAGTTGCGAAAGAAGCGAGTCGGGCGACGGTGGCGAGACGCTGGCGGACGATCTTTTCGGGGCTGGGAAACCAAACCGTCCACAGCCAAACGCCCACCGCCACCAATGCGGCCAGCACCACGATACGGAAGACACTTTTCATAAGACGGCCCGGCCGACGATATGGTCGCGTTCAACCTTTCCTTTCACGTGATATTCCGCCGGCATGGAACGGTTGTCGCCCACGACATAATACTCGTCGGGGCCGAGTTTGACTGGAGGCAGGGTCCAAACGCAATCGAGTTCTTTTTCGTAAGGTTCATCGAGCACCTTGCCGTCAATCAGGACCTGGCCGTTGACAAAGGCCACTGTTTCACCGGGCAGACCGATGATACGTTTCATATACATGACGCTCGGCCACAGAATGCTCGGATCGGACAGCCGGATGCCCACGATGTCACCGCGATGCGGGCCGTGCCGCAGATAGGCGAGCCGGTTTACGAAATTCACCGCGCCGTTCCGGCAGGTGGGTAACATGCTGATGCCTTCAATGCGGACGGGCAACAGGATAAACGGGAACACAATGACGCAGGTGACGATCAGGATAACCAGGCGCGTCAGGGTCAGTTTCCAATTGCGGCCGATCACGACAACTCTCACCCAGTGGGGCAATCGCTGTGGTGGCGTAGATGAGGTTTGATCTGGCGCCGACATCGGTAACCGATTTTCGGCGGGATTTGCCAATCGCGCAACTCAGATTTGTTTCATCGTTTTGTCCAGCACGGCGTAGAGTTGATTCATGGTTGTCTCGTTCTCGTCACCCATGTTGGAGATGCGGAAGGTCTTGCCTTTGATTTTCCCGTAGCCGCCGTCAATCAGAAAGCCCTGGTCTTTGACGAGTTTTTGCAACTTCGCCACGTCCACGGCACGGCCGCCAGGTTTGGCGCCGTTGTTGACGCAGGTGAGGGTAACGGATTCAAAGCCCGGTTCGGGAAACAGCGTGAAGCCGTGTTTCGCCGCCCAGGCGCGCGTCATTTCGGCGAGCTTTTTGTGGCGCGCGAAGCGATTTTCCAGTCCTTCGGCGAAAATGTCCTCCAGCTTCGATTGCAACGCATAAACATGGCCGATGCTGGGCGTGCTGGGCGTCATGCTTTGTTCCGCGTTCTTCTGGAATTCGACAAAGTCGAAATAATAGCCCCGGTCCTTCAGCGTGGCTGCCCGGGCGAGCGCCGCCGGCGAGCAGGTGAAGAGCGAGGTGCCGGGTGGCAGGGCAAACGCCTTCTGCGTACCGGCCAGCAACACATCGATGCCGAGCGCGTCGAATTCGATTTTCGTCGCGCTCATCGAGCTCACGGCGTCCACGATGAACATCACGTCGGGATATTTCTTCTTGAGCGCGGCAATTTCGGCCAGCGGGCTCATCACGCCGGTCGAAGTTTCGTTGTGAATGAGGGTGAGGGCGTCGAACTGGCCCGTCGCCAGTTTTTTGTCCACGGCCTCGGCGCGGATGGGCGACCCCCAGTCCACCTGCAGGGCCTCGGCGTCCTTGCCGCAGCGTTTCGACACGTCGAACCATTTGTCCGAAAACGCGCCGCACATGCAGTTGAGGACTTTTTTGGCGACGAGATTGCGGATGGCGCCCTCCATGACGCCCCAGGCGGATGAGGTGGAGATGTAAACGAGCTGCTTCGTGTAAAGCAGTTGCTGGAGCTGCGGTTGGATGGCGGCGTAGAGGTCCTTGAACCCCTGGCCGCGATGGCCGATCATCGGTTTGCGGAACGCCTCGAACGTTTTCTCGCTCACTTCGACCGGCCCCGGGATGTGCAATTTGACGTGCGCCATATACTTTGTGAAATTTTTCACGACCTGAGGTGGAAAGGCAAGAACAGCTTTGTCAATTGCTCCACGAAAATTGGCAAATTCACCGGCGAATCACGGTTTTACATACCCATTGGCACGAAACCAGGCCACGGCGTCGGCGAACGCCTGTTTTGGCGGCGTTTGCGGCAGGCCCAGTTCCCGGATGCCATAGCTTGATTTTCAATAATTATTTACACCAAAGCGCCAAGTTTAACTTGCGCTCAAGTCTTTCAAAATTTCCTTTGCTGTCTCATCGTCAGGAAACAGCTTCAAGAACTCATTCGCCGTGTGTTTGGCCCAGTCGAGCTGATTATTCAAAACGTAGAAGATAATTGTGTTTAATCCCCATTCGCGTGTTCGTTCCTTCTTTTCATCACCTTCAGGCATCTTTTGAATGATGATGTTTGCGTGAGCCAGATTTGTACGTGCTATTGACAGATTATTGCCTTGCTCGCTTTGTTTCAGGGCTATCGCGGCGATTAGCAAGGATGGAACAACATTGTTGGGTTCCTGATTTCCAGCGATTTCAGCTTGTGCCACACCTTCGTTCCATTTTTCTTCTCTCACTAGAGCCTTTGCGAGGAGCAGATGATTCCGCGCAGAATTTTCATATTTCAGGTGTGATTCACAAACAGACACGATTTCTTCAGGTGACGCCATCGAATTGAGCATCGTGCCGAGCAACAAATCCCACGATGCTTCGCGTGTCGGGTCGAGCTTTACTGCCCGTCGGAAATCAGTTGTTGCCACTTGGTTGTTTCCAAACGTCATGTTTAGGAAACCAAGATTTTCAAAAGCTCCCGCTGCCGTTTTTTTATCGGAATTATCTGAGAGGTCCTCAAGGCGCGTCATCGCACCGTGGATGGAATGCCGTATTTTCTCAGGCATCATCTCAACTGTGTAGTTGGTAGGCCAGTTGGCTTGGATCAACGCCCTGATCCATTCAAAGTAAGCGGCAATGCTTATTAGTTCGTAATTTTTAGAGCTCAGCCCAGTTGCCTTTTGTAAATTGGCAATTGTCTCTGGAGAAAAGAAGGCTGAAAGCCATTGGGAAGAACTGATTTCTTCGTCATTGCGATAATGCCGAAAGAAACAGTTTTGCCAGTTGGATACGCACATAAATCCGGCACGTTGGAAGAATACTTCCGGTTCCCCCGGAGCCAGCTTCATGGCTTGGTCAAAACATCGGGAAGCCTCATCGCGCGACACTTCTGCCTGCCTGAGCGCTTCCGGCAAAGGCCGATAAGCCAAAATTTGCTGTGCGGGCGGCAGTGGTGAAGGCGTAACCTGACTGCGTAAATTATCTGGGAACATCAAGGGGAACGACTCGGTAGCTAGAAAATTGCCGAGGCCAACCCAGCAGCGCCATTCATTGGAAGAAACCAATACCGCCTTGCGATAGACGCTTTCGGCTTCCTCGTTGTTATCGAGTTGCCATAGAGATTTGCCCAGTTCCGTCAAAACCAAGCCGTCTTGTGGTCTGGCGGTAATTCTGCTTCGGCAAAGTTGTTCAGCTTTCTGATAGCAAACTCGTGACTCGTTGGTTTCACCGTTGTTGTCCAGAAGATTTCCCAATTGCAAAAATTGTTCGACATTGTCAGGTCGTCGTTTCAATTCTTCACGAAGCTTGGAAATTTCGACACTCGTGTCCGTATTTTTGGTGACCACCCACTCACCACATTGAAAATTAATTCCGAAACTGAAAGAAAGATTCATTTCCGGGAAAACGACCAGTTCATGTAGCTGGTTACTGCCACGTGGCGGCGCAGCGGCTTGCAAGGAAAGTGCTATTGTAAGAATGATCGCGGCAAAAATTCTTTTCATCTGCTTTCTCCCAGATAACAGGCGTGATAATAAGCCAACAAGGACTACTCCAAAAAAACAAAAAATTACCTTTTCACATACCCATTGGCACGAAACCAGGCCACGGCGTCGGCGAACGCCTGTTTTGGCGGCGTTTGCGGCAGGCCCAGTTCCCGGATGGCCTTGGCGGGGTTATACCACATTTTGTCCCGCGCCATGCGCACCCCGGCCAGGGGAGCCTTGGGTGATGTGCCGGTGAGGGAGGCGATTCCCTCGTTAACATGCGCCAGCGTCAGGGCGACCCAGTAGGGGATCTGAATTTTCGGCGACGGGATGCCGGTGATTTCTTCCAGCGCCGTCAGCGTCTCATGCATCGTCCAGTTCCCCTCCGCGTGGCCCAGGATGTAGCGTTCGCCGATCCGTCCCTTTTCCGCTGCGAGAATATGCCCCGCCGCCACGTCGCGGACATGGATCCAGTTCAACCCCGTGTCGAGGTACGCGGGCAGTTCGCGATTCAAAAAATCCACAATAATCCGGCCGGTCGGCGTCGGTTTCGCGTCATGCGGACCGATGGGGGCGGAGGGATTGACGATGATGACCGGGAGGCCCTGGCGCGCCAGCCGGGCCGCCACTTCCTCCGCCTGCCATTTCGAACGCTTGTAAGGGCTGGTCAATTGCACTTCGGGAACGGTCGCCGATTCATCCGATGGAACAGCGGTGCCATTCAGCATTTGGGGCAGGCCGATGCAGCCGACGGTGCTCGTATAGACAATGCGTTTGCAGCCGGCCATGCCGGCGGCTTCAATTACGTTGCGCGTACCGTCAACG
Source organism: Verrucomicrobiota bacterium (assembly GCA_021324235.1). Lineage (GTDB taxonomy): Bacteria > Verrucomicrobiota > Verrucomicrobiia > Limisphaerales > UBA11358 > UBA11358. The sequence continues at coordinate 8,200 of JAJPJM010000174.1, forward strand.
TTCGTGGCGTACATGGATTGGTAATCATGCAGCCACAAATGGTAACTCGCTGCGGCATGAAAGCACCAATCGCATCCGGCCATTTCGCGTTTCAGCATGGCTCCGTCGCTCACGTCGCCGGTCACACGTTCGAATTCCAGGCCGGCGAGCGCCCGCCCGTTGTTTTCCGGTCGCAGCAACGCCTTGACGCGATGCCCGTGCGCGAGCAGTTCGCGAATCAGGTTCGAGCCGATGAAGCCGGCAGCCCCGGTGACAAAACATTTCATTATGGCAGAAACGGGGCGATTCTGGGGTCGTGCCCCGGAAGACGCCACAAAATTTTACATCCGGCCACTTGACTTGGAACGGCGACTGCGAAAAACTGGTTGCGTTGTATGCCGGTTAAAAGCAGTGCCAGAAAGAAGTTGAGCCGCGTCGGTCAGCGCGATCTCGATACCAAGATTCAATTCCTGGAGGGACTGGTTCGTCGCGATCCCGATTACGTGGACGCGTTGCAGCTTTTGGGCGACCATTTCACGAAGCGCGGCCGTTATCTGGAGGGGCTGAAAGTGGATGAACGTCTGGCCCGGCTCGAACCGCGCAACCCGCTCGTCTATTACAACCTGGCTTGCAGTTACGCCCTCACCGAACACTTCGACCGCGCCGTCCTCGCCCTGGAGAAGGCGCTCAACCTCGGCTATCGCGATTTCGACTGGCTCGCCAAAGACCCGGATCTCCGCAAACTCCGTCAGCAACCGGTTTATCGTGATATTCAAGCCAAAATCCGGCGGATGAAGGTTGAGGTCCGTTGAATCGTGGCCGGTGGTCGCGTCGAACCGTTCCTGGACGCGGTTGATTTGACAGTCAAACGGCTGAACGCTTTGGCAAACATATGAACGTCACCGTCCGCGGACGTACCCGGCAGTATCGCACCGTTGCTTTCGATCCCACGCGGAACGCCGTCCGGCTCATTGAACAACGCCTGCTCCCGCACGAATTCAAAATCGTAGCCACGAAGAATTTTCGCGAAACCGCCGGGGCCATCCACGACATGGTGGTGCGCGGCGCGGGCGCGATCGGCGCGACCGCAGCCTATGGTCTGGCCCAGGGCGCGCTGGCCTTTCGTGGGCACGATTTGCGGAAATTTCACCGCCATATCGAGGCCGTTTATCGGATACTCAAAGCCGCGCGGCCCACGGCGGTTGACCCCGTCAACGCCATGAACGGTGTGCGCGCCGCGATGCGCGCCGGCGAAACCGTTGAGGAGCAACAAAGGCTCGCGCTGGCCGCTGCCGGGGAATTCGCCGGGGAAGATGTGGCGCATTGTGAAGCCATCGGCCGCCATGGCGCGAAGCTGATTCGCCACGGCGCGAAAATTCTCACCCATTGCAACGCCGGCTGGCTGGCGTTTGTGGACGTGGGCACGGCCACCGCGCCGATGTATGCTGCGCAGGCGCAGGGCAAAAAGTTTCATGTCTTTTGCGATGAAACCCGTCCGCGTTCGCAGGGTGCGACGCTCACCGCGTGGGAACTGGCGCAGCAAAAAATCCCGCACCAGATTATCGCCGATAACGCGGCCGGCCATTTGATGCAGCGTGGCGAGATTGATCTGGTCATCGTCGGCAGCGACCGCACACTCGGGCGCACCGGCGAAGTCGCGAACAAGATCGGCACCTACACCAAGGCCGTTTTGGCGAAGCGACATGGGATTCCGTTTTATGTGGCGATTCCCCTTTCGACCATTGATTGGCAGTTAAAATCCGGTTTCGGTATTCCGATCGAGGAACGTCACGAAAGCGAAGTGCTCGGCGCTTGGGGAGTGATTTCAAATCCGCAATCCGCAATCCGCAATCCGCAATTGGGCAGGCGAACCTATGTTCGCGTGGCGAATCCCACAAGCGGGGCGCGCAACCCGGGTTTCGACGTGACGCCGCCGGAATTGATCACGGGGATCATTACCCCGGTGGGGATTTTCACCCCCCGGGCATTGTGGAGGCAGCGGCAGCGGCTGGGTTACGTCGATTGAACTTGCTCCGGCTACAAATTGAAATTAGCTTGGGATTCTGTGTGGCGGGGTAGCCAAGTGGTAAGGCAGGGCTCTGCAAAAGCCTCATCCGTCGGTTCGATTCCGACCCTCGCCTCCAGCTCTAGCTGCTTGAGCAGCACAGAATTAGGAGGTTCGGAAAGCCAATGGCTAACAGTTTGGCTAACAACTTTTGGATTGTTCCAAAATTGTTTCAGTATTCGGGATGATTGTCCCGCTATTGCCTGACTGCCGGAATCTTCGCCAAGGTAGGATGGACGACGCATGAACATGAAACTGCGTTACCGCCTATTCCTACGCCGCAAAAGCGTTTACTACGCCTTTGACGACACCACCAAAACCTTCACCAGCCTCAAGACCAAGGACAAGGCCGAGGCCGCGCGCCTGCTTGTCGCCATGAACGAAGCCGGCCACCAACCCGCCATGAATTTGAGTCTCGCCCGCGTCTATCTCCGCCACAGCGACCCGCTGGTGTCCACGCGCACCTGGCAGAACGTGCTGGATGAAATCATCGCCATCAAAACCGGCCCGACACAGGCGCGCTGGAAATCCGCCGCCAAGGACAAGGCGTTCGACCTGATCCGCAGCCGCGTCCTGATTGAAACACAGGGCGAACATTTGCTGGCCGTGTTGCGCACCGGCACGGTTTCGACGAATGCGTTTCTGCGGAAGGTTCACAACTTCGCCGTGGACATGAATTGGCTGCCCGCGACGGTCATTCCCCGCCGGCAATGGCCCGCCATCCACTACAAGGAGAAACGCGCCATCACACTTGAGGAACACCAGAAGATCATCGCCGCCGAGGTCAACCCGGAGCGCAAGACGCTGTATCAGTTGTGCTGGCACTTGGGCGCGAGCCAGGGCGACATCGCGAACTTGAAGGGCGAGGACGTGGACTGGACCAACGGCACGGTGAGCTTCACCCGCAAAAAGACCGGCGTGCCGGTGCTGGTCCACTTGGGCGGCGAGGCGCTGAATCTGTTCAAAGATTTGCCCAGCGAAGGTGCATTGTTCCCGTATCTGTCGCGTGTGCGGGCGAACGACCGGGCGACGGAATTTAGATCACGTTGCCGGCAGCTTGGCCTTAACGGCGTCACATTGCACAGCTACCGCTACGCTTGGGCGGAACGAGCCAAGACCGTCGGCTATCCCGAACGGTTCGCACAGGAGGCTTTGGGCCACAACAGCAAGGCGGTACATCGCGCTTACGCCAAACGCGCCTTGATGAAAATTCCGTCGTTGGAAGAATATGAGCAAAAGCCAAGGTGAAAGTCGCCTACCCGAAACGCGTGGAATGATTTCGCTTTGGACTAATGACAACAACCACTGCGGTTTTCATTTTTTGTCCACACTATATTTGTGCCTTCTGGCAATGATTCCAATAGTTCTAATGGTGAATGCGGTATAAGCCAACACCACTACAAGGTTGAAAACCAGAACCTCAGCCGGCGATACCAAGGTGGTGGAATCATGCAGGCCATCATTCGCCAGGCACTGATAAAGGTCAAAAACGGCCAGCGTCAACAATCCGATCACGATTGGAAACATGATCGGAAACACCACAAAGCCGCGTGGTGGCGGGTCATCCCCACGTATTGGCCTAAAACGCGGACGCTTTTGCCATTGTAAAAAACGTGTGTATGGAGCCACCGCAAGACTCGCCGCCGCTATTGAGAGCGAGATGATTAAACACATTTCTGCCACCGGATTTTGCGAACGCACTTTCCATCCCTGGTAAAGAGCGTGGGCACCGCCGAGTTGGAACCAGATCGTGCATATCAAGATCAATCCGAATATCCAAAACTTTAGCGCTCTTAGCATATTTTTTACGTTAACCGGACCGGCTGTGGGATCAGTAACCTTTCTTGGCATGGTCCATTCGGCTGCCATATAGGTGTTATCCTCAATTTGTATCTGTTGCCGACGAAGATGTTGTTCGCGGGTCAATATCAACAAATCAACACAGAAGAGATAAAAAATGAATGCGGCCAGGAATAAATCAAAGTGTATTGGCACCTGAAAAAAATCACATTTCATGGCAACGACATACACCGCCAACCAAAGCAGATAGACAGTCGCCCGCTTCCTGAACATCCGAACCATAAATTGCCGTTCGCGCGGAGACTTGGAGTCGTCGGCGTGTGCCTTGAGAGAAACGTAAGCGCTGCCAACGGTCGCAAACAATCCGCCGATTGACCCTGCTCCGAAAGTCGCGGCACTTTTTATCGTCACTGCTTTTACGAGGGTCAAAGTTGAGATGGAAGCCGTCGCGCCCTTGGCCAGCGCGACGGCAGTAATAGTTTTCACCAACGTCGCCGGCGCGGCTTGAACGGAATTGGCGGAAATCGCTCCGGCAAGAGTTGCCGTCGTCGAATTCACGCCGCGTCGCATCAATAATTTCTGCAATTTTTCCACCGCTCGGTTCACGCGCTTCTTGGCCGCGTCTTCACTTGCACCCAAAGCCGCGCCTACTTCACTCATGCTTTTGCCTTCAAAAAACCGGAGCACAATAGCGTTGTGATCTATTTCTCCAAGTTCAGCCAAAGCCGTGTCCAGCAGCGGGGCGATTTGCGGCCACTCGTCGTTTTCGGGTTCATTCAAAGTGGATTGCATAAATGCCTCCTGTTCTCGGTGTTGCCGCCGCCGTTGAATTTTTATTGCATCAGCGGAAGCATATCGGGCGGTGCGGCAAAGCCAGCCGGACAGCACGGTGTGCCGGGGCAATTTATCCGCCTTGCGCGCCAGAATGATAAAGACGGCCTGCGTGATTTCCTCTGCCAGATGCGAATCACGCACCTGCCGCAACGCGACGGAATAGACGAGATTGACGTGCCGCGATACCAGTGTGGTGAACGCTTCCTCGGAATGGCTTTGGGCATATTCCCGCAGCAACGCTATGTCGTCGGTCATCATCTTACCCATATATGGACGCACTCGTGAAAAGGGGACAATTTTTTATTTCGACGCTGGCAATGCGCCGCGGCCAGATGACATTCATACTTTCACGGCAGCCGGTTTTCGGAAGCGGACGGTCTGGGTTGTATTCTGCACCTCGGAATTTTTCTCTTCAGTTTTGGCTATCCCAACTTCCTCGCCCCTGTCCCTCTGTTTCCGGTTCATTTCCTGAATCTGCTTTTCGACGATGCGAATAGCTTTGTCGAGCCAAGCTTCGTCGCAGCTCATCCGCTCGATCTCAACGGTGGCAAACCATTTGCGGGCGTTCTGCGGCGGCTTGCCCGACGGCTTGAGATGCCAGGCTCGCACCAGGAACGGCGTGTACTAATTCGGCCAGCAAATATGCTCGCCGCTTCCTCCATTCCCACGCACGCAGGCCGAGGCCGTCCGTCTGTTGTTACTTGTCGGTGGCGTTTCAGGTCAGAGACTGCTTTGTGCGGCGTTGATTTGGGCACGCAGTAAATCGTGCAATGTAACCATGCCCAGCAGCTTGCCGCTTTCAGCATCGCAAACCAGCACCGTGCCGGTCGGCGATTCAATAAGCAGGGCTTGCAATTCGCGGATGGTCTGGCGTGGACCACAGCGAACGACGGGAGCCAATTTTGGTGCCCGATTTTCGGCCATCGCCTCTGTCAGTTCAGTTCGCGTGGCAACGCCGGCCAATTTATCCTCCCGCATGATCGGAAAGCACGTGAACGCATAAGCTTTCAAAACTTTCTCCACTTCCGCAGGTTCCAAACTGTTCAAAACAATGGGCTGCAAATTCGCAATTGCAGAGACGGGCAGCTTTTCCCAGCTTTGCAGGTCACGCGGCGGGAGCAGCTTCTCCAGCTTGTGGCCGTCCTGTTCCAAAATGGCGTCGTAGAAATTCGCGCGCGTCAGGCGGCGGCTGACGCCTTGACTGATGAGTGCGCCGATCATCAGCACCGGCACAAGGGAAAATTCATGCGTCATTTCGAATACAATAAGGATGCCCGTTACCGGCGCACGCACCACCGCACCCAGACAGGCGCTCATGCCGACGACCGCCAGCGTAAGTGAATCCTCGGAGGGCAGCGGTGTCACCAACCCGACCACACCAGCCAGCAACAATCCGCTCATACCACCAAAGAACAGCGTCGGAGAAAAAATCCCGCCACAACCACCGAAGCCATAGCAGAGGACCGTCGCCAGCAATTTTGCCCCCAGCAGCACACCGGCAATGTCCCAGGGCAATTGCTGGTTCAATCCAGCGGAAAGGTCGCCATAGCCCAAACCAAACACGCCGAGCCGTCCAGTCAGCAAGAACACGGTCGCGCCGATGCCCCATGCCAACGTTGCCCCGATGGCGGGTTTCAGCCAGCCAGGAATTTTGCCCGGTTGCCGCTGTCTTTCACGTAAGTTCAGGGTTGTCTTCTGGAACAGAACGCCCATCAAACTTGCCAGTGTCGCAGCGAACGGCGTCAGCACATACGCCCGCCACGTTGGCGCTTCGATATTTGCGATGGAGAACGCAGGCTGCCTGCCGACCAAACCGTGCACGATGAGTGCGCCGATCACCGAGGCCAGCAATACGCTGCTGAGCAGATTGCTGTTCAAATCCTGGATGATTTCCTCCATCACGAACGTCACCGCAGCTATTGGCGTATTAAAGGCCGCCGCCAGGCCCGCCGCCGCGCCTGAAGCGGTCGCACGACGACGGTTCTGTTTCGCCTCCCCCGTCAGACCCGCCAGTTGCGATGCCAACCCGGCAGCCACATGCACGCTGGGACCTTCCCGGCCCAGGCTGCTGCCGCCACCGATGCTCAACACGCCACCCAAAAATTTCACCCACACCGTGCGCCACGGGATGACACCGAAATCCTTCCAGAAAGCCACCTTGGCTTGCGGGATGCCGCTGCCGGCTGCTTCCCGGCAGAATGTATTCAGCAAATATCCCGCTGCCAGGGCGGTGGACACCATGACGACAAAACTTCCGGCTAAAAATGTGGCGTGAGATTGCGTGGCCAGCCGGACGAAGGTCGCGTTGTACAGGATGTTGATCAACAATTGAAATGCGACCACTGCTAAACCCGCGCCGAGCCCGTAAAGGCAGGTTTGCAGGATGTTACGGGTGTTTTTGGGCAGTTTTCCGAAATAACCCGATAGTGATGTAGCAAACACAACGTCAATATATTTACAAAAATGCGTCGCAATTCAAGAATTCTACGCGGAGAAGACAGGAGTCGCCGGTTTTTCGATGGTCAAACCATCGCGGCGGGCATTCTTTCGTTTCTAGTATCCCCCCACCCACAGTGGATCATTGAAGTTGTTGAAGCAAATGGTATAGTTCAACCATGGAAGGCGGGAAAGTGTTGATCTCCGGTGGCGGCATCGCGGGACTCACCCTCGGAATCCTCCTGAAAGAAAAGGGGTATGAACCGACAATCATTGAACGCGACCCTGCGATCCGTACCGAAGGCTACGTTATAGATTTCTTCAGCACCGGGTGGGATGTTGCACGGCGCATGAACCTGATCGGGGAATTGCGGAAAATAATCTACCCGATTGATTCTCTGGAATATGTGGACGCGGACGGCAGGCCATATCTCTCGCTCCCCATTGAAAGCGTGAGAAACGCGCTCGACGGAGAATATACCTATATGCAGCGTTCCGATCTTGAGCGCGTCCTTTTTGACCGCGCCAAAACGGTCGGTTTCTCGGTTCGTTTCAACACGACGATCAAATCACTCGAAGAAAATGTTTCCGAGGTGGTCGTCACATTCCAGAATGACACGAAAGAATCCTACGCTCTGGTTTTCGGCGCAGACGGCGTGCACTCGCGCGTCCGGGAGTTGACGTTCGGCCCCGAGTCGCAATTCGACCGCTTCCTCGGCTATTATGTCGCCGCGTTCCATATCGAACATCACCATTATAACATCGGCAGGTCGCTAGCCATATACGAGGAACCGAATCGCTCCCTGTGGGTTTACTCACTGGGAGAAAATAGGTTGAGTGCAATATACGTTTTCCGGCACAAGAACATCGGGTACGTTCCCCCCGCAGAACGACTGCCGCTGCTACAGGAAACATATTGCGGCGCGGGTTGGCTTGCCGAGAACATCCTCGCCGATTTTCCCGCAACCCAACCGATCTTTTTCGATTCGGCCACACAGATTGTCATGCCAGCGTGGAGCAAGGGGCGCATCGCTCTTCTCGGCGACGCGTGCGCGTGTCTTACCCTGCTTGCCGGACAGGGGTCGCATTTGGCGATGGCGGAGGCCTACGTTATTGCACAGGAACTGGAGCGCCACGGCGGCGATTACCGTACCGCGTTTGCCGCGTACGAAAAAACGCTCCAAGCCGTGACTAAGAAGAAGCAACGGGACGCCATACGGATTTCAAAGTTTTTCGTACCGTCAAAACGATCTTTTGTGCCGCTGCGGCGGCTCCTTCAAAAGACTCTTTTCAGCAATCTTCTTATAAGGTATGGGCTCGAAATTTTCGGCTTGAAAAGTGCGTTGTCGGGGTATCAATAAGCGAGCGAGTGAAATAGTTTCATAGGGTTGATGAAATAACCGGGTGATTGTGATGGCGCCTCAACGAGCTTGTCCAATTCCGTTTGGTTGCCGATATCGACCAGCACTCTCAATGATGGCCCGTCTTGTTTCAGCGACCCTGCCTGGATGAATTATCCAAGTCGTTTCTCTCGCCTCCACTCGCCGTAAGGTTAAGGCAGCTTGTTGCACGTTGCCGGCGGCGGAAGAATGGCCGCCGCAATGGTTTGAACACCGAAGAACAGGCGGATGTGGTCGTCATGGTTCGTTCATCTGCCATCCCGTTTTCCATAATACGAAGACGATGCTCAGCTCGGCAAAACTCAACAATGCGGGTATGAGCAGCGCCATAATTCCAAAGCGTGACTTTTCCAAAACGAAGGATACCCAGCAATGCCAGTCCCGCCATAAACGGAGCGATGCCCAGAAGAATCAAAACACCAATGGGAAAGTGAGGGCCGGATGCGCTCCAGCCCGCATCAATAAAAGCGACAAGATAAATCGGCAAAGCGACAATTGGAGCTAGCCACACGACGAGCCACGCGGTGAGCGGAAGAACTGCCTGATGAATGATTTTCATTGCGAACGTTTTTCTTTCCCAGCCACGCCGGGAACTTATTTTTCAGAATTTATACTGCGTGTATAACATGATTTGTTCCTCATACCGGCTTGTGATGCCACTCTGGCTTGGTTGGAAATTATCCCTGCCGGCGCTGGCCGTGAGATAGACACCGTGTTTGCCATGAACATAGGCGAGTGTTGCGCCAACTTTCGGTGGGGACCAGCCATTCACCTTCCAGTCGGGATATTCCACCGCCAGCGCAGTGGTCAAAACCTTACCGTCAATAGAGATAGGATTTCGCAGGATTAACGACGGACCATTGATCGCCACGTCGATTTCAACCTTATCACTGAAAGTGACAAAGCCTCTGGGGTTGGTGCTCAATAGATCTCGCAACCCAACGTGGATGTCGTCTTTTCTGGCATTGGCCATTCCCGGATACCCCGCGTCAGCCGGGGACAGCGGAGAGATAATTCTCTTGTCATAGCCATCATTCAGAAACGTTTCCCGAACGATTCTGATGATGCCGCCCGGATGATAGTTTGCATCCAGGTAATCCCCGAGGGATTGAACGGCCGTCCTTCTAAAAACTGATGCGCCACGACTGGTGGCCAGGTCGTTGGGACTTCTCAGGAATGAAGCGTCACGATTCATGTATAGCAGGGAATCTTCGATGAGCACCCTGGCCGACATCAGGGCTGATTCCGCTTTTTGGGTTCCCACTTTTTCAAGGATAAAGGAAAGGCTCTTTTCATCTTTCTCCTCAAAGTCTGGTTTCGGTTCCAGGGTAACCTCGTCCCACCGGAGACTGATCACTACAAATAATGAATTGGTGTGATAATATAGCTCCAGATTTGGGCGGACTGGAATTTTGGGATCGGCTGTGAATCTAAATAGGGAGGCATATTGTTGTGCCTGAGATTGCGTGGTGGAGACTCCCAGGAGCACGACCAAGGTTAAGATCCCCAAAGGTCTGAAATTTTGAGAAACCATAGGCCTCCTTCATGGAAGTGTGGGGGCCAAGGTTTTCATGACGAAGGCTACTGCCGACGGGTGCGTGGCGCTATTAGGTGTTTCCCCACTATGCCAGGCAATAATCCGATGATATTGGCTACCCAAGGCAAGGGGATGATTCGTCGGCGAATGGCTCCAACCCGGTCAAAACCTTCAACGAAACCTTCAATAACCGATTGCGCGGTGGGTTTATGGCGAGTTAAGTCGGGTAGCGGGCGGATAGTATTTGAAACCGCTTGAAGATGAATTGTGTCCAGATGAAATCAAACTGAGTTGACTATTGAGATTTTTGAGTGAAGCAAAGGCCGCCTGATCTTAGTCACTTCGGTCAGTCCGGATGGAAACGCTGGCGGCTTTCAAGCCTGCCGACCTGGCAGTGAGCTTAATGGTTCCGGTTTGCCCAGCCTTGGAGCGGACGATGGCAAGGCAAAGGCCGTTGAAGGCCTTGCGGTCATCGGATGGAAATGAAGTCAAATCCGTCGGATCACCGTTGTCGGTGGCCACGATTTCGCCCGGCCCCGAAATTTCGAAATGAATCGCATTGCCGGCGCGGGGCACCATCACGCTGTGCTTGTCTTCAACCGTCAAGGTGACGAAGGACAGATCGCTGCCATCCGCGTGAATTATGTCGCGGTCTGGCTGCAGGGCGAGTTTCGCAGCCGGGCCGGTGGTTTGCACCATATCGGTCGCCCATTTTTTGCCGCCCTTGTAAGCGACGACCTTGAGTTTGCCCGGTTCGTATTTGACGTCATTCCAACAAAGGCGGTATTGGTGTGGCTCCTTCTTTCTCAGTCCCAGGGATTGGCCGTTGAGGAACAGCTCGGCTTCGTCGCCGGAAGTATAAACAAAGACCGGGGTGATCTGGCCGGTGCGATCCGGCCAGTTCCAGCATTGGGGCACGATGTGGGCCATCGGCCAATCGGGTCGCCAGTGCGCCTGGTACAGATAGAAGCGGTCTTTCTTGAAGCCAGCCAGGTCCACAATTCCGAAGTAGGAACTGCGCGACGGGTCATTGGGCCCATCGTAGGGGGTCGGTTCGCCGAGGTAATCGAACCCCGTCCACACGAATTCTCCCGCGACGAACGGATTTTCATCCTGGCCTTTGAATTCGGTGTCGGGAATCGTTGCCCAATACGGCGCGGAAAGGTCGTAGGAGCTCATCTGGAAGCCCGACTTGCCATCATTCTTGTTGGTGTTGACCGGATAAAAGTATTCACCGCGAGAGCTGATGCAGGAGGCGGTCTCACTGCCAAAGATCGGCAGGCGGGGATTGGCCGCGTGCACCCGCGCGTATTCGAAGGGTTTGTAATTATAGCCAAAAACATCCATGTTCGTTTGAAAGCCGTCGAACCCGGACGCAATGTGATCGCACGCGGCGGTGGTTGGACGCGTCGGGTCTTCCTGATGTGCAATGCGGGTCAACCCGGCCGCAATCCCGGGTCCGGCCGGCGTTCCCTGGTCCGGCACTTCGTTGCCGATGCTCCAGAGAATAACACTGGGATGGTTGCGATCGCGTCTCAATTCCGCGCGCCAGTCTTTCTCATGCCAGTCGTTGAACAACCGATGATAATCGTTTGGCCGCTTGCCCTGTTCCCAGCAATCAAATGATTCGTCCATCACCAGCATGCCCAGGCGGTCGCACAAATCGAGCAACTCCGGCGCGGGCGGGTTGTGGCTGGTGCGGATGGCATTGCAGCCCATCTCCTTCAATATTTCGATCTGACGTTCCAATGCCCGGGTGTTGATGGCTGTGCCCAGCGCGCCCAGATCGGCGTGGTCGCACACGCCATTGAGGCGAACGTGTTCGCCGTTCAGGAAGAAACCCTGGTCGGCATCAAATTTGATGGTACGGATGCCGAACGGGGTGGTGTATTGGTCCAGCAATTTGCCGTCCTGTTCAATCGAAGTCACCACCACGTAGCGTTGCGGACGCTCCAGACTCCAGAGCCGCGGGTTTTTGAGGGTGATTTGCGCTTCAGCGGATTGATTATTTTCGGACGCGATTTGCACGCCGTCGGTGGTGAGGGAAGCCAGAGGTTTGCCTTGCGCGCCGTCCGCCGTGAGTTCGCAAATCTCGTTTTTTACCGACACGGTGACGGCGGATTTCGAGTCGTTGGCCACGGTGACCTGGATTTTTACGGTCGCGGCGGCGGGGCTGACTTCGGGCGTGGTCACATACGTTCCCCAGTGTCCCACATGCACCGGCCCGGTTTTTACGAGCCAGACATGGCGGTAAATCCCGCCGCCCGGATACCAGCGCGAGGACGCCGGCGGGTTGTCCAGGCGGATGGCGAGGACATTTTCCGCGCCGGCCTTGATATAGGGCGTCAGGTCGAGTTCCCATGAAGCGTAGCCATAGGGCCAACCACCGACATATTGGCCGTTCAGCCAGACATTCGCATAAGACATGGCACCATCCACGGCGAGATAAAGGCGGTGGTCCTGGTCGGAGGCGGGAACATTGAAATGCTTGCGATACCAACCGACACCCTCCCACGGCAGCTTGCCGGTTGAGCCGGGAGCCGTCTGCGTGAAGGGACCTTCGGCACCCCAATCGTGGGGAAGATTCAACTGGCGCCAGCCGTTGTCATTGAAGTCCGGCTGAGTGCAGGTGACGTCACCGCCGGGGTTGCCTGGCGGGCGCATTACGGGTTTGCCGTCATCCACAAACTCATTGCCGGTGGCCATGACCCAAGGTTTAATGTTGGCATAACTGAGTTCGTTACTCGTGTCCACCGGATCGCCCTTGATAAAGCGCCAGTCGGAGTCGAAGGCAAGACGCTCGCGAACCGGCGCGGCGGTTGGCGCGGCGGTTGCCCACAGATTCAGGTTAATGAAAATAGTCACCAGCAGGCGCCACCCGACAATTCGGGACAAATTTAAAGGTGTTATTTTTCTCATAACTGCAGCATTTCCAGCCGGTTAATTTCAAACGAAGGAGTTTCGTTTTGATGACTTCATGATGGCTATTTGACGAATGGCAACCTTTTAAGGAGGTTTTGCCTAGCCTCACAAATGTATGGTTTTGGCGCTTTGGTCAATTTCCTGGTACAACAATTTCATTTGCGGGTGTAACATCAGCCATATGTCCACACGTTTTCCGGTCCAGCTGCTTCGAGCGTGCCTTGGTTGCAGTTTCGCACAGCCATCGGGTGCCAATAAAATCTGCAACGATTATTTTTTGCCATCTAGACCCAGCGGAAGATCATCCATGGTCTGGTCATTGAACCGCCTCCGATCCGGCACCTGGACCATGGTGGTTATCAGTTTGTTGCTGGCGGTCCTGCCTGCCGCCCGCGCGACGACTCCAACCAATGCTTCGCCGTTCTATCTGGGGGCGGACATTTCCACGCTCTCCGAAGTCGACCAGCGGGGCGGAATTTACATGGACGGTGCCGGGCCCGGCGACGCGCTGGCCATTTTTATGAAACATGGCTGGACCTGTTTCCGCCTGCGCATTTGGGTGGATCCCACCAATGGCATGAACGGGCTCGCATACACCGTGAAGCTCGCCCGACGCATCAAGGATGCCGGCGGGACATTCATGCTGGATTTTCATTATTCCGACTGGTGGGCCGATCCGCAGAAACAGAACAAACCCGGCGCGTGGGCCAATGAGGATTTTGATGCCCTCGTAAAGCAGACCCAAACCTATACCGCGCACGTCATCAAAACGTTGAAGGACGCCGGCGCAACACCGGATTTTGTGCAGATCGGCAACGAGATCACGGGCGGCATGTTATGGCCCGACGGCCAGGTGAAGGTTCCGCTTTCCACCGTCAAGGTGTTTGGCGGTGATGTGACCGTGATCAAGCCACCCGAACCGTACAACGACGTCGAGCAGTGGAACCATCTTATTCGCCTCATCAAGGCCGGGGTCAGTGGCGTTCGCTCGGTCACCACGCCCGGGGACCATGTCCGCATTATCATCCACATTGACTGCGGCGGCGACTGGCCGGTTACCCGGTGGTATTTCGATCATCTTGCCCGGGCCGGGGTTGACTATGATATCATCGGTCAAAGCTACTATCCCAACTGGCACGGCACGCTGGAAAATGTCCGCGACAACCTGTATCATACCATCAAACGTTACCACAAAGACGTGATGATTGTTGAAACCGCATATCCCTCCCGTGACACGCATCCATTGCCGGCGGCGGCGAAGAATATGATCTGGCCTTTGACGCCCGCGGGTCAGGAACAATTTCTGGCCGACCTCATCAAAACGGTCCGGGCGGCGCCAGAAGGTCGCGGCATCGGTGTCATGTACTGGCATCCGGAAGCCACTTTGATTCCCGGTGCCACCGGACGCTGGAGCCGGCCGGATGCCAATTCCCTTTTTGATGCCAAAGGTTTTCCGCTGCCCGCGATGAACGTATTGGGTGGTCAGCCCGTGCTTCAATCCGCCCGTTCGGACGCGAACCATACGCCGAAGGCGGATCATACGCTTCCATGATTGAATCATTGCGCCCTTATCCCGTGCGCGAGCACGGAATATCCGGGACCCGTCTCTGGTGCTTCCAGGCATTTTGCTGCTGGATGCTAGGCGCCGGATTAGTGGTGCCGGTTGCCGCGTGGGCCAGCGATGAGGTTGCGGTCGCAGCGTCCGTCCCGTTCGTGACCAACATTGCGCAACTTTCCCGGCTCGGTTCCCAAAATCCGGACGCCGGTTATTTTATTCATCTGGAAGGGGACATTTTGTGGGCGAACCCGGCGCGAGGACAATTTGTTTTGCAGGATGCATCCGGGGCGGAAGAGTTGGAAATGGATTTGCATGGCCAATCACTGCAACCGGGCCAGCGGGTGTCTTTGGATGGCGAGGGCACCATCACCAGCCGCGGCGCGGGATTTCGGCTGGGAGTTCAGGGGCCGGTGGTGGATGACAACGGCGTCCATACGATGATCGAAAAATCCGGCGCAATTTATTTGAAGGCGGGTTGGCATCCCCTGCGCGTGGATTGGTTCAATGGCGTCGAAAAATATGGGCTGCAAGTGGATTATCAAGGGCCGGCCCTGCCGCGTCAGCGAATTCCCGATTCAGCCCTTTTTCGCATGCCGCCGGGCACCGCCGGGGCGACCAATGTTGCCGGTGGACTGAATTATGCCTGCTACGCGGTCGACGGGGAAACCTTGCCTGACTTCAACCAGTTGACGGCCCTCAAAACCGGAATCGTATCCAATTTTGATCTGAGCGTCATGAGCCGCAGCGAACACGTGGGATTACGATTTACCGGTTATCTTCAAGTACCCCGCGACGGTCTTTATACTTTTTACCTTAAATCGGACGATGGCAGTCAGTTGTTTCTTGGTGAACGGTCGATCCGGATGGAAGTGGTCGGACAACGACAACTACCGGAACCGCGCCAGACGATCATTGGGCAGACCTTGAGCGAGGAGAGGGATTATCAGCGGGTTGAGGTTGAAGGGAAGGTAACGTTTGTCAGTGAACATAAAGATGGATGGAATGTGGAGTTAACCACCGAAACCGGTCGCCTGGACGTGGAGGTGGCAGATGGTTCCGGCCTGTCGGCAGCGCTCTTGTTGAACAGCCGGGTTCAAGTCGTTGGGATTTGTCAGGGCGTTTATGATGCTGATGGGGGGAAAATTGGCGGCACCTTGCTGGTATCGGATCAGTACGGAATCAAAATCATCGGGGCAAGTGGTCCGACGATAAAAAACCGGGACACCGGGCCTGGAAGGCTGCCCGTGCTCACCACCGCCACTGAAGTTCACCAATTGAACCGGGAGGAAGCGCAGCGTGGATATCCCGTAAAAATCCGGGGCGTGGTTACCTGTATTTTTCCGGAGCGCCAGGCCTTCACCATTCAAGACGCCACCCGTGGGCTGTATGTGGTTGATTCCTCCGAGAGCCGGTCGGTGCCGCCGCAAATCGGTGAGTATCTGGAGGTCGAGGGCAGGACGGACCCCAGCCTGTTTGCGCCGATTGTTGACGCGGACCGGGTGAGTGATCTGGGGATGGGACGCATGCCGCAGCCGGTGCGCCCGACTTGGGATCAATTGATGAACGGAAGCCTGGATGCACAATATGTCGAGCTGCAAGGCATCATTACCACGGTCAACTCGAACGGGGTGACGTTGTTTACGGGCGACGGCCGAATCAAGTTGGAATTGCGAGTCGCAGAAACAAAAACGGAAGCGCTGAAGACTTATGAAGACGCCGTAGTTCGTGTGCGAGGATGTTTGCTGGCGTCATGGGATTATGTGACGCACCAGGTAAAAGTAGGCGAGATTCGTGTTTATGGCGCGGAACTATCCGTGGATCAGCCGGCCCCCGAAGATCTGTTTTCAATCCCCTTGAAGACCGTTGCGGAGCTGCTGCAGTTCAATCCGCAAGCGGGCGTGTTCCAACGGGTAAAAGTTTCCGGGCAGATCATCAGCGCACAAGCCCCGCAATATTACATGATGGATGGCAACAATGGCCTGCAGTTTATCTTAAAGAAACCCGTGCCGGGGCTGGAAGCCGGCGATCAGGTGGAAGTGGTTGGTTTTCCGGAACTGAGCGGCGCTTCCCCGCTGTTGCACGAAGCGGTGGCGCGCAAGACCGGTCACGCGGCTCTGCCAAAACCAAGACCGTTGCAATCGAGCAATCTCATCCAAGGGGAGTATGACGCGACCCGGATCCGGGTGGACGGATTGCTGGTGAATGTGAGGGAAACACCGGTTGGTCTGGCCCTGGAAATGCGAAGTGGCATCCGCACGTTTATGGCTCGATTGAATGCCAAAATGGATGCCGTACGCTCGCTGGCTCCCGGCAGCCGTTTGGAACTGATTGGAGTGTACATCGGTGATGGCGGGAACCGGGCCGTGGGGCAGGACATCACGTCTTTTGAGCTGTTGCTCAACTCTCCCGCGGACATTAAAGTGCTGGCGCGACCGCCTTGGTGGAACCTGGAACGGTTGTTGTTTATCGTGGGTCTCCTGGTGTGCGTGCTGGCCGCGGCCGCCCTCTGGATTACGCAATTGCATCGACGGGTCGAACAGCGGACGACCGAACTGGGAGCGCAAATCCAGCAACGTCAGAATGTTGAGCATCAGCGGGCCATGGAACAGGAACGCGCCCGGATTGCCCAGGACCTGCACGATGAACTCGGCTCGGGTATCACGGAAATCGGCATGTTGGCCGCCCGGGTAAAATTTGCGACCGCTCCCGATGGAAAACGGAACGAATATCTTGAGCAGGTGCGTGAGAAGGCGCGGGAGATGGTCACCGCCCTGGACGAAATTGTCTGGGCAATGAATCCAAAACATGATTCGCTGGCCTCGCTGGTCAGTTATTTTTGCCTTTATGCAGAGCGTTTCCTGGGTTTGGCGAACATTGCCTGGAGTCTGGAAGGCATATCCCGGACGTCGGACCACACGGTGGACTCGCGACACCGCCACCAGTTGTTTTTGGCTTTTAAAGAAGCCCTGACCAACGTGGTTCGCCACTCCGGCGCTTCAGAAGTGCGCCTGGGGATTAAGGTGGAGCAGGGACAAGTGTGGCTGACCATCAACGACAACGGCCGCGGGTTCTCCTCGGAAATTCCGACCGAAGAAATGGACGGCGTGGCGAACATGCGGGCGCGCATCGAAAAATTGGGTGGAAGATTTGAAATAACCAGTCAAGCCGGTCATGGCACCATTGTCCGGTTCAACATGCCTTTGAGTCCATGACCAAAATTGCCATCGTTGAAGACAACAAGGTAATTCGTGAAAGCCTCACGGAATTCGTTCATGCGGATCCGGAATGCCGGTGTGTCTGCGCCTGTGCCACCGCGGAGGAAGCCTTGAAAACTTTTCCCAAACACGAGCCGGAGATCGTGCTCATGGACATTCAACTGCCCAACATGTCGGGCATCGATTGTATTGCTCAACTCAAACAGATGCTGCCATCCGTTCAAATCATTATGGTCACGGTTTATGAGGATACCGACCGGATTTTCAAGGCACTGCGGATGGGCGCCTGTGGTTATTTGCTGAAACGATGCGCACCCGAAGAGCTGATTTCGGCAATTCGGGAGGTGCGGCAGGGTGGCGCGCCCATGTCGCGGGAAATCGCCCGGAAGGTCATCGCTTCGTTTCAAGAACCGGCGACCGCGGCCACGGAAGTGGAAGACCTTACGGTTCGCGAGCGGGAAATCCTGGAGTTGCTGGCCAGCGGTTTCCCCAACAAGGAAATTGCCGACCGCGTCGGGTTGACCGACGGGACCGTACGTTGGCATCTCCGACACGTATACAACAAGTTGCACGTCCGGTCCCGCACCGAAGCGGCGCTTAAATTTCGTTCAACGAAGTAGACTAATCATTGATTTAAAACAGCTTGCACCGTTTTTCGGATCGGACGGGTCTTCGAAGAACTCTACATTTGTGAGGCTAGGCAAATTCAGGAATTAGGAGATAATTGAGGTCAAAGCAAAACCCGTAATTCAACTATCTATGAAAATTGTTTCTTATGTGACTTCGGCCATTGCTGCGTTAACAATGGCTGTCCTGCCTGCAACAGCTGCCACCTATACAGGCCCTGGCACGGCGAACGGTGGCGGGGCGAGTGGAGAAGGCATTAGCAGTGTTGTCATCAACAACACCGCGACCGATATCACTTTTACCATCAATTCAAGCGCGGTGCAGAGTCAGTACGTTCAGTATTTTATTTTGATGCAATACGTTGGCCAGGGTGCCAGCGGAAGCACCGCGCTGCTCAACTCTGCGGGAGCCCTTAACGGGTGGGGCCCAAGTCTGGGCATCAGTACTGGAGAAAACGCTTTTGCCGCCACTTATAACACCGGCGCCACTCCCGCGTACTATAGTGGTGGCGTTTGGAATCAGGGTTCAGGAGTGAGCTACACCGCCGGTGGCACGGGATTTACTTTCAATTCCTTTACGCTCTCGTTAAGCAGCCTTGGGTTGAGCGTTGGCCAAAGCTTCTATTTCGACGTTGTGTCATCATACCCCAATGGAATCGGGCAATCTGCCTATGGTTCATTGGACAGCATTGGGGGTTATCCTGCGGAGACGGATAATTCCTATACGCCTTGGCTCGGTTCCAATGCTTATGACGCTGCCACCGACGCCTCCGGTACAACCTTTGGTACGGCTGCAAGCCTGTACACTGTCTCGTCTGTTCCGGAACCGGCAATCAGCGCGTTGCTCGGGTTGGGTACGCTGCTGATGATCATGCGCCGAAGAACATGCCCGGCCCGCTGACTTGATTTTTGGTCACTGTGAAGAAAAAAGTGCCGCTTGTGAAAATGAGCGGCACTTTGGTTTATGCGGTCATGGGATTTTTTTTTGCACCAAAATTCAGCCCACTTCCCGACCGGGGTGGTATATTGGTGAAGCGACTCCGGTGCATTTACCATGACCGGCAGGCGGCTTTGCGTAATGTAGAACCAATCAGACCAGGTCGACAGTTGTTGACCCAAAATCACTTATGCGGTTTTTCCAGACCGCGCAGAATTCCCACAATTCTCTACATTTGTGAGGCTAGGCAGGGTTGAAAATGCAACTATCATTTAAGCAATCACTAATCGATCTATGAAGCAATGTGCATGTTGTCATCCTGACTTTTACCGGTCAGGGTTACTCTGTCGTTCAGCGCCGATTGTGGTTTCCGAAGAATCGAGGGCGACTTTGGCCCGCTCCACCGGGGGGGCAATGACGTAACGCCAGCCGCCCGATAGAAAATGTACAACCCGGATAATTTATCCATGACTCATTTAAAACCATTGAAATTTAAGCCTCGATTACGGTTGGGATTTACGCTGATCGAATTATTGGTGGTGATTGCCATCATTGCCATTTTGGCGGCTATGTTGCTGCCGGCACTGTCCGCCGCCAAGCTCAGGGCACAGGCCATTCTCTGCACGGCGAATCTCAAGCAGTGGGTGGTGGGCTTTCACCTGTACGCCGGTGACCATAACGACAACATGATGTTGGGTTGGGGTGATCCCAACGGGATGTGGATGGTGGCTTTGCAACCTTACATGCCCGGAGTTACCAACGGGGTGGGCATGGGGGGGAAACTGTGTTTTTGCCCGGTGGCGACAAAAGTAAGAAGCGATCTTGGTGGAAACACCTGGACCACCTCGGGAACCACTTTTTTGGCTTGGGGGATCATGGGTCAGGGCGCATACAATGTTTCGCTTCCGTGGGGTCGTCCTGGAATGGCCGGCAGCTACGGATGTAACGGTTGGGTAGCCAATCCTGCGAGCGGAACCGTCCCGGCGACTGATGCACCAGGATATTGGCGGACATTGACCGGGGCTGGCAAGTACTCGACCAAAACACCCTTGTTTGCTGATTGTGTATGGCCTGGGGCCAATCCACACGCCGGCGGTATGTACAATTCGTCACCGTCGTTGGATGCACCACCGGCCAATTTGGGTGACTGTCAGGTGGGTGCTGAAATGCCGGCTTTTTGCGTTGTCAGGCATCCCGGGAGAAATCCTGTGAATATGGCGTTCGTGGATGGTTCGGCCAGGCCGGTGGGCCTGCGACAGCTTTGGCAGTTGCCTTGGAGCAGAACTTACGACCCTTCTCAAGCCGTAAGCAAGTTTTACCCTTGGTTGAACTCCTTCAATTAATCCAAACCACAACCGGCTGATTTTTGACGCTTGTAAGAAATTAATCCAAAACCCAAAAAATCATGAAAAAAATACCATTCATAGCGTTCATCGGCGGAGTTCTTTTGAGCGTGGCCCCGTTTGCCTCGGCGGTGAATATTTACACCAACGATTGGGGTGGTGCCAGCACATCGGTCGTGGGAGACGCCAATAATGGGCCGGTTCTGGTTGGCTGGACGGTTATTGCCAATCGGCGTGGGAACGGCACATCGGTCGGGCCTTATTATGGCATTTACCAAACCACGGGTGCCAACGATCCCGTGCTCGGTTTGGGATTGCCGCCGAACACGTGCTATTTGACCGGTCTGGCGGGGACTGGCACCAATCAACTGGGAGGTCCCGCGATGATGTACACGACCGACACCTCCGGCCCCGGGGCGGGCGGTGATTCTGCCTATGCCGATATTGACCCAACGGCATACACCAACTTGACCATCAATGCCGAAGTCGAAAATAGCGGCGGGAATTGCCCCAACTATCTTGCCGTACGGGTTGGCGGATCCTGGTATGTGGCCACCAACAATCCCTTTCCCAATATCACTCCGTCATACCCGGCTTTTACCAATTGGAGCATGGTTTATGATCCCACTGCAACCAATTGGAATACCCTCACGTTGGGCTCCACCTTTGTCACCATCGGTGCGACCGCCGGAGCCAATCTGTCGGGTCCCATCACCGGCATTGGCATTGTTGAGGCCACTAATACCGTTCCGGGCGGCAATAACGGGATGAACTACGGCCGGATTGTTATTAATCAGGGTCCGGGTGACTTTCCCAAAATACCGGCCACGCTAATCTCGCCGGCGATCACCCCTCAAACGGTGTATGTAGGCGGTGGAGCGTCCTTTGTGCCGGTGTTCTCAGGCAACCCCACTCTCGTTTATCGGTGGCAGACCAATGGGGTTAACATGAGTGGAAGCAGATACATCGGCACCACCAGCAATATACTGACCATCACCAATATCAACGCCAATGACGGGCTGGCCACTTTCGATGTGGTGGTGACAAACTTCATTGGCGCAGCCACAAACACCAGCCTGCAATTGACCGTCAGCAATGTGCCGCCGGGTCTCTTGTACGCGGAATTGTTTCCTTATACCGGACCCAGTGGCGATATTCCTCTGACGAGTGCCGGTTGGGTCGTCGCTGCGCCGGGCAATACGGTGGTCAATATCTACAATGCCGGCGGTGGTTTGGGTGATGCCTATTCCTATTCACCGGCCGCCACCACCAACCTTTACTACACAACGGATACCAATGACACCGGGTTGTCCGGATTGCCGTTTGTGGACATCAATCCCGCCAGTTACCCGGCCATATCCTTCCAGGCCGGTTTCGTGCCGGGGAATGGACCGGGTCAGGTTTCCGGGGCCGTCTCGGTCTATTGGGCGGTTAAGATGACCAATGGGTGGTATTGCTCCGCGCAATCCCAGACCATTGTGCTCTCCGGGTTAAGTCCCTACCTGACTTATCAATATGGGTTCAATCCGGCCGCAACCAATTGGAACAATCTCACCGTTACCAGCAGCAATGCGGTGATTGGCAGTCAGGCTGCCAGCATTTTGACTGGCAACATCATTGGTGCAGGCCTGGTGATTGCTCACAATGATGCCAGCGGTTCAGATATGAACTTCCAGGATTTTGAAATCATCACCAACCAGGCCGTAGCCATGCCGCCGAGCATCGGCCAAGGCTACCCTCTCGACGTCAGTGTCGCCTCCGGAGGCGGTGCGAGCTTTGGTGTCTCTGCCAGTGGAAGCCAGCCCTTTATTTACAGTTGGACGACCAACGGTGTCTTTGTCTCCAATGGAGGTCGAATCTCCGGGGCGACCACCGCGACGTTGACCATCGCGAATCTGAACAGCAGCGACAGTGGCTTGCAGATTGTTGCTTATGTCACCAACTCGGCCGGCGGTGACAACAGCACTTTGTCTGCTGACGGCGGTCCCACCATCCTGACGGTGACTAATCCTCCCGTCGGGCTGGTTTATTCAGAGGTGTTTCCGTTTGTGGGCCCGGCTGCCGGCAATTATCCGATCAGCGGCGTGGGCTGGACGGAGGCGGTTCCCAACAGTCCCAATGCGCTCTTCCAGGCGGGCTCACCGGGAACCAGCTCGGCCAGCCAGGGAGCCGTTTTCGCGTTCCTGGGGACTCCGGGCGTGACCGTGTACTATGCGACGACGGCCTCGGACACCAATCAATCTGGCTTGCCGTTCCCGAATATTGACCCGGCGGCCTATCCGAACTTGAGCATTTCAGTGGACATTGCGCCCAGCTCCTCTTCCAGCAATGTCACGGCCTACGTGGCGGTGCAAATGGGAACCAATTGGTACATTGCCGCCAGCGCCCTTCCCGTGCCGACCGCGGTTGATAGCGCGACATTTGCAACCTATACCACCACGTTTAATCCCGCCGCGGCGAACTGGAAAAATCTGACTGTAACCGGCTCGGGCGGAATCATCGGATCACCGGCCACCCGCAATTTGAGCGGGGTGATGACGGGAGCTGGTGTGGTCTTCGTCACGGTGGGGACTGGAGGAACCTTCAACTTCCAGAATTTCGTGATCACTGGAACCGGAGTTGGCGGCATCAATGCCGGGTCGTTGACGGGCGGCAATCTCAACCTGACATGGGTTGGAAACCCGGCCGTAAAACTGCAAAGTTCCACCAACTTGACCAGCAACGTATGGCAGGATGTGCCTGGCACGTACGGGCTTTATTCGCTTCCCGTGTCGGTCACCGGACCCCAGAAATTTTTCCGGCTGACGAGCCCGTGAGCGGTTTGAAATTGTAAATCGGTACGAAGCTGGAGCTGTTCACTTTAAAACCGGGATGGCTCCAGCTTCAAGTTAATGCGTGACCATTCAATCGTAACCAACGTGTTCAAACTGAAACTTGCATGTTTGCTGTTTGTCGTTTCGGCGCTTTTCGCGCCGGGGACGGTGCCCGCACAGGGCAATTTCATCGCCGGAGCAGATATGTCGTTTCTGGCGTATTATGAATCCCTCGGTATCGTTTATAAGGACAACGGCGTAACGGAAGACGCGCTTCAAATCCTGAAAACCAACGGCATTAACTGTATCCGTCTCCGATTATTTACCAGCAGCGCTGCTCAAGCGGCGGCGAATCCTTATAATTACATCAACAACACCAACTACACCATTCCCCTGGCGGTGCGGGTCAAAAACGCCGGGCTGCAATTCCTGCTCGATTTTCATTACTCCGACACCTGGGCCGACCCGAGCCATCAAGCCACGCCCGCTGCGTGGTTGACCAATACCTTCCCCCAGATGGTGCAGCAAATGTACACTTACAACAGCAATACTGTCGCTGCCTTTGCCGCCGCGGGGGCAACGCCGGATTACGTCCAGATTGGAAATGAAATCACGCAAGGCATGTTGTTCACCAACAGCACCGGCGCGACCATCGGACAGGTTTCCGGCAGTTACAACACGTCCTGGTCGCAACTCGGCCAATTGATGAAGGCAGCCGTTCAGGGCATCCAGGACGCCGCGAACGCTGCCGGGGTTGCCATGCCCAAAATTATCGTTCATATCGACCGGGGCGGGGATTGGGCCACCACCGAATGGTTCTTTGACAACCTGACCTATCAAGGAGTTCCTTTTGACATCATCGGTGAAAGTTATTACCCGTTCTGGCACGGCCCGTTAAGCGGTCTGAGCAACTGCCTGACCAATGCCGCACAACGTTATGGCAAGCCGGTGATCGTTGCGGAGACGGATTTCCCCTGGACCTCGTCGACAAACATATACGGCATTCCGGCCACCACCAACGGACAGGTTCAATATGTGGTCGCGCTGGCCCAGGTGGTCAAGAGCGTCCCCAATAATCTGGGAGCCGGAATTTTTTGGTGGGGAACGGAATATCAGTACCCAAACGCAAACCAGGCCGGGTTTGGAACCCGGTCGTTCTTTGGCAGCGACGGTAACGTGTTACCGGTGGCGGATGCCTACGGGCAACTCGCCGTCCCCATTGTTCTGAGTGCCGGTCTGAGTGGTTCCAATCTGGTGATGCAATGGCCGTTAAGCGGGGCGGGCATGAACTTGATGATGACCACGGACCTGGCGCCGCCGACGGTTTGGCTGCCGGTGGCCAATGCCATTCAAAATACGGGGACGGTGTTCGATGTCAGCCTGCCGATGAATCCCACGCAGAGCCGTTTTTACCGTTTGCAATCGAACTGACCGGGACTCCGCCCGGGAACAAGGTGCTCTTCGTTTTGTGAACAGGGAAACCGCAGCCCGTCAGAAAATCAGTCAGCGCATTGCTTGCAGGTTGGGACATCTCAATGCGTGGATGAGCGTGCCGGAACTGGCCAAAGCCGTAAACCTTTCGTCGGCCCTTTACCGCCCTGTTCCGGCAAAAGACCGGCTCTCCGCCGATAATTTTTTTATCCGACTGCGGATGCATCAAGCCCGCCATCTTTGCTGGCTAAGCGCAAAGCGATGTGAGTTTCCTGCGGCGGCACCGACAGCGGTGATCTGTTTTCGGACGGCTCGTTTCCAGCCAAACGCAGCGTGTGTTCGACGGCCCGGCCTTCGCCATTCCTGTCTCCACACCCGCCGGTACGGACGCTGGGTGCCGCAGGTCGGTTCCAAATCCGACTTCGCGTGAAATCTTTTCAAAGGTGTCTCCGGGTTCGGCCCGGGTTCGGCAAGGTGATTGCTAAAGAACGCAATGTCATATTTGTTTAACAAACCTGAACCGTTGGGTTTGGGCCGGGCCATTGGTCTGGCTGGCATGAAAAACCTCAAATTATTGGGCGAATCCGGCTTTTTCCGGAGCCGGCTGACTGCGAGGGGCGTGGAATTTTCCTGTTCCCGATGCCGGCAACCGATGTTTTAAAATGCCCACCAAGCCCAAAACGCAACCGATCAAGCGACTGCTCAGCCACTACGAGCCGTCCGGATTTTTCGACGAGATGCTTGATGGCGAGGGACGGATACGCCCGCATTACCGGCAGTTCCAGGAACTGTTTCAGACGCTGACCACGCGGGAGTTCGAGCACAAACGCCAGTCGATTGACCTCGCGTTTTTGCGTCAGGGCATCACCTTCAATGTCTATGGCAATTCGGCAGGCGCGGAAAAAATTTTCCCCTTCGACCTGCTGCCGCGGGTCATTCCCGCCGGAGAGTGGGAGATGCTTGAACGCGGCCTCGCCCAGCGCATCACGGCGCTGAATTTGTTCCTGCGCGACATTTATCATGAGCAAAAAATCCTGCGGGATGGCGTCATTCCACCGTCCTACGTCCTCACGGGAAAACATTTCCGGCGCGAGTTCGTGAACTTCAACGTGCCGAAGGACATTTACATTCACATTTGCGGTACGGATTTAATCCGGGACAACAAGGGCCAATATCTGGTGTTGGAGGACAACGGCCGCTGTCCCAGCGGCGTCAGTTACGTTCTGGAAAATCGCCGGGCGATGAAGCGGGCCTTTCCCGCCATGTTCGAAGGCATCGGCGTGCAGCCGGTCGAACATTATCCGCAGGAACTGCTGAAGATGCTGCACCACATCGCGCCCGCCGGGGTGGCGGACCCGACGATTGTTTTGCTCACGCCCGGCGCCTACAACTCGGCCTATTTCGAGCACACCTATCTGGCGCGGCAGATGGGCATTGAAATTGTCGAGGGCCGCGACCTGGTGGTGCGCGACGCCCGCGTTTTCATGCGTACCACCAAGGGACTCCAGCCGGTGCACGTCATTTACCGGCGCATTGACGACGATTTCCTCGATCCGACGGTTTTTCGCCGCGATTCCCTGCTGGGCGTGCCGGGCATCGTCCACGCCTATCGCGCCGGCAATGTGTCGCTCGCCAATTCAATCGGCACCGGCATCGCCGATGACAAGGTGATGTATTACTTCGTGCCGCGCATGATCAAGTATTACCTCGACCAGGAGCCGCTGCTGGCCAACGTGCCGACCTATCTGGCCAGCGAAGCGGAAGACCAGAAGTACATCCTTGAAAATCTCGATCAACTGGTGGTGAAGGCGGCCAATGAATCCGGCGGCTACGGCATGCTGATGGGGCCGAAGGCAACCCGGGCGGAAATCGCCGCGTTCCGGAAAAAAATTGAGGCCGAACCGCGCAATTACATCGCGCAGCCGATGATTTCACTGTCACGGCATCCGACGTGCGTGGACGACGATAATTATTTTGAGGGCCGGCACATCGACCTGCGGCCCTACATTATTTACGGCGAGAAGATCGCCATCGTGCCCGGCGGCCTGACGCGCGTGGCGTTGCGCAAAGGCTCGCTCGTCGTCAACTCGTCGCAGGGCGGCGGCAGCAAGGACACCTGGGTGCTCTATGGAGATGAGTAGGAAATTTATGATTTACGATTTACGATTTACGATTTCGGAGGGCGGGTTTGGACCGCTGGCGCAGGCCGCGGTACGGGCCAAATCATCAATCATCAATCATCAATCATAAATGCTTTCGCGGGTTGCCAATTCGCTTTACTGGATGTCGCGTTATATCGAACGCGCCGAAAACATCGCGCGCATCGTGGATGTGAATTTGCAGATGCTGCTGGATCTTCGGAACCTGGATGAAGAGCGTCTGGCGCAACATTGGCTGCCGATCGTCGAGACGACCGGCGACGAGACACAATTTTTTCAGCTTCACAAAAAGGCCACCGGCCAGGCCGTCACGGAATTTCTCGTGTTTCAAACGGAGAACCCCAATTCCCTCGTTTCCGCCATCTGCCAGGCGCGCGAAAATGCCCGCATGATCCGCGACCAGATTACGATTGAGTTCTGGGAGGAATTGAACCGGCTTTACTGGTTCGTGAAGACGCCGGAAGCGCGGCGGATTTGGAAGGAAAGCCCCAGCGAGTTCTTCCAGCAGGTCAAAAACAGCTCGTTACACCTGATTGGCCTCGGTTACGCGACGCTGCTGCGCAACGAAGGCTGGTGGTTTGTACAGATCGGAAAATTCTTGGAACGCGCCGACAAAACGTCGCGCATTCTCGACTTGCGTTCGGGGGCATTGCCGGAGAAGGGCGCGCCGGAGGCGGCCGGCCAGCCCGAAGCGTTGGAGTGGTCGGCCATCCTGCATTCCTGCAGCGCCTGGGACGCCTACAAAACGTTGCACGGCGCGGAGGTGCATCCGCGCGGCGTTGTGGAATTTCTTTTGTTCAACGACGATTTTCCAAGGTCGGCGCGCTTTTGCGTCGGCCAGTTGAACCACGCATTGCGCCGCATCTCCGGCGTGCCGGACGGCCGCTTTTGCAATGATGCCGAGAAACTGGCCGGGCGGCTGGTCGCGGAATTGCAGTTCAGCACCGTGGATGAAATTTTTGGTCGGGGCCTGCATCTTTACCTCGATCAATTGCAGTCCAAGCTCAATGACATCGGTGCGGCGCTGTTCGACGCCTACATTTTCCAACAGTTCAACAATCTGGAGGACGAAATCATGGTTCAACAGGAGGAGCAACAACAACAGTCCCGAACCATTCGCAAAACCCATTTATGAAACGCATCGGCATCCTGACCGCCGGCGGCGACACGCCCGCCCTGAACGCCACCATTCACGGCGCGGTGGTGCGCGCGAACCAGCTCAAGGTCGAAATCGTCGGCCTCATCAAGGGATTCAACTGCCTGTTCAACCCGCGCGTGCCGCACGTTCACCTTAACCCGCTGTTTCAGGAAATTCCCGAGCTCGATCCCACCAAAGGCGGCACGCTCATCGGTTCGTCCCGGGATTATGTCGATCCCGACAATAAAAATGACCTCGACCTGGTCGAATCGCGGTTGAAAAAGCTCGGGATCGAGGGGCTGATCTGTATTGGTGGCGACGGCACGCTCAACGGCCTGCAACCGCTGGCCGAGCGCCTGCCCGCCGTGCTGGCCCCCAAGACCATTGATAACGACCTGGGTTTGAATTATCCCAGCGAACCGGACGAGTGGGTGCGGGTGAACGATGCCGCGGCCAAACGTGGTTATCGTTACAAGCAGGTTCCGGCCACCGAAACCTTCGATCTCGACCACATCGTTAATTATGCCACGCCCGGCTATACGACGGCGGTTTATGTGTCCGCGGGTGGCGTGGAGCGCATCCGCACGACGGCCGAAAGCCACCGGCGCATCGCCATCATCGAAGTCATGGGCCGCCATTCCGGTTACATTGCGCTCGGCACGGCCTACGGCCAGCCGGACATCATTCTCATTCCGGAACATCCGCTCGACCTCGAACATCTCGTCCACCGCGTCAAACATATTTACGACCTCCAGAAAAACGTCGTCATTGTCTGCGGCGAAGGCATCGTGGACGAGCAGGGCCGGGAACTGGGCGCGGAAACGAAATCCACCGACCCTTCCGGCAACGTCGTGCTCAGCGGCGCGGCGGACGCGCTGCGCAACAAGCTGGTCCAGATGATCGGCGACCGCTATTTCCAGCTGTATCGCCGTGGTGAATCGGCCAAGGAGGCGATCTTCACGCGCAAAGTCGGCCATACACAGCGGGGCGGGCGGCCGATCCTGTTCGACCGGTTTTACGCCGGCTTGCTCGGCGCCAGGGCGGTGGACCTGTTGCTGGAAGGCCGCAACAACGCCGTCTCCGTTCTGCAATACAGCACGGACAAGGGTTTTCACGTTGAGGGCTACGACGCGAACCGCTTCCGCGATCGCTGGGGGCTCATTCATGCGCGCAAGCTGCATCCGGCGCTGTACGACGCGAAATTGATGAAACCGTCCCGGCTGGGCATTGATTATTTGCTGCCGATCTTCACCGACGCCATCGGCAACGACGACGCCGAGCACATGCGCTCGACCCTGTTCGATCCCGGCAACCTCGCGCAGCCCTATCACTCGATGAATACAGATGTCCACAAGCGCATCCGCTATCTGGAAACGGAGGCCGCGTGAGTTCGCCCGCCAGCCTGATTCCCTACATCAACGTCAAACTGTCGTTGCTCGGTTTTCCGCCGGTGGCGACCGGCGAGGCGGCCGAGTTGGGTGACATTGTTTCCTCGCTCATCGCGCAGTACCGGGAGAAGGAGCGATTGCTGGCCAATCACCTTTGTGCCGCCGACCAGCGGATTCAGACCTTCCTGTACGATTACCTGCAGGACGTGCCGGTCGCCAAACTGCCGCTGCGCACGTTGACGCTGGATCGCCCCGGCATGGCGAGGGTGCTGTCGCTGCCGGTGGATCGCGATGAATTTGCCTCCAGCATTCTTAATTCCTACCGGGTCAAGCAGGGCGTGTTGCACAATCCCAAAAGTGATCGGCGCACCACCCAGGGCATCTTTCATGTGGCCGAAGGCGGCCTGCCGGTTCCTGACGATAAAATCGGCGTGCCCAAGCCGGTCTTCGGGAAGCTGTTGAATCTCGCCTTCAATCCACCCCGCGAAATCATGCGCCTGCCGTTCACCGCCACGCAGCCGCAACCCGCCGAGTGTTTTGTTTCGTTGTTGCTCCGGCCCGTGGTCTGCCCTGAAGTGCCCGGTTTCACGCCGCAGAAGACGATGGAGATTCGCTTCTTCGCGCCGGGCAATCTCGTCAGCAACCTCGATTTCGTCGAAAACATCTTTGGCAACGGGGGTGACCCGAATCTCCCGGAAAATGACGCCGGCCTCGACACCGAACATTGGACCGGTAACACCGGTTGTGTCATCCTCGCGCCGCACCTGATCAAAATCACCAAGAAGGACGCCGGCCTGCCGCCGTGGGACAAGGCCACGGAACGCCAGCGCCGCGACGGCATGTGCTGGAAGGACGAATGGGAATTCTACAACAACGGCGGTGCGTTCAAACTCACCTGCCGCGACGAAACCGGCGTCATCGTCACCATTATTGCGGACAACTATTTCGGTTACTGCAAGAAGGAGGTGAAGACCCAGATCAGTTACGCGGCCAATCTTTACGGCCTGTGCGAAGAAGAACACGCGGGCGGTGCGCTGGTTTTTCCCGCCTACGACCTCGGCGAGGAATTCAGCGGCGACCTGCACGTCCGGCGCATGGGCCATTCCTTTGCGGAGGTCAGTTCCGTCCATCGCGAGGCGATGGAGTTGAAGCCCGAGGGTTACGGAGTGGACAAAAAATATCCGGACATCATTTATGTGCCGGAGGACGCGCGTTTCGACCTGCACAAACAAAAAGTCTTCTGGCCCGGCGGCAAGGCCGAACGTTCCATCAAACTATTGCCCGGCCGGACCTACGTGCGTCCGTCCGGCTATAAAATCCGGCTGGAAAAACCCGGCGCGAACCGTTCCTGGCGGCTGGTGGGCACCGTCGCCGAAGGCACACTCTGCCACAAACCCTGCACCGTTTCCGGCGGCGGCAAATCGGAGATTTCCAAACCGATCACCGACGCGGTGCTCACCGGCCCGGTGTTTGTGGCGGATTTCAAAGGGGATTTTGACCAGGTGGCCGGGCTGATCGCGCGCGACTACAGCGGACGTTTCCGCGACCCGGCGCGGATTGACCAGCGTTCCATCCTCGACCCGGAACGTTCGCTCGGTTCGGTCATCAAATTGCTCATCCCCGACGAGCACGATTACAAGCCCGAATACAACGCCTGGGTGGAAACCGTGCCGCAGTACCTGCGCGAACTGGTATTCGTCGTGAAACGGTATTACAAGCCGGAATGGGGTGATCATTGGCGCGAACAGTTCAGCGTCGACATCATCAACGGCAAGCCGGCGAACGAATTGAAATGCGAGAACCGCAAGCTCGTCACCACGTATCTGCGCGTGGGTTTTGATGCCGACGGCTCCTGGCGCACGTTTGGCTTGCGCAAGGATTTCAATCCGGCGCTGAAAATCCAGGCCGAGGACGACATTACCGCGTCGGTCGTCGTTCCGCCGGGTGTGCTCAAGGATTTGCCGGAAGTGGCCGCGGACCCGGGCGGTTCCGTGAAATTCGTTCTAAACGCCGAGGCCCGCTTGTTTCAGCGCCCGGACGACGCCATTCATCGCGGTTACGACAAGGTGACGGAAGCCGATTTTTCCCGGCCGGACAATTTCTTCTCAAACTACGAGCCGTTGCCGTCAAAGACCGCACGCGAATTGATCGAAGACGCCATCGGTTTTTATCAGTTCACCGGGCCAATGCAGTCGCTGATCAAGAGTGTGGCGGCGAATGGTGCCAGCTATTTTGTCTGTTCGGCCAATCCGCGCCTCGTGGACGGCAGGCCAACCAAGAATCCGCGGTATCTGCAAGTCCGGCCCGACCTGACCACCCCCCGTGAAAGTTATCTTGCGGAAATCGGCGCGCGATTGCGCCGCCGCCTGCCGCCAGGCCGGCCGGTGTTCAACCCTGTGGCCGGCGTGTTGCCGGGCCGCCGCAACAATCCGCCTGAGGCCGGCATCCGCTCGCTCGCGTGCTATAACCCGATTCATTACTTCGAGTTGCCGGAGCTGTTCATGGAATTCATCTGCAGCATGACCGGCAAGTCGCCGTCCACGACGGGTGCCGGCTCGGAAGGCGCGCTCACCAAGGCGCCGTTCAATGCGCTGCCACCCATCATTGACCTGAACAACGCGCTGGTTTCGTTCATCCTCACCGGCCATCGCGCGTTCGTCACCGCCGCCGGTTACGTCGGGCCGAAGGTCCGCGTGGACCACGACGTCAGTTTGCTCGTGCCGGAAGTCTGGTGCCGCATGGCACCGGAGGAACGCGATCCCCAATGGTTGATGACCGAACGCTGCCTCGAAAAGTGCGAGGACTTTGAGCACAACGGCAAAAAGGTTCTGGCCGGCCGGCTGGGCTGGCGCATCAACGCGCGCTTCGTCCGCAATTTTTTCGGGCGCGTGTTCAATCATCCCCAGGCCGTCTTCACCGAGGAAATGTTGAAGCCGGAATTGCAGGGACTGGACGTTTTTGTGGACGGCATGGACAACATTGTCACGACCCAAAAGCGCGTCGCCAAAATGTATTTCGACGACGGCAGCATTGCCCAGGCGTGTCCACCGTTGAAGGCGCTGCTGCACCTGATGCTCAACGACACGTGGGAAGGCAAAGGCCTCGACGATCCTGAATTCCGGAAGATGTTCACGCGCGAGTCGTTGCTGGCCGGTGGCTGGTATGCCGCGCGGCTGGCGGCAAAACAGAAGGTGGACCGGCAATTGTGGCGGCGCCATGTGGAATACCTGGACAAGTTTCTGAAACGCGCCAGCCACGCCGACGAGGCCGCACGCCTCGGGATTGCCGACCGGTTGTCCCGCGCGAAAAAAGTTCTGGAGCAGGTCGAGTCGCCGGCTTACCGGGAAACCCTGCGCGGTACCCTCGGCGCCGAACCCATTGAAAATTATTTATAAATACGAATGAAAGACAAACCAACAAACCTTGCCCGCATGAATAACGGCGTGCGAGCCCTGGCCCCGTTTGGTGTTCGTCAGGAGTGGGCGCAGGAAATACTTGGCCCGTTGTCGTTTTGCGCTCTGAAGCGGCATGAACGCCGTTTGCTGAGTCCGCGGTTCGCAACGTCCCTGCGCTCGTCGATCGTAAATCGTAAGTTGTAGATTCGAATGTCCATTCACGTCGCACTCCATCACAAGACACATTACCGGTACGACCGGCTGGTGAATCTTGGTCCGCAGGTCGTCCGGCTGCGACCCGCGCCGCATTCGCGCACGCGGATTTTAAGCTATGCGCTCCGGGTCAAACCGGAGAAACACTTCATCAACTGGGCGCAGGACCCGCAGTCCAATTATCAGGCGCGCCTGGTTTTTGAACAACCCACCCGTGAATTCCTCGTCGAAGTGGATCTGGTCGCGGAAATGGCGGTGTTGAACCCGTTTGATTTTTTCCTCGAACCGAACGCGCAAAAATTTCCCTTCACCTACGACCCGTCGCTCGATCATGAACTCGCGCCGTTTCAGCGCAAGTGCTGGCTCACGCCGAATTTTATGCGGTATCTCAATGCGTTGCGGCGCGACCTGATCGGCGGAGTCAAAGGGCAGACCCGACAGCAGCGGTTGGAATTGCCTGAAAGCAAAAAACAGTCCACGAACGATTTCATCGTCGGCATCAACCAACGCCTGTGGAAGGATGTCAAATATACCATCCGGCTCGAACCCGGCGTGCAGACGCCGGAAGAGACACTTGCGAAATTAAGCGGTTCGTGCCGCGACTCCGCCTGGTTGCTGGTGCAGCTACTCCGTCATTTTGGTCTCGCGGCCCGCTTTGTCAGCGGCTACCTCATCCAACTCAAGCCCGACGTGAAGTCGCTCGATGGCCCGGGCGGCGCGGAAAAGGATTTCACGGATTTGCACGCGTGGTGCGAGGTTTATCTGCCCGGCGCCGGCTGGATCGGCCTCGATCCGACGAGCGGTCTGCTCGCCGGCGAAGGGCACATTCCCCTGGCCTGCACACCCGATCCCACCAGTGCTGCGCCGATTTCCGGCGGCGTGGACAAGTGTGAAACCGAATTTGCCTTTGATATGACCGTGACGCGCATCTACGAATCGCCGCGCGTCACGCTGCCGTATTCGGATGGGCAATGGGAAAAGATCGAGTCGCTTGGCCATGCGATTGACGCCGATTTAAAGAAGGGCGACGTGCGCCTGACGATGGGCGGCGAGCCGACGTTCATTTCGATTGACGATCCCGATGGCCCGGAATGGAATTTTACCGCCGTTTCGCAGAAAAAGCGTATTTTGTCCGGCGAACTCATCCGGCGGTTGCGCCGCAAATTTGCGCTTGGCTCGTTGTTGCACTACGGCCAGGGGAAATGGTATCCCGGTGAACAACTTCCGCGCTGGTCGCTGGCGGCCTACTGGCGCAAGGACGGCGTGCCGATCTGGAAGGACGATTCGCTCATCGCCGATGAATCGAAGGATTACGGTCACGGTGCGAAGGAGGCGAAGGAATTGCTCACGCGCATTTCCAAAGTCGTCGGCGCCGATCCCCAATACCTCCTGCCCGCGTACGAAGACGCGTTTTACTACCTGTGGAAGGAACGCCGCTTCCCGTCGAACGTCACACCGGAGAAATCCAATCTCAAGGACAAGCTGGAGCGTGACCGCATCACGCGTATTTTTCAGCAGGGCCCCGGTGAAGTGGTCGGTTACGCGTTGCCGATCAAGCGCGCGGGGTATCCGCCTTCGCAAAGCTCCGGCGCGACAGGTGGCAACCAACCTGGATGGATGTCGGGCGCCTGGTTTCTGCGCGACGACGACACGCTCTGGCTCATCCCCGGCGATTCGCCGATGGGCCTGCGCCTGCCGATCGATTCGATTCCGTGGGTGGCGGAAAAGGATTATCCGTGGATCCGGCAGCAGGACCCGTCGAATCCCCGATTACCGGAACTGCCGAGGGAATTTCCGTACCGGGTGCGCAAACCGGAAACGACCGGGCAACGATTTTTGAGTGGCGGCGGTGCGCCAACACCCGTGGGCTACGGTCCCGGCCAACGCGCGCAGCAACTCGGTGAACGGGAAGAAGAGCGGGTTGAATTACCGCCGTTGCCGCCAGATTACGATCCGAACCGCCGCCCGGTGCAGGGCCAGAGCGCACCGTGGATTATCCGCACCGCGATGTGCGTCGAACCGCGCGAGGGACGGTTGCATGTTTTCATGCCGCCGGTCGCCACCACGGAGGATTACCTCGATTTGATTGCCGGCATTGAAACCGCCGTCACCGAAATGGGTACGCCGGTCATCATTGAAGGCGAGACGCCGCCGCGTGACCCGCGCCTGAACAAGCTGGCCGTCACGCCCGACCCCGGCGTCATTGAGGTGAACCTGCATCCGAGCCACTCGTGGGATGAACTGGTCGAACGCACGACGGTACTTTACGAAGAAGCGCGCCGGACGCGGCTCGGCACGGAAAAATTCATGCTCGACGGCCGTCACACCGGCACCGGCGGCGGCAATCATATCATCATCGGCGGCGACACACCGTCGAACTCGCCGGTGCTGCGCCGGCCGGATTTGCTGCGTTCACTTATCGCCTACTGGCAGAATCATCCATCATTGAGCTGGCTCTTCAGCAGCCTGTTCATCGGCCCGACGAGCCAGGCGCCGCGCATTGACGAGGCGCGCAACGATTCGCTTTACGAACTCGAGGTCGCATTCAAGGAACTGGAACGCAACACGCAACGGTTCGGCTACACGCCGCCATGGCTCTGCGACCGCCTGTTCCGCAACCTGCTGATGGATGCCGGCGGCAACACGCATCGCGCCGAGTTCAGCATCGACAAGTTGTTCCCGCCGGAAAGCAGCGGCGGCCGGCTCGGCCTGGTCGAGATGCGCGCGTTTGAAATGCCGCCGCACGCGCGCATGAGCCTCGCGCAGCATCTGCTCCTGCGCGGCCTCGTGGCGAAATTCTGGAACGAGCCCTACCAAAATGGCCTCGTCCGGTGGGGCACGGACATCCATGACCGCTGGATGCTGCCGCACTTTTGTGAAACGGATTTCCGGGACATCATCCGCGATTTGCGCGATGCCGGTTATCCGTTTGAACCCGACTGGTTCGCACCGCACTTCGAATTTCGTTTTCCGTTCATCGGCGACCTGGAACAGCGCGACATCCAGATCGAGCTTCGCACTGCGCTCGAACCATGGCACGTGCTCGGGGAGGAACCGGGCGGCGGCGGCACGGTGCGTTACGTGGACAGCTCGCTCGAACGCCTGCAGGTCAAGGCACGAGGACTCGTCGGTGACCGCTTCGCCGTCACCTGCAACGGCCGGCGCGTGCCGTTGCATCCGACCGGCACCAACGGCGAAGGGGTCGCGGGCGTCCGTTACCGCGCCTGGCAACCGCCCGAATGTTTGCAGCCGACCATTCCCTCGCACGCGCCACTGCGCTTCGATCTTTATGATACCTGGAACGGACGTTCGCTGGGTGGTTGCCAGTATCATGTCGCGCATCCCGGCGGGCGCAGCTATGAAACATTTCCCGTGAACAGCTACGAGGCCGAGTCGCGCCGGTTGGCGCGCTTTTTCCGCCACGGCCACACGGCGGGCAAAATGGAAATTCCGCCGGCGCCGGTGAATCCGGACTTTCCCTTCACCCTGGATTTACGCAATGTCTGACGCCGACAACGAGCGGGCGAACCGCAAACCGAAGATGATTCAGTCCCCATCCATGGCCGGCGAAGCCGGCAACGCCAAAAAGGTTTCATCGGCCGGCGGTTTGCTTGCCGGTTACCAGCCGGTTTCGGGTGCCTTCGACGAATTAATTGCCGCCGACGGCCAGCCGCGTCCTCATTATTCGAAATTGATCGGCGCGTTGGAGGGGTTGAGCCCGACGGAACTGCAATTGCGTTGGGACACGTGTCAACGCTTTGTCCACGAACAGGGGATTACCTACAATGTTTATGGCGATCCGCGCGGCATGGAACGACTCTGGCAATTGGACCCGGTTCCTTTTGTCATGGCTCCGGAGGAATGGCGGGGGATTGAAGCCGGATTGGTCCAACGTGCGCTCCTGTTGAACCGTATCCTCGCGGATTGCTACGGGGCGCAGGAGCTCATCCGGTCGCGCTGGCTGTCGCCGGCGCTGGTGTTCGCGCAACCCGATTTTCTGCGTCCGTGTCACAACCTGCGCCCGCCGGACAATGTCTTTCTCCACTTTTACGCCGCCGACCTCGCGCGATCGCCGGATGGTCGCTGGTGGGTGGTTTCCGACCGGACGCAAATCCCGACCGGCGCCGGGTATGCGCTGGCCAACCGGCTCGTCACCTCGCGCATCCTGCCGGAACCGTTCCGGGACAATCACGTCCACCGGCTGGCTGGTTTCTTTCAGCAGGTCCAGCACACGCTCGCCCGGCTTGCACCGCGCGCGCCCGACCATCCCCGGGTGGTGATGCTCACACCCGGTCCGCACAACGAGACCTACTTTGAACAGGCCTATTTGGCGCGTTACCTGGGTTACCTGCTGGTCGAAGGCCAGGACCTCACCGTGCGGGACAACAGCGTCTTTCTGAAAACCCTGAGCGGCCTCGAACGGGTGGATGTGATTCTGCGGCGTGTGGACGACGATTTTTGCGATCCGCTCGAACTGCGCAATGATTCGATGCTGGGTGTGCCCGGACTGGTCGAGGCGTTGCGCGCGGGCAACGTGGTGGTGGCCAACGCGCCCGGTTCCGGCCTGTTGCAAAGCCCGGCGTTCATGGCGTTTCTGCCGGGGTTGTGCCGGCACCTGCTGGGCGAGGAATTGAAGCTGCCGTCGGCGGCGACGTGGTGGTGCGGCCAGGAACCGGCCCGCCAACATGTCATCCAAAACCTGGACCGGCTGGTGATCAAACCGGCATTTCGTTCAGGCGTGTGGCGCGCGCAAGCCTCAAATCCTTTGAGCGCCGACGAACGCGACGCGTTGCGCCGGCGCATCGAATTTGATCCGGACCTGTTCGTGGCGCAGGAGCGCGTGGAATTTTCCACCGCGCCCTCGTGGGACGGCGTCCGGCTGACGCCGCGTCCGGTCGAGCTGCGCGTGTTCCTGGTCGCGAACGACGGCGGTTATAGTGTCATGCCTGGCGGATTGACGCGGGTTTCACCCGGTGCCGGCACCTTCATCTCCATGCAGCACGGTGGCAGCAGCAAGGACACCTGGGTCGTTTCCGAGGCGCCCGTCGAGGAAACCACGCTGTTGTATGCGGCGAACCAGAATGTGGATCTGCGGCGCACGGGCAACAACCTGCCCAGCCGGCTGGCCGACAATTTCTTCTGGCTCGGCCGCTATTCAGAACGCGCCGATGAAACCGCCCGGCTATTGCGCAGCACGCTGCGGCGGTTCAACCCGGAACGGACGGGCAGCGCGATGCCGTTGCTGGGTCCGCTGCTGCAGACGCTCGAACGGCAGGGACAGTTGCCCGGATTGCTGGGCAAGACCGAGCTGCGCCAGAATCCGGAGGCGTTTGAGGCCGAACTGCTGGCCGCCATCTTTGATCCGTCCCGTTCCGGCAGCCTGAGCCAGATCGTGGACCATCTGCAACGGCTGGCCATGTTCGTACGCGACCGGACCTCCAACGACATGTGGCGCGTGTTGAGCCGGCTCAACGAACGGCTGGCGACGCCGGCGACCAGCCTGGTGTTGCTCGCGGGCGACGCCACGGGCGTCTTGAACGAAACGCTGATTGGCCTTGCCGCCTTTCACGGTCTGGCGCGCGAGAACATGACCCGCGCCCAGGCCTGGCGTTTTCTCGACATGGGCCTGCGCATCGAACGCGCGCTTTATCTGGGCACGCTGCTCGATGCCACGTTGCGTTCGCCCCGGGCCGAGGATCCCAGCGTGCTCGAGGCCGTGCTGGAGGTGGCGGACAGTTCCATCACCTTCCGCTCGCGTTACAATTTGCTGCCGCATCTGCCGGCGGTGTTCGATCTCGTGCTGCTCGATGACAAAAATCCGCGTTCGGTGCTCTTCCAGATTCAGCGGCTGGCACAGCATTTCGAGCGGCTGCCGCGTGACCGTGAAACCACCACCGGCACCGGCAAACAAATCCTGGCCGATTGCCTGGCCCGGTTGCAGCAGATGGACGCCCGAGAACTCGCCGGCCCCCGCGAAAGCTGGCTCGAAGGCAGGTTGAGCCAGGGCATCGCGGAAACCCTGGAGGAGCTGCCGCGGCTCTCCGATGCCATCGCCGCGGATTATTTCGCGCATTCGGCCATTTTCCGCACCGGCCGGGAAGGGGAGCCATGACCTACAACGTCGTCCATCGCACGCTTTACGAATACGCCGCCCCGGTGGCGGTATCGCATCATGTGGCACGGCTGGAACCGCGCGCCACCGCCACGCAGGAGCGCGATAGCTTTACTTTGAAGATTTTCCCCGAACCCGCCCTGCGCAAAACGCGGCCCGATTATTTCGGCAACCGGCTTTGCTTTTTTACCGTCCAGCAGGTCCACAGCCGGCTTGAAATCATCACCTCCAGCCGGGTGACCGTGCGCACGGACAAACCATCGGCCAACGAATCCTCGGCGTCCTGGGAATCCGTGGCGGGAATGTTCCGCGACCCAGTGTCGCCGGAGGTGGTCGAGCCGTACCAGTTCATCTTCGATTCGCCGCAGGTGCGGGCGTCGTTTGAGCTGGCGGATTATGCCGCCCAAAGTTTTCCCGCCGGCACGCCGCTGCTGGCCGGGGCGCGGGACCTGACGCGGCGGATTTTTGAGGATTTCAAGTATGACGCCAGGGCGACCACGGTGGCAACGCCGCTGGAAGAGGTCCTGGAAAAGCGCCGGGGCGTCTGCCAGGACTTTGCCCACCTCGGCATTGCCTGCCTGCGTTCGCTGGGTCTGCCCGCGCGTTA
The DNA here is from genome assembly GCA_021324235.1 of Verrucomicrobiota bacterium. Taxonomy (GTDB): domain Bacteria; phylum Verrucomicrobiota; class Verrucomicrobiia; order Limisphaerales; family UBA11358; genus UBA11358. Next base: position 48,108 of record JAJPJM010000174.1, read on the forward strand.
CGTCAGCGGTTATTTGCGCACGCGCCCGCCGGAAGGCAAGCCGCGGCTGACGGGCGCGGACGCTTCGCACGCCTGGTTTGCGGTTTATTGCCATGGCACCGGCTGGGTGGATTTTGACCCGACGAACAACGTGCAGCCGGCGGAGGAACACATCACGGTGGCATATGGCCGGGACTTCGGTGACGTCAGCCCGTTGGCGGGTATTCTCACCGGGGGCGGCAAACATTCCTTGAAGGTGGCGGTGGACGTGGCCGAGGTCGGATGAGGGCCGGGAATTTTTTTTCAATTTTTGCTCGCCGGACCGGCGGATTTTCGCATTGATAGCGCGCGCATGAAGTGGGACATCATTCATCGGACGCGGTACACGTACGCTTCGCCCGTGAAAAACAGTTTCAACGAGGCGCGGCTTCAGCCTTTTTCCAACGGGGAACAAACGGTGGAAACGTTTGCCTTGAACGTGCTGCCCGCCACCCGCGTCAGCCAGTACCACGATTTCTACTCCAACATCGTCCATCACTTTGAAGTGGTGGATCCCCACTCGTCGCTCCTCATCGAGAGCCGGTTGCGCGTGGCGACCCATCCGCCCGCGGCGTTGTCCACCACGGCGACGCCCTGGCCGTTGGCGCGCGTTGGCGAGGCGCTGAAGGACACGCGCAGCTACGAGTTTCTGGAGACCAGCCGGTATGTGGAGATGACGCCGGAAGCCTGGCGTCTGGCCCTGGACGCGGCCATCGGCCTGACCGACACGTGGCAGGCGGCGCTGGCCATCATGCGGTACGTGCATCAGCGCATCGAATATGTGCCGAACTCAACCACCGTTCACACCCACATGCGCGGGGTATTGCGGGAAGGGCGCGGGGTTTGCCAGGATTTTGCCCACGTGATGATTGGCCTTTGCCGCGCGCTGAAAATCCCGGCGCTGTACGTGAGCGGTTATCTGGCCACCGAGAAGGCCAGCGCCACCCACGCGTGGACGGAGGTTTTTATTCCCACCATCGGCTGGCGCGCGCTGGATCCGACCCACGATTGTCAGGCCGGCGAAACGTACGTGAAAATTGCCGTCGGCCGCGATTACGCCGATGTCCCGCCCATCACCGGCACTTACAAGGGAACCACCGACCGCAGTCTGGAAGTTGAGGTGAAAATCAAACCGGCCGCCTGAGACACTTCGCCGGGAGTTGAAGCACCACGATGGGCGCTCAAGCGGTCTGGTCGTCTTTTGGCTTTTCCACCAGGGCGGCGAGTTTTTTATCGGCGATCTCCATGTCCGGCGTTCGTTGGGACTGGGCGGGCACGGCCGTCGATAGCGCACCCGGTTTGGGCGCCGGTGCCGGGGGGGAAATTCTCGATGTCTCCGGATAAGCCCGGCGGATCAGCCATCGGCCGCCCAGCAGCCACCAGGCGACGAGCAGGTTGAAAATCACGGGCAAAAGCGCATTGATGATGTCGCCGGCGTTGGCCGTCTGGATGGCGCTGAAATCCAGCAGCGGCGTCACGGCGCTCAGGCCGAGGTAAAGAAAAAACAGCCCCAAAAGCCGGACTGCCAGGCTGAAGATGTCCTTGAACAGGTCGCTTGATTTCATCGCGCGCGGAATCTGTGCGTGAGTTGGACGCGTTTGCCGTCAGCCGTGAGTTTAAGAAGGCTGCCTCGCTGTGTTCAAGTACTATCCCATTTTGCGTCGAAATTGTCCTGTTTCAGCTTGCTTGATTAAATGTAGCGCCGAGGTGCCGAGGCGGGCAGAATGCCTGTGATTCTTGGATACGTTCCGCCTCCTTATGTCGGCGGCTACGATCGAATCCGAGTTCTACGACGGGCCGCTCGACACATCCGGCCGAATCAGTTAAATGTTGCCCCCATGTTTTTCAGCCCGGGCTTTGACCGATCGGTTCGTTTGAATAAAAATGCGGGTTGGTCCGCCCTCCTTGTTTTATGGCTGCTTCCGGTCTTTCCGTTCACGAGTCTGGCCCTTCCCCAACGACTGGTGCTGGGCCTGGATGGGGTGGCTTACCGTGACGTGCAAGCCCTGCAAAACGGCATCGTTTGCACGAATATTTGGGGCAGGCCATTTCGCCGTCAGGCTTTCGGTTCGGCTGAGGGATACTTCCCGGCCAGCCGCATGGTCTCGACATTTCCCTCCACCAGCGACGTCGCGTGGACGGATATTTTCGGCGACCGCCCGTTGCCGGGGTATCAACGCACCTATTTCAGCGCGGCGGCCAATTCGCAAATCGTCATCAACGGCATCACCACCACCATGGAGCATGAGGCGCAGATGCAGTGGGAGTTGGAAAACAACATGCTGCGCACCATGGGTTACATGTATCCGATCCACACGTATGAATATGAGATCCACGAAGCGCTCAGGAATTTTTGGAACGATCCCGACAACAGCGGCAGCTATTACGTCTATATTCGCGCCACCGACGACGCCCAGCACCTGGACCGCGACGTCCTGGACCTGCTTTGCGGGCTCGATGCCCAGCTTCAGGCGATGCGGGCGCGCTACCGGACGCAGACTGGTCGCGATCTGCAAATCCTGATTCTGTCGGACCACGGGCACAATCATGCCGACGTCTTCAAGCGCGTTGAGGTCCGGCCGTTTCTGGAAAAAGCCGGTTACCGGATCACCGAATCCATTGAGGGGCCAAAGGACGTGGTTCTGCCCACCACCGGCATCGAGGACTGGGTGGAAATCCACAATGTGCCTGCCGCCACCACCGCGCTCGTGCCCTTGCTGATCCATCTGGAGGGCGCGGACCTGGTGACGGGCCGGGACCCGGATGCCCCCAATCGTTTCCTTGTCATGAATTCCAAGGGTGAACGCGCCGATATTGACTGGAATCCGGCCAACAACACCTACCGCTATTCAACCGAAACCGGCGACCCGCTCGGTTACCGTCCGGTGGTTGAGGCGCTGGCCCGGGAGAAACTACTGGATGCCGATGGTTTTGCCACGGCCGATGTCTGGATGACGGCGACCTTGACCAATCATTATCCGCTGGCGCTGGAACGGATTGTCCGCGGTCTTACGCGGGTCACGCTCAATCCCGCGACCATTCTCATCAGCCTGGACAACGGTTACGCTCATTCCGGCTGGCTGATGCAAAAGGGTGCGGACCTGTCCACTTTCAGCAG
>JAJPJM010000130.1 GCA_021324235.1 Verrucomicrobiota bacterium
CACGACGAGGTGTGGACCAAGGAAAGTTTCAACATCGAACTCACCCGCGCGCTGACCACGATTGAAAATGCGCGTATGGAATGGAACGCCGCGCGGCTGAAAGTGCCGGTCCTGTCAGGCCCGGTGCCGGACAAGCCGCAATCCGAAAATGCGCCGACGCCGGCGGCGTTGTCGCTGGCCGACGCCAGTTTCGGTCAGTTATGCAAGATCGGCCTGGCGTTGACCTGGCCGCTGATACTGGTCCTCATTCTGGGTGCCATTGGTGTGTCGGTAGCGATCTGGATGACGACGCCAGTACCAGTGCCCATGCACCACTGAAATGCGTCGTATGGCGTCCGCGAAGAAAAAGGCAAGAAAAGCTGACCCGATTTCCGAGCGTGCCCGCGTCTTGAACGACCAGATTGCCTCGCTGGAGGCTGAAATCAAGCGGCTTGATTCCCAGCTGCAACACACGCCGACGCCCCGGCTGCGTTCCACCGCCGTGCCGCACGGCGCGACCTTTGCCCGTACACCCGAACCACCGGCTCCCGCCTACGTCGCCCATGAGCCGGTTTTTGAAGAAGTAAAACCTTTGCGCCCCGCCGACGAAACCACCACGCCTGACCAGTTCAACGAATTCGGCGTGCGCAAATATGATTTGCCGGGACTGTTTGGACGTCTGCGCCAGCACTTCCGCCGCCCGACCACCTCCAATCCCCGGCTGGTCACCTATCTCGCCGCCGGCGGCGTCCAGGGCCTGCGCCCGTTGCGTTACGAAAAACGCGTCGCCCGCAATCGCTTCATCCTGGTGGTGATTGTGCTGTTTGTGATCCTCGTCGGCATCCTTTCTATCGTCGTCCATAACCGTTGAACCGGCCTGAACAAATTTACGGCTTGCCTGGTTGACAAGTTGCCTCGATCGCTGAAATTTCGACCATATGAAAAACGATCTTTTTGAACTGCCCATTCCCACACGCGACGGCCGGTTCACCGCGCGCTATTCCGGGAAAGGTCTGGCAGAAATGGATTTCCCGAAGGTGGGGCGAGCGTCCCCGCGAGCCGCGAAACAAAACGGCGTCCCTGCCACAATTTCCCGCTGGCATCGTGCCACGGAAACCGCGCTGAAAAATATCCTTGCGGGGCGTACTGCCAAAAATCTGCCGCCGCTCGATTTGACCGGCGGCACGGAGTTCCAACAGGCCGTCTGGCGCGAACTCCGGAAAATCTCCCCGGGCCAGACCAGAAGCTACGGCGAAATCGCGCAGGCGATTGGCAAGGCCCGGGCCGTCCGTGCAGTTGGTGGCGCTTGCGGGGCGAATCCGATTCCAGTTCTGGTCCCTTGCCATCGGGTGCTGGCCGCGCATGGAAAAATCGGCGGTTTTGGCGGGGGATTGGACTGGAAACGCCGATTGCTGGCGCGCGAAGGCGTCAGTTTGTAGCCGCCGACATCAGTCGGCTCAATTGAATTGGAGCGGAATTGCGTCCGCTGCTACGGGATTCACGGCCACTTCACTCTATTCGTCCCCGACTCCAGCATGAAGATTTCCGGCTTCTGATCTCCGACTTCCGCCTTCTGACCTCCGGTCTCCGGCTTCTGATTTTCGGTTTCGGGTTTTAATCGCATGGCGTCGGCGACCGCCTGCGCCAGTTTTTGGCGGAATTCGGCATTCTCGATCCGTCTGGCCTCGCGCGGGTTCGACAGATAGCCGCCTTCAATCAGCACGGCGGGGCATTGTTGGCCGTGCAACACGTCCATGAACCGTGCGCGGCACACGCCGCGATCCTCCTCGCCGCTCGCGCGCAAGACCGCGGCGTGCAGTTGCAAGGCCAATTGCAGATTCTGCGCATCAAACGTGTTGTTGGGATAATTGGCGGCCCAGGGGTCGCTGTAACCGCGCGTCAGGGTTGAAGGCATTCCTGTTGGTGTCACACAGTAGGTTTCAATCCCTTCCGGTGCTTCATCCGGCGCGCCGGAATTGAAGTGCAGGCTGATGAACAAATCCGCGTGATGTTGTTCGGCAAACGTAACTCGCACTGCATTGGTGACATAGGTGTCGCTGGTACGCGTCAAAAATACCCGCCAGCCCTCCGCTTCCAGCAAGGGCGCAAGGCGCTTGGCCCAGTCCAGCGTGAATTCCTTTTCAAAGCGCCCGTCCAGAATGCTGTGAGTGCCGACATTGGCGCCGCCGTGGCCGGGATCGATGACAATGACCGGATTCGTCTCTGAGAACGCGAGCGGTGGGTCACAGAGCAGCGGCTCCAGGTTTTTCTGCAGGTCGAGCCCGTACACACAAATCTCGCCGTCTATGATTTGCGGCCCGAACCCGAGGTGAATTTCGATCCCGTTCCAGGTGGCTTCCCGGTTGCCGATGGCCAGCACCACGACACCCCTGGCCGAACCGATGGTATAAGTGGTCACCGGTGTATTCGACAGGAGGTGTGGCTTGCCGACGCCATGTTCCGCCGCCCAGGTATCCAGGGAAACCCATGTGGTGACAGGCCGGACCGGCACGTGTTTGGGGGTTGCGGGCGGCTGCCATTCTTCCACCGGCGCAGCCGGTGCGTTCGACGGAACGACCGGGACCATCAATTTGACCGGTTCTGGGCCGAACGGATTGCGGACGAGGTTGGTGTTGACCCAGCTCATTTTCGGCATTTTGCCGTCGTTGGACGGCCGGGCCAGGCCAACGATACACGACCACATCACGACCAAAATGAATCCGGCAAACTTGTACACGCTGCTATTGTGCGGAAGGAGGAATCCGACTCAAGCCGTTTCCTCATTTACGATTTACGATTTACGATTTACGATTTTCGTCCATTGAAGATTCTCGTCGCCATCACTGGAGCCAGTGGCGCACTTTACGCGCAGCGCCTGCTCGATAATCTGGATTCGCACGCGCACGAAATCCACGTCGTGCTCAGCAACTACGCGCAACAGGTCATCGCCACGGAATTGCCGGACGGATTGAAGCTTCCCGCCGGGGCGAAGCTGCATAATTTGAAGAGTATGAATGCGCCCTTCGCCAGCGGCTCGAACCCGCCCGACGTCATGGTGGTCATCCCCTGCACCATGGGCACAATGGGCCGCATTGCGCACGGTTACAGCGAAGACGTTTTATTGCGCGCCGCCGATGTTGCGTTGAAGGAGAAGAGAAAACTGATTCTGGTTCCGCGCGAAACGCCGTTGAGCCTGGTCCACGTCCGGAACATGGAACTGCTGCTGCAGGCCGGCGCGACGATTCTGCCGGCCAATCCGGGATTTTATTCCAATCCGAAAACCGTCCAGGAAGTCGTGGACACCGTGGTTGCCCGGGTCCTGGATCATCTGGGTCTGCCGCAAAAGCTCGTCTCAAGATGGAGCGAAGAAAAGGAATAAAGATGAAAAACGGGAAACACCGAACATCGAACGATGAACATCGAACGC
>JAJPJM010000050.1 GCA_021324235.1 Verrucomicrobiota bacterium
AGAAAGGAAGTGAGTTGCGTTGACCGAAATTAAATTAAAAAAAGGCGAGTCAGTGGATCGGGCGTTGCGCCGGCTGAAGAAAAAAGTGGACCGGGAAGGCACTTTAAAGGTCGTGCGCAATCACCGGCATTTCGAAAAGCCGAGTGAAAAACGCCGCCGCAAGGAAAAGGCCGCGCGGTTTTCCGCGATGCTGACCGCGCGTTACGCGGATTTGTAATTTTTTCATTGCAACCCGACCGGGCACGGCAAGAATTCTGTCGTGTCCGGTTTTTTTGTTTTGCCCGCCAATCCGCAATCGAAAATCGGCAATCGGCAATTAAAACATGTATTCATTTTCCACCTGCTGGAATTCCCACCGTCATACCGACGGCCGCGCCATGTTGCGCGAAATCCGCGAGCTGGGCTTTGAATACGCTGAACTCAGCCACGGGGTTTCCATCAGTCTCATGCCGGGCATTCTCGCTGCCGTGGGCGCGGGCGAGATCAAAATCTCCAGCCTCCACAATTTTTGTCCGTTGCCGATGGGGGTGACCCACGCCGCACCGAACCTGTACGAGTTTTCCGCCGAAAAGGACTACGAACGCGACCTGGCCATCCGCTGCACGCTCAAGACGTTTGAATTCGCCGAACGGGTCCAGGCGCCGGCCGTCGTCCTGCACCTCGGCAGCATGGAACTGAAGGATTACACCGGCCGGTTGTGCGACCTGCTGGAACGCGACGGCAAACCGACGTCCCAGTTTGAAAAACTTCGCGGCGAAGCCCTGGCCAAACGCGAAGCGGCCAAGGGAAAATTTGTCGCGCACATGTACGAAACCCTTCGCCAGCTTCTGCCTGAAGCCGAAAAGCGCGGCCTGAAACTTGGTTGCGAAAACCGCCAGGCGCTGGAGGAAATTCCACTCGAAAGCGATTTCCTGTCATTCTTCAGCGAATTTCCGAGTCCTAACGTGGCCTACTGGCACGACGTCGGCCACGCGCAGATCAAGGAGAACCTCGGTCTCATCCGGCACGTGGCGCACCTGGAATCGCTCGCGGCCCGGCTGGTTGGCTTTCACATTCATGACGTGCAATTTCCCGACCGCGACCATTCCGCGCCCGGCACCGGCATGATTGATTATGCCGCGCTCAAGCCGTTCGTGAAACCGGAACACATCCGGGTGTTTGAGCTCAGCCCGGCGCTGCCGGTGGAAGCCGTCAAATCCGGCATTGCGCATGTCAAAAAGATCTGGGGCGACGGCTGATTTGCGATTTACGATATACGATTGACGTGTTGATTGGCAAACCGGCGCGTAAATCGTATATCGTAAATCGCAGAACGGTCGCTGCACTTTTAAGTTCGGACTGACAAATGAACATGATCAAATCAATGACACCGTGGATCTTGGCAATATCCTTTATGTGGATTGTTGTGAGTTGTACCACGCAGCCTGACGAAAGAGCCTCTTTTGAAGTTCCAGTGGTGGACTATCCAATTTCAAAATTTGCCAATTTCCAGACCTTCCGAGCAGAATTAGTGACCAAACAAACTGATAGCTATCTTGAAAAATCTTCAGGGAAGACAAACTATTTTTTTGTAATCCTCTTGAAAAAAACAAACGGTGAACAGTTCACAGTTTCAGAAAACCCTACTTCGCAACATATGGTCCAGGTCATCAACTCACTTGAAAAGGATCGCAGCTATACCTTCCCGGATGTGCTAATGAGTGGAAATCAATCTGGCGCAAAGTGAACGTGCGATTGATGTGATCGCTGGCAAACCGGCGCGTAAATCGTATATCGTAAATCGTAAATGACCACCACGGCTGGCATTTCATCGCGCGAACTGGCTGCAAGCATTGTCCAGCGCTTGCAACGGGCCGGCTTCGCCGCGTTCTGGGTCGGCGGCTGCGTGCGCGATTTTCTGCTCGGCCGCGAACCGCAGGATTACGACATCGCCACGGACGCGCGACCGGAACAAATCGAAAAACTGTTCAAGCGCACTCTGGCCGTCGGACGCAAATTCGGCGTGATGATTGTCGTCGAGGGCAAACAGCAATTCCAGGTCGCCACCTTTCGCGCCGAGGCGGATTACCAGGATGGCCGTCGGCCGGGGAAGGTCGTTTTCAGCAATGCCGAGGCGGATGCGCAGCGTCGCGATTTCACCGTCAACGGACTTTTTTACGATCCCATCGCGGAAAAACTTCATGATTGGGTCGGTGGGGAAAAGGATTTGCGCGTAAAAATCATTCGCACCATCGGCGCGCCCGAGGAACGGTTTGCCGAGGACCATTTGCGGCTGTTGCGCGCGATACGGTTTGCCGCGCAACTGGGATTTGAAATCGAACCACAGACATTTGCTGCCGTCAAAAAACTGGCGCCCAAGATTGAACTCATCAGTGCGGAACGGGTCCGCGACGAACTCATCAAGTTGTTTTCTCCGCCGCACGCCGGGCACGGGCTGGTGCTGCTGCGCGACAGCCGGTTGCTGCCCGGCATTTTGCCCGAATTGATTGCCACGCTCCTCTGCGAGCAATCGCCGGATTATCACCCGGAGGGCACCGTGTTCGAACACATCCGGTTGATGCTCGAAAAACTGCCGCCAGAAGCACATCCCTCTCTGCCTTGGGCGGTGATTTTGCATGACATCGCCAAGCCGGCCACGGCCGAGCGCGATGCGGCAAGCGGCGCCATTCATTTTTACGGCCACGAGAAGGTCGGCGCAGAACTGGCAGACCGGATTTTGCAGCGGCTTCGGTTTCCCAAAAAACAAATCGCGGAAATTGTCACGTGCGTTCGAAACCACATGCAGTTCAAGGATGTGAAACAGATGCGGAAGGCGACGCTGCGGCGGTTGTTGTTGCGCGACACGTTTCCGCTGGAACTCGAGTTGCACCGGCTCGATTGCCTCGGTTCGCACGGGAATCTGGAGCATTACGGGTTTCTGGTGGCGCAGGCGGAGGAATTGAAAAAGCAACCGGCCATCCGGCCGCCGCTGCTTACCGGCATGGATTTAATCAAACTGGGTATGAAACCCGGCCCCGCGCTGGGCGCGTTGCTGGGTGAAATCCGCGAGCAGCAATTGCAGGACGAATTGAAAACCCCGCGCGAAGCGAAGGCGTGGGTAAAAAAACGGCTGATGGCGCATGGCGGACGAACCGATTGAACTGCCGATTGACGGGGTGCTGGATTTACACACGTTCAAGCCGGGCGAGGTAAAGGACTTGGTGCCGGATTACCTGGCGGCGTGTCAGGCACGCGGAATCCTGGACGTGCGTATCATTCATGGCAAAGGCATCGGTAATCTGCGGCGCACGGTGCACGCGATTCTTGCCAAACATCCGGCGGTGATTTCTTTCACACTCGACCATCCGCAATTCGGCGGCTGGGGCGCGACCCTGGTCAGGTTGCGGCCGACCTAGCGGTGGTTCAAACCGCCACCAATGTTTGCGGCTTTTTCCGAAGGCCGTTACGGGGAATTAGCCAAGGGTTCCAGGAACATTTTGCAGATTTCGATGTCGCCGCCTTCACTCTGGATGCCGATGAAACCGGAGGAAACGGTGCAATCGGTAATTTCGTTCTCCAATTTGCCGTTGATGACGGCTTTGACGTCGTTGTCGGCGCAGACCGTCACGTTGGTATTCCATTCGCCGATTGGATTCTCATTGGGCGGCCCGCGCATCGGGACGGGCGAGTTCCGGTCCATGCCTTTGTGTTCTTTGGCTTCCGCGCCTTCCATTAAAAACAGGTCGCCCTGCCGTCCAGACCTGCCCTGATTCTGGATGCACCCCGGCCAGACTTTGTCTGGCAATTGCATGTGAACAAGGACGCCGGTGTTGTCCGCCTTGGGCGCGACTTTGACGAAACGCCAGACGACGGTGACGACGTAATTGCTGTAAGCTTGTTTCGTCCGCAAATAACCAACCGGCTTGCCGGTACAATGAATGACGCCGTTGGTGACGCCCCAGGTCTGGCCCGGGTCGGCGCCGTCTTTCATGCAAAACGTCCAGCCGGAAAAATCCTTGCCGTTGAAAAGTTCGGTCCGATTGGTCGGGATGCTGATTTCCTGGGCGGTGGCGATTCCGACGAACGCGAAGGCGAGGCAGAACAGAGTGGCGGCGTTTTTCACGGACGCGAGAATTGTGACGCGCCGGCTGCAAGTCAAGCTCCAGCCGCCACGGTGGTGAAACGAATGAACGTCAGGCTGTTTTTGTGAAACGCCGGATGAAAACGATGCTCCAGGTTGTCGTCCCCGCCAAAAACGCGCCCAGCAACGGCAGAAACAGATTCACCGGCAGCCGCGCGGGTGTGGCACGGTTGGCCTGAATGGTCAAATAATAAACTCCTGCCAGAAACAGGACCACCAGGCAGCCCATCCAGATCAACTGGCGGGAAATGATGCCGACCGTTTGCGCCCGGCGTTCCGGCGCCAGCCAGTAATCCCGGCGCGGCAGATTGAAAACACCGGCCGGAAACCAGCGCATTACCATCGCGAGTGCGACAAAAATCACGGGTACAACCGTCAGCGTTTCAAAGAACCAGATGGTTTGGGAGCGGTCGATCCATCGGTCGGCCGCGCCGCCGGGACCGAAATGGATGGCCACCTGCTCCGGCAACCACGCCGCCGAACCGCCCACCAGCACCAGGTAACCCGCGCTCAACAACGTGAGCACCAGAACGGGGACGAGATTCCGTTTCATCAATGCGATGGCCGTTTTTTAATTTTTGACCGGCGGTGCCGGATCCGCAGGTTTGCCGGATCGAATGCCAATGCTGCCGTTGACGGTATTGATTTTAACGTGCGCACCGCCATGGCCCAGCGTGCCTTTGAGATGCCGGCCGATCGGGAAATCTTTTTTCACCGTCAGCGAGGGAAAATCGCTGCTCGTGCCGCCGCTGACGGTGTCGGCGGTGACTTCCGCGTTGGCGCTCGCGGGCAGGGTGGCTTCAATGGCCCCGTTGACCGTATCAAGCGACACGGATTGGCTGCCGCTGAGCGAAGCCAGTTCCGTTTCAATCCGACCGTTGACCGTCGACACTTTCAGGTTGCCGGCCGCGCCCCGGACTTGAACCTGGCCGTTGACTGCGGACGCTCCGATGTCGCCGGACACGTCCTCAATGATGATGCTACCGTTAACGTCGGAAATCTGCTTGAGATACGTGTTGAGGGGTACCTGGATGGCATAATCCACGGTGGCGTTGTTCCTTCTCCAATCGTTGGACCAGAACCAACTCCAGGAGAAACCGGTCTCCCCGGGGGGCGTTTCCGTGTGGATGACAATCTCGTCCGGAGGCGAAGTCACATTGATTTTGACAGCTTCGACACTCTCCCGGGTTTTGCCGTGTTTGAGCGCCTTGATGACCACCTCGTTCCGGTCTCCGCCGACTATTCTGATTCGTCCGTTGACATTATCGAGCCGGAGCCGGCCATTGGCGGGAAGGGGGAGAGTCTGGTTGAAATTCTGCCAAAACGGATCCGTCGTCGAAAGATTGCCGATCATTATCTCCCGAGGCGGGGGAGGATCACCCGGTGGTTTGGCGGCCTTCGGAGACGGCGGCATTGCTACCGCGGCGGCGGCAGGCAATACCGGTAGAATTTCAATCCCGTTAATTTGAGGATTTTGTTGCTGGGGGATGAAATTGATGTTCAGCGTGCCGTCGTCGACCTCCACATTAACGGTTTCGACACAGGCGCGTTGGGCGCCGCCGGCTTCGGTCCAGACATCGAAATCCTTGTATTCGTGCCCTTCGACCACGAACGTAAACACCCGCTTGCCCGGCCCGGTAATGGCGTCATAGGTTTCGGCGAAATGCAGTTTTACCACATATTTGCCGTTGGGAACGGGGTACGAAAACGCGGTCATACCGTAACGTTCGGCGCGGTAAAGTTCCGGGTCCCCGGTATTGACGATCGCCAGGTCGGGCCGCTCGGTGATTTCGCCGTCGGCAAAACCCTGATCCGGCAACCATAGATTACCGTCATGATCCACGAACGATTCGGACGAGCCGGCCCGGATTCGGACCGGCGGGAGCGCCGGTGCGGATGCATCACCGGTAGTGACTGAAGTCGCCGACGGGGGAACGGGAGGCATGGCCGGCGAGGCTGGTGCCTGGATTGAGCTTTCTATGGGCGATGAACCATCGCTGGTTCCCACGCTCGCGGCGTTGGACCGGTACGTTTGGCCGGCGAAATTCACCGCGAGCGCAATGAGAATGAGCACGCCGGCCACCAACACCGTTCCTAAAACCCATGGCCACAGGCTTGGCTTTGGCGAGTCGGAACGGGCCGCCTGGGCAAATGTCTCCCGCACGTCCGGGCGCGCCAGCACAATCAACGCCCAGATACCGACAGGCAGACCAATCAAGCTGCAAGATGCGATGGAGATAATGCCGGCGGCCATGGCCCAGGCGTAACTCCGGAGGCGCAACATTTGAAAAGCGCCGAAGAAGATCAGCAGACCGGGAATGACCTTGACCAGAGCGCTGTAGGTGAGCAGCGAACCCAAGCCACCGAAAGGAATTGCATAATTAACAAATTTGTCCAGCCAGCCACTGCCTCCGGAAAGCAGAAACACGATCGAAAGCGCCGATAACAATTTCCACAGTGCCACCACCATGAGACCCACGGCGGGCGCCACTATCATACCCGTGCTCGCGCCGGGCACTTTTCCGGGTGTCAAAGGTGCCGGTTGAGGACTGGCGCCGGCGGGAGGAACGGGTCCGCCCGGCGGCGGGCTTGATGGTGGGCCGGTCAGCGGGCTGGTACCGGTCTTTAAATTGCCGTTATGCGGATGAAGCCATTGGGTGATTCTTCTGCCCTGGCCATCGTTGAACGCCTTGCAGAGGATCAAAATCCAGTCAACCACAGCCCAAAAAAAGCATCCGCAAATCAAGAACCCCAGCAGGATTCCCAAGGTGGGTTGGAAGGTTCCGCCGGTGGTGGCACAGGCAATGATCATGAAGATACAACCAAAGAAGGCCCCCAATTGCAGGAAGGCAGTCCCGATTTTTCCCGCGTAGAACCGGTGCGCGCCGAACATCCCAAAGGGGAAGGCGAGTAGCAAAGCCGGAAGAATGGCCTTGTCACTGGTGACTTTGCCCGACGGGGTGGCCGGCAACGGGGCCGGGCCTCCTTGTGCCGCAAACCCCGCTGCCGGTGGCACCGTTCCCGCAATCGTTTCCAGGTCCGTTTTTACCTGGCTCGCGTGCTGGTAGCGCCGGGCCGGTTCCTTCTCCAGCGCGTGCAAGACCACCTCGTCCAGGCGCACGTCCACTTCCACCTTCTTCGACGGCGGCGCAAATTTTCCCAGCGGCAGTTCACCGGTCAGCATTTCGTAAAACACGACGCCGAGGGAATAAATGTCCGCGCGATGGTCCACCGTCTGGGGTTTCTCAATCTGTTCGGGCGCCATGTAATGCGGCGTGCCGACCACGTCCTTCGCGCCGGTGAGCGTTTGCGAGCCCAGGCCGAGGCCGATCATCTTGGCGATGCCGAAGTCGGTGATCTTCACCCGGCCTTTTTTGTCCATCAGCAGATTTTCCGGTTTGATGTCGCGATGGACCACGCCTTCATTGTGGGCGAACTGGAGCGCCTCGCAAATTTGGGGAACAATGGCCAGCGCCTGTTCCGACGTCAGTTCCCCGGCCCTTTCCACCTCGCGCAGGTTTGCGCCATCGACAAATTCCATGAGCAGGTAATGCAAGGGGCCGGCCTGGCCGAAGTCATGCACCGCCACGATATTGGGATGGCTCAGGCGGGCGAGGGCCCGGGCTTCACGGTTGAAGCGTTCGGCGAAGCCGGGATCGCTGGCCACCGCTGGCGGCAGCACTTTCAGGGCGACGAAGCGGTCCAGTGACGGTTGCCGCGCCTTGTAGACCGCCCCCATGCCACCCTGGCCAATCAGACGAAGGATTTCGAGTTGTGGAAAAAGTCGGGCGATTTCCCCGACCGACGGCGGCACAAACCTCGCGCCGGCCGCTTCACCCGATGCCCCGGTTCCGCTTTCGGTGGGAAAGCCGGACTTGATGAGGCATTCCGGGCACAGCCCCAGCGGCACGTCCGGCGGCAGCGGCTTGCGACAATTCGGGCAAATTTTCTCGGTTTCCATATCAGTATCCTTTCACCCATTCCTTAGGAAACGGCGGCAAAAGGTTGCGTCTAAAAGTCGTCCAATCGCAAATGGTTGAATCATGAAACTGGAACGGCGGCCCGTAACCGGTTCTCAGTTCAACACTTTTACGTTGCCAGCGCGGCGAACAGGTGGTGCAACTCTTCGTTCACCTCGCCGGGATTGGCCACCGTCTGGGCGATTTCGTCGCGTAACAACTGGCGATAGCGCTGGCGCAGGCGATGCACGGCGGACTTCACCGTGCCTTCGTTGACCCCGAGTTTCACCGCGAGTTCCGCATAAGGTTGGGCGGTGCGGTCGCCCACGAGACACGGGTGCAGCGCGGTGAAAAGTTCCGACTTTCCGTCCTGCTCATATTCTGAACGCAGCCGTTGCAGGACCCGATCGAGCAGCGTCAACGCCCAGCGCCGTTCGTAATTTTGTTCCGGGGTGGTTTTGTCAACGGGCTCATGACCGTAACGGGTTTCCGCCGTGTCGAACTGCAAGGGCACGGGCGGCACGCCGCCGCCGCGTTTTTGCGCCCGCGCCTTGTCCCATTCGTCGGCAAGAAAATGATTCATGGCCGACAACAGGAAGGAACGGAACCGTCCCTTTTGCTGGTCGGCCCGGCCGACCCAGTTGTGCTCCAGCAGGCGCGCGAAAAATTCCTGGGTGAGGTCCTGGGCGTCCTCCGGCGAATGGCCGCGCCGGCGCACGTAGGCATACAGGGGATACCAATAAGTCTGGCACAGGTTCGCCAGTGCCGCCTGTGCGCGGGGGGTGTCGTTGTGTCCCGCCGTCAGCACGACGGACCAGTGGGTGGTGACAAACGCGGGTCGTGGCGGCGCATCATTCCCGGTCAAAGCCGTGCCCGAGGTCTCGGCGGGGGAGGGCGTGCTCACGCCGCCAGATTAGCGGCTGGCGCCGAAAGCGCAAGCGAGAGTCGGGCGGCCTTATGGATGCGGCGATGCGGTTTGCCCACGGCCTCTTTGGAAGAACACGATGTAAAGAATGGGCAAAATGCCGACGGTGTTGAAGATGGCCAGACAGATGAACCACGCCAACTGGTCGTGGCGCGCGCTCTTCCACAGGGCAATCAACTTCCAGACGCCGTCCCAGATGGTCAAAAGGATGATGGCGATGACAAACGCGATGAGCAGTGGACCTTTCATATTCATTCGTGGGTTGATATCAGGGTTGACCGAATCATTTGATGAAATAGCCGGCAGATTTCCACTGTCCATCTTTTTCCCGCATGAACGTGACAGTTTCAATTGTGGTTTTTTTATTGGCGAATGAAGTCGCAAATTGCATGACGACATATTGACCATCGGGCGCACCGGGCAGTTCTGTCATCAGTTGTGCGGATTTGACTTCACGCGAAACCAGATTGCCCAGCGGTTTGCGGAAAGTGGTCGTCGCATTTTCCCAGGCGGTTTCGGTGACGGCACCCTGGACAATGGCTGAAGCTTCTTTCCAGCTTTCGGAATAATTGCCGCGGTCAATCAGCGCCAGCCATTTCCCGGCAATGACGACGGCGTTCGTTGCGGCTTTCGGCACGGCGGGTGTTACCGGGAGTCCGGTAACCGGATCAATGGTTCCGGTTTCGCCGGGTGACATTGGCAGACCGGTGGTGGGATCGATGGAGGTGTTGGTCACAGCCGCGGGAAGCGGGAGTCCGGTGGTGGGATCAATGGTCGTGCCGGGTGCCGCGGGTCGTACCAGCTTATAACGGACCTTCACGCCACGCGAGTCGCCGGCAAAACCGGGAATTTGCAAAACACCTTTCCCACCTTCCCGGGTTTGAAAGATAAACGTATCGGTCTGGCCGGGGATGGCGCTGAAGACTTTCTGTTGCTGAGGCTCCGCTTGCAGCAGCGGCCAATCGTGAATCACGTCGGCGGGAGTAACCATGTCCCAGCCATTGGTCGGTGCCGGTGCGATGATCATGTCAATGCCCAGCAGCGTCGGGAAATGTTTGGCGGATGGGGTTGTGACCACATCCAGGCCATGGGCGCGGATCCAGTCGTAACTGCTGCGGCTCTGCCAATCCAACGTCGAATTGGTCAGGACCCTTCCGGAATCCAGATCCAGCCAGCCGAACAAGGCGTTGGGTTGAGGGTTGAAAGGGAGCATGCGCTCCTGAACGGGAGAAAAATTCCAGGCCTCGGACGTTGGCGTCGTCGTCCGGTTCAGGCAATCGACAATTTGATCAATCTCGCTGGCATCCATTGAGCCATTCACCTGGCATTCGCCGCCGGGAATAACCGACTGAATTACCGGGGCGGACAGCACCCGGCCACGAAAGACGATAGCCAGTTGGCGGCCGATGTTGGCTGCCGTGATGGCTTCAAATTTCCTGGCGCCGGTGTCGGTGAAACGAATTTCAATCATCCGCCTTCCGAAGGGGTCAAAATCCACACCGGCCTGGGCGATGGCGGTGTCATCGAGCAAAACCTGGCGCGCGAGTTGAAACCGCTCGCGGCCGGAAACCGCCGGCAGATCGTCCGCCGGTTCGGTTGAATCTTTTGGCAGGACCAGTCGAAATTGGAGTGTGGAAGCCGGCGCATTTCTTTCCCGCCGGATCACAACATCAAAACGCTCGCTGAATTGTGCAGCAGGAGTGGTGTTGGTAATCCAGCCCGCTTTGCTCTCTTCCAACGCCTCGGCCATGGTCCCAAAATAAATCGAGGCGAAGGGGTGGCCGTCAGCATACATCGAGACGTGCGGCAGGCCGGGAACGAGATAGGGATGAATCAGTTCAAAATCACCGCGGCCTTTGGAAATTTGCATCTGCTCTTTGAGACCGACGGGAACGGCGATGTTGTTGGTGGTGGTGATGTAAAGTGCCAACAATGCTTGATTGTGACTGACCAGGTGGTAATGGCCTCTGACCGTCATCTGATTTTCGGTTCGTTCGACCGAGGTGATTTCAATCAAGTCGTCCCCGGGGAACCAGGTCTGGCCGATGTAATCGGATTTAATCGGATGAAAATGACCGGCAATCAGATGCGAAAAGACGGTCCGCGTCAACTCGTAGGACAGAATCAGGACAAAAATGAATGCCGCAAACTTCCACGCGGAACCGAAGCGCGCCGGCCGGCGGTATTCCGGATTCCTGTCTTGTTGATTCGCCTCAAAGGCCGCACGCACCTCGCGACGGAACAAAAGGATCAACGCCCAGATGCCAAAAGGCAGGCCAAGGATTGCGCCCGGCCCGGTGACGGCGGCCACAATGCCCGCCGCGATGCTGAACGGATAATTTCGCAGTTTCATCATCCTGGCGGCGCCGAGCAGAACGATGACACCGGCGATCGAGAGCAAGGCGGCTCCAAAACCGACCGCCGCATAACCGGCGGGATCACCTCCTTCGTGGGCGATGGCCGGCATGGCGAAGATCAGTAATCCCAGGCTGAAAAGCAATTGCAGTGCGCCGGCAGCAACCAATCCCCGGGCCGGGATTTTCAATTGGTTCCGGGCTGCTTCGATTTGCGCCGCCGTGATTGGTTCCGCGGAACCGGCGCCGGCGGGCGTTGTCGCAATCGTTTCGACTGCGGTCTTCACCTGGCTCACGTGCTGATAGCGGCGGCCGGGTTCCTTTTCCAGGGCATGCAGAACCACTTCATCCAGTCGTACGTCGATTTGTACTTTGGCCGACGGCGGCTGAAATTTTCCCAACGGCAGTTCGCCGGTGAGCATTTCGTAGAAAACCACGCCGAGGGAATAAATGTCCGCGCGATGGTCCACCGTCAACGGTTTCTCGATCTGCTCCGGCGCCATGTAATGTGGCGTGCCCACCGCGTCCTTCGCGCCGGTGAGCGTTTGTTGCCCGGGCTCGTCGCCCATCATCTTCGCAATGCCAAAATCGGCAATTTTCACCCGGCCGGATTTGTCGAGCAGGATGTTTTCGGGCTTGATGTCGCGGTGGACGATGCCTTGTTCGTGAGCGTATTGGAGCGCCTCGCAAATCTTCGGCACAATCGTCAACGCCTGATCCGGTTTCATTTTTCCGGTCTGCAGCAACTGCCGCAGGTTCAGGCCGTCCACAAATTCCATCACCAGATAACAAATGCCCGCCCGCTTCGCCGAAGTCGTGGACGGTGACGATATTAGGATGGTTCAGCCGCGCCAGGGCCTGGGCTTCGCGTGTGAACCGCCCGGCGAACTGCGCATCCTGCTCCTTTTCCCGGGCCAGGATTTTGAGCGCGACGAAGCGGTTCAAGCGCGGTTGCCGCGCCTTATAGACAACGCCCATGCCACCCCGGCCGAGGCATTCGAGAATTTCCAGTTGCGGAAACAGCGCGGCGATTTCGGCCGTCGAGGGCGGCGGATGAACGACCTTGGTTCCGTGCGGGCCGGATGTGCGCGGTCCCTCCGTTTGAGTGGCGAGGCCGGCCTTCAGCATGCATTCGGGGCAAATCCCGCCCAGTGCCGTTGGCGGCACTGGCTTTCCGCAATGCGGACAATTACTCTGAGGTGCTTGGGCGGTTTGGGCGGGTGCTGAGGGCGTTGGCACCACCGGCGGATTGGGCGGAGGCGGTTGGCGCCGTCGGAGCAGCAGGTAAATAATGCCGCAGATCACTGCGACCATCGTTAGCGGCAGCACGAAACCGACGAGGATGAAAATCATCGTCTCCCATCCGCCAAAGAATGCAGCAAACAAAGGATGTGGCGTCATAATCGTTCTCCTGATTTAAGGATTTTCACGTTTCAGGTTGTTCATTCACCACATACAAAGGGAGAATCAGCCAAAGGTTACAGGGCTGTACCCGAAAATCGAAGGCCGAATGCTGAAAGCAGCCTGAACAATGACCGCAATAAATCGCTTTTTCGCTTATTCCCCTGCCAGCGTGCGGAACAAATACCGCAGTTCATCCTCGACTTCGTCCGGGCCCGACACGGTGTCGGCGATGGTGTCGCGCAGCAGCGCGCGGTAGCGCTGGCGCAACCGGTGCACGGCCACTTTGATCGCGCCTTCGCTCATGTCCAGTTGCCGGGCCAGTTCGACGTAGGGCGCGGCGTCACTTTTTCCGGCCAGTGTGACCCGCAACGTTTCGAACAGCGCCGCTTTACCCTGCTCGCGATATTCCTTCCCGAGGTGCTGGTAAACCTGTTCGAGCAGGGTGATGGCCCAGCGATGTTCGAAGGCCTTTTCCGGCGTGAACTTTTCCACCGGGATTTCGCCCAGTCGCGTCTCGGCGCTTTGCAGGTCGAGGGAGATTACCTTTCCGCCGCCCCGTTTCCGGGCGCGCACCTTGTCCCATTCGTCGGCGAGAAAATGGTTCAAGCTGGCCAGGAGGAAGGAACGGAACCGGCCTTTTTCCGGCGCGACCGTGGCGACGGCGTTGCGTTCCAGCAATCGCGCGAAAAATTCCTGCGTGAGGTCCTGGGCGTCCTCAGGCGAATACCCGCGCCGCCGCACGTAGGCGTAGAGCGGAGGCCAGTAGGCCTGGCAAAGGCTTTCGAGCGCGGCCCGGGCGCGGGTCGTGTCACTGCGTCCCGCGGTCAGTACCACCGACCAGTGCGTGGTGACAAATACGGACTGCGGCGGCGGATTTCCGGGCGCGGTCGTTCCCGGCGGGGTTGCTGGGGTGGCAGTGCTCACCGGCGGCGAGCCTAACGCGAACCGGCCAAAGCGCAAGCCCGCTCAACCCCGGAGCTTTTTGCACGCGAACTCAAAAACCGCCGTGGGGGAAAGCGCGTTCAGACACTCGTTCGGTTTTACGTAAGTGCAATGCGATTTGAGGCAGGGCGAGCAGGGCAGGTCAATCCGCAATACATCGTCCAAATGACCGTAAGGGCCGGTGCGGCGCGGTTCGGTCGGGCCGAAAAGGGCGACCAGCGGTTTGCCGAGTGCCGCTGCCACGTGCATCGGGCCGGTGTCGTTGGTAATCATCAAATCGCATAGCCGCACCCACTCGACCATTTCCGGCAGCGACGTCTGGCCGCACAAGTTGAAACAACGTTCCGGGTCGGCGTCCTCGATGAATCCGCCTGCCGGCTTGTCCTCTTGGCTGCCCAGAATGGCGAAGCGCGTGGCGGGAAATTTCTCCATCAGGAGCCGGACCAGCCGGGCAAAGGATTCGACCGGCCAGCGCTTGTTGGGCCAGCGCGCGCCGGGTTGAATCGCAATCCAGCGGGCGTTGCCGGTCTGCCATTTGGATTTGATCGCATCGGCGACTTGCGGTCGTTCGGGCAGCCATTGGAAATGGTCATGGACGGGCACGCCCAGGTGCGGCAGCACGGCCAGATACCAATCCACGGCGTGGGTGTGGAACGACGCGCGGCGGACCGCCAGATCGTAAAAGCCGCGCGCGCCTTCGCGGACTTCGTCGAGGCCGATGAGAAATTTGCCGTTGGCGAGCCATGCGAACGTGCCGCTGCGTGCCAGGCATTGCAGGTCAATCACCCAATCGAAGTGTTGTTCGCGCAACCAGCGGAGGCTGCGGAACATTTCCGGCCAGTGCCGGGGGGCGGCCCAGCGTCGGCGTTCAAAGCGGACGACCCCGGTCAGGTCCGGATCGTCTTCGAGCAGCGGCGCGAAAAGGGAATCAATCCACCAGAAAATTTCAGCTTCGGGTCGATGGCGTTTGAGCAGCCGCAGGACGGGCAACGCCTGGACCACGTCGCCCAGCGAACTGGGCTTGAGAATGAGAATTTTCAATTTTTACCGGCCACAGATTGACACAGATGAACACGGATAAAAAACCAAAACGGAATCATCTGTGCCACGCCGTGTTTGGCTGCAGCCCTGATTGAAAAATCACCGTCCCAATTCCAGCCGTTCGGCGAGGCGCTCGGGCAGGCCGGCGGCGCGGATTTTTTTCTGGGCGGTGGCGATGTCGTATTCGAGCCGGCGCAGTTCGATGGTGCCGGCGTCCGCGTCATAAATGACGTAGGCCGCCTTGGGATTATTATCGCGCGGCTGGCCGACGGCGCCGACGTTGATGAAATATTTTTTGGCCGGGTCAATTTTGAATTTGGAATAGGTGCCGCCGCGCACGACGGTATCGCGCATGAAGGCCACGGGCACGTGCGTGTGGCCGAAGAAACAGAGCTGGGTGTTCTGGTAGGGGAAACTGGCGGCCGCCGCGAGTTTGTCAAAAACGTAGCCCCAGCGTTGAGGGGCGTCGAGCGTGGCGTGGACGATGGTAAAATTGTGGACCAGTTTGGTATATTTTAGTTCGCGGAGCCACAGGCGTTCCTCGGCGGAAAGCTGGGCGCGCGTCCAGCGGACGGCTTCGGCGGCATTGGGGTTGAACCCTTCCAGATGGTCGTCGGTGGAGCAGTATTCGTCGTGGTTGCCCTTCACGCACGGGATGTCCATGTCACGGACGATCTTGAGGCATTCCTTGGGATTGGCGTTGTACCCGACGACATCGCCGAGGCAGACGTAGTGCGTGGGCTTCTGTTGTTCGGCGTCCGCCAGGACGGTGTGGAACGCCTCCAGGTTGCCGTGAATATCTGCGATGATGGCGAATTTCATTTGGGTCTATCGAACAATCTCAAATCCATGTAATGTGTTTTGCGCGTCGCTCCACGCGACCTGTTCGTCGCGGATCAGTCCGGAAACTCCGGCGTCACGGATCGCCATACGAAAGGCTTCCAGTTCCGCGCGCGCGCCTTCGGCGATCAATTCCACGCGACCATCCGGCAGGTTGCGTACCGTGCCGGTCACTTCAAACCCGGCGGCCACGGTCTTCGTCGTATAACGAAACCCGACACCTTGCACGTGGCCTGAGTAAAAAATGTGCATGCGACAACGCTTCATGCCGGGTGTGGTCCACCACCGCTGGTCCAGACACGGTGGGATAAAGCCAAAGCTGGCGGCGCGGCGCAATATTTTATTGCAAGATTTACCACGGACATTTTTCCAAGTTTTGTATTTGACCGTCCAGAAAATTTACAGTAAGCAACACGGGCTGCACATGTAAGAATGATACGGGCTCAGGCGTCTATGGTCGGCAGCGCACGGCGCAAACACTGCAATGCTGAATGCAAAGTCATTTTTGGCGGTCGATTTTGGGGCGGGCAGCCTCAAGTTGGCGACTTTTGAAATCAATGAAGTCGGCGGTCTGTGCCTGAAAGGCTTCACCCTGAAATCGCTGGGACCGGAAGGTGCGGCCGAAGCCACGCGCGAAGCCGTCCTGCTCAAGGTCCTGCGGGAGACCCTGGCGGAAACCGGCGTGTCGGCCCGGAACATCAATGTCTGCGCACCGGGTTTTCAGGTATTTTCCAAATTCGTCAAACTCCCGCCGGTGGACGCGGGCAAGGTGACGCAAATCATCCAGTACGAGGCCCAACAAAACGTGCCGTTCCCGCTGGCCGAAGTCGTGTGGGACTATCAGATTCTCGGTTCCAGTTCGACGGGCGAACTGGAGGTATTGTTGGTGGCAATCAAGTCGGAGATCGTCGAGGGACTGTTCCGCATTGCGGAGGAGGCGAAGTTGCGGTTGCAATTGTGCGATGTTTCACCGGCGGCCCTGTGCAATGCGTTTCGCTTCAATTACGGGGATTTGGAGGACTGCACGATGTTGCTGGACATCGGGGCCAAGACCAGCAACCTGCTCTTCTTTGAAAAAGGCAAGGTTTTTTCCCGCAGCATCAGCCTCGGCGCCAATTCCATCACCCAGGATTTTGCCAACGAGGCGAAGTTGAAATTTGAAATCGCCGAGCAGATCAAAGTCGCCGAGGGTTTCGTCAGCCTGGGCGGCGCGTATGAAGAGCCGGAGAATCCGAATCAGGCGGCCATTTCCAAGATCGCCCGGCAGTTCATGACGAAGCTGCACATTCAAGTCAACCAGACCATCCAATTTTACCGCGGCCAGATGGGGGGAGCGGCGCCCCAGCGGCTTTTTCTGGCCGGCGGCGCCGCCATCATGCCTTACACGGCGCAATTCTTCGCCGAAAAACTCAACGCGCCGGTCGAATACTTCAATCCGTTCCGCAATGTGCAGATTGATCCGTCGGTAAACCTGGAAGAATTGGCGCGCGTGGCGCATGCTTTGGGTGAAGTGGTCGGCCTGGGCCTGCGTAATCTGGCGAATTGTCCGGTGGAGATGAATTTGATGCCGGAAAGCACACTGCGCTGGCGGACGTTCAACGAAAAGAAACCGTATTTCATCGCCACCGTTTTCAGTCTCGTGGCGGTGGCGTTTGCGGTCGGGTTCCTCTTTGAAAAACTGGCCATCTCGAAAGAAGCGGAACTGGACAAACTCCAACCGGAGGTGCAGCAACTCCAGGAGCGGGCGGATGCGTTCAACCGGATTTACTCGCAAGTCGGCGCCACGCGGAAGGAAGCCGATCAAATCGCGGCCTGGATGGGGGATCGGTATTATTGGGGCGACGTGCTGGCTGAATTGCGGCGGGTGTTGGTTCGTGCCGAAAACGGCGTGCAGAAGAAGCTGTCGGCCCAGCGGGCCGGCGTGCAGGCCGGCATCTGGATCGAACAGTTGATCACCACGGCCCCCGCGGGGTCGGGTCCGAATTCTTTAGCGGGTTTTAACGGCGGAGCGCCGGCCAACACGGAGAACCCGATAACGAGCCCGGCCCAGCCGCAACCCAATCAAAGCGGCGCCATCACTCTCATTTGCCGGGCGGTGAGCTTGTCCAAGGTGGATCCGGCGGCGAACAGCGACATTGCCTACACTGTGGAAAATGAATTGCAGGCCAGCCCCGATTTTGATCCCAAAGCGACGCAACTCACCGGCCAGATTAATGCGGAGGATGCCTCCGGCACGTTCACCTTCGGGATTTCGGCCGTGCTTAAAAACCCACTGAATTTTTAGCATGGCCTGGATCAAGAGAAATTTGCTTTTTGTCGTCGGCGCGGTGATTGCCATCGGATTGCTGGCCGCCGCCGGCTTCTACGATTTTAAAAATTGGCAGCGCAACAACGCGGCGTTGGACGCGTTGAATCAGGCCTACGTCAAACTACAGGGCCTCTACAGTCAAAACCCATCGCCCGGCAACGATACCATCGACAACACCAAAACCGCCGGCGAACAAGAACGACAACTGCGCCAATGGATCCAGGAAACGGAGCAATACTTTCAGCCGATTTCCCCCATACCTGACCCCGCCAAAGGGGCGATCACGGATGCCAGATTTGCCGGCGCGCGCGACCATACCCTGAATCAGTTGCAGTTGGAAGCCGCCAGCGCCAGTGTCACCGTGCCGCCTCAGTACGAGTTCTCCTTTGAAGCGGAACGGACGCTGGTGAAATTTTCGCCGGGCGGTCTGGATGCGCTGGCCCAGCAGCTCGGTGAGGTGAAGGTGATATCTGAAATTCTTTATGCCGCCAAAATCAATTCCCTGGATGGCGTCCGCCGTGTGCGGGTGTCGAACGATGATGCCAGCGGGCCACAGTCGGATTATCTCGATCAGACGATCACGACCAATGATCTCGCCGTCTTTACACCGTATGAAGTGACTTTCCGCTGTTTCAGCCAGGACCTGGCCGGCGTGCTGTCGAGTTTTGCATCATCGCCGCATGGATTCATTGTGAAAAGCATCAACGTGCAACCGGCGGCGGGGGTGACGGCGGCGTCACCGGCGGGTGCCCCCGGAGGAGAAATGGGTGGATTCGCGCCACCGCCGTCTTTTGCCCAACCGGCCGCGCCGGTTGCGCCCATGGGCCGCGGGGGGTTGCAAACGGTGCTCAACGAGCAGCTGCTGAGCATCACCCTGGATGTTGAAATCGTCAAACTGTTGCCGGGAAATTAATCCATGGATTTCCTTAAAAAACATTACGAAAAGATTTTGCTCGGCGTGGTCTTGCTGGGTCTGGTGGGGGCAATGGTTTTTTTGCCCTTCATGATTTTGCATGACCGCTCCATACTGGAGGACACCCGCACCCAGATCATTTCCCGTCCCGTCAAGCCGCTCCCGCCGCTGGATTTGACGACCGAGAGCAACGCCGCCGAACGCCTGCGATTGCCCTACCAGCTTGATTTTGAGACGACCAATAAGCTGTTTAATCCCGTCGAATGGGAAAGGGCTGTGGACGGGACCCTCATCAAGATCGCCAGCGGCAATGAGGTGGGACCGGGGGCGGTGATGATCGCCCGCATCCTGCCATTGTACTTCACGTTGACATTGGATTCGGTGCAAACCAATGAATTCGGTGTGCGTTACATCATTGGCGTCGAGCGTCAAGCCGCGCCGGTGGCGTGGCAGCGCGCCAAGCGACAGCATTATGCTTCGGTCGGTGAGAAAAACGAAGCCTTTACCATCACGGATGTGCAGGGACCACCGTCTGACCCCACGCAATTGGTTGTGCAATTAACCGATTCGGGCGAGACGGCGACCATATCCAGGACCCAGCCGTTTCGCCGCGTGGACGCCTTCATGGCGGATTTAAAATATCGTCCCGAAGGGAAAAGTTGGGATGGCCAGCGCGTGGGCGACGACCTGAAATTTGCGGGCAGCGATTACATTATCGTTGCCATCAACCGGAACGAGGTGGTATTATCTGCCGCATCGAACCAGAAAAAAACAACGTTAACTTATAATCCTAAATGACGCCTGCCCGCAACCATCCCAGTGTCCAGCGACGCTGACACCGAAAACCTGAATTCAGCCATGACAAAAGCAGTTTCCGTCCCACTCGGTTTCATTTTCATATTGGCAGGCGCCTTGATGTTGCCGGCCCAAACCAACAGCCCGGCCGACATGGCCGTCAGTGAAGCCGTGTTGCGGCAGGCCAATACCGTGGTTCTGCGCCAGAAGCTGGTGCAAGCCCAGGACGCCGCCGCGCACAACGATTTGGGGCTCGCTTCCAAATTGTACGAGGATGCTTACCAGCTCGTACAAAACATCGGTTCCGGCATTGACGCCGAGTCCGCCCAGACCATTTCGGGGTTGGTGTCCGTAAGGCTTGAATTGGCGCGGGAGGCGCAGCGTCAGGGTGATTATCGGGAGGCCGACACGCAGGTTAACCGGGTGCTGAAGGTGGACCCTCAAAATCCCGCCGCGCTGGCGTTCAAGAAACAAAATGACCGATTGATAGCCGCCCTGCGCGGCAAGGTGCCCGACGATGCGACGCTTCAACAAGTTCCAACCATTGCCGCCGATAAAACGGATGCGAACACACTGGTGCGTGACGGCAAACTGCTTTACGAGATGGGAAAATTTGAAGATGCCGAAGCCAAGTTGCAACAGGCGCTGAAACTGGATCCGATGAACGAGGGCGCCTATTATTATATGACCCTGGTCAAACAGGCTGTCGATGCCCGTGAAGAGCGGATGCACACGACGGACAATCAAACCCGCATCGTGGAAGTGACCAAGGCATGGGAATCCCCCACGAGAAACAGCGCACAGTTGCCCGTGCCCAATCCGTACGCTACCAATGACCTCGTTCACACCGGTCCGGGACGTGAGGCCATCATGAGTAAACTCAACCGCATACGGCTCGACCAGGTGTTTTATGATGGCTTGCCGTTGAGCGAAGTCGTTCGCAACCTGAGCGAACAAGCCAAGGTGCGCGACCCGGACAAGGTGGGCATCAATTTTTTGATTAATCCCAACGCGGATAATTCCGCGTCCGTCACGACTGTCACCCCCACGATTGGTGCGGGCTCTCCGTTCGGCGGCGCCGGTGCGGGCGGTATTCCGGGTGCTGCCGGTGGTGGTCAGCAGATCGATCCCACAACGGGTTTGCCCATCAACGCGGCACCGACCACCGGTGGGGAATCCGTGGATATCAATTCGGTCATTGTCAGGATCAATCCGCCGCTCAGCAATGTGCGCATGGCGGACGCGTTGGATGCGATTGTGGAGGTTGCGGATCACCCCATTGAATATTCCATCAGTGATTATGCCGTCGTTTTCTCGGCCAAAGGGCCGCGTTCACCGCAACTTTTTTCACGGACGTTCAAAGTGGATCCCAACACCTTTGTTCAGGGGCTGGAAAGCGTTGGTTCGCTCGTCTTTGTCAATAATAACAGCAGCGGCTCCAGTGGTTCCGGTGGCAGCTCCGGCGGCGGCGGCAGCAGCAGTGGCGGCGGGAGTGGCCAAAACAGCAGTGTGGGCCTTCTGGCAATTGTTAATGCCGCGCCGGGCGAATCGGGCAACCGCTCCAGCGGGACTGGCGGTGGCGGTGGTGGCGGCGGTGGCGGTGGCGCTGGCGGCGCTGGCGGTCAAACCGGCAATGGCGGATTGGATTTCGTGACCACCACAAACAATATGGTGGACGTAAGCACGTCGGCACGGGACTTCTTCACGACCTTGGGAGTGAATTTATATCCACCGAAAAGCATTTTCTTTAACGACCGGTTGGGATTGCTGTTTGTGCGCGCGACGATGCAGGACTTGGACACCATCGAGAGCGCCATTCAGGCGTTGAATCAGGTGGCGCCCCAGGTCCACATCAAGTCGCGATTTGTTCAAGTGGAACAGGACGACAATGCCGGCCTGGGTTTTGACTGGTACTTGGGACAGTTCAACATCGGCAATTCGGTTTCCGCCCAGGGCGGTAGCGCGCCGTCGCTCAACGTCCCGGGTCCGGGGGGCACGGCGGTGCCCTTCCCCGGTCCCACCGCCGCCAATCAAATTCCCTCTTCACAGTTCGATCAACAAATAACGGCGGGGCTTAACAACTCGGCTCTCCCCGCCATCGGGACCCTCACCGGCATCCTGACCAATCCCAACTTCCGGGTGGTCCTCCATGCCTTGGAACAGCGCCAGGGCGTCGAAGAACTGGCCGAACCGGAGGTGACCACCACCAGCGGACGGCAGACCGAGATGCGGGCAACGGAGATCATAACCGTCATCACGGGTTTCAGCTTCCAGCAAGGCACGGCCGCCACGACCACCACCGCCGGTACACCGTAAGAATATTTTTGAGCAACGAAACAAATGAAAACGCATCGTAAGGATAACATTTTCAAGCTGGCGGTGGGAATCCTCGTCGCCGTCGGCTTCATTCAACGGGTCAGCGCCCAGAACAACACCTTTGCTCCAGGCGTCTCCGCCATCACGCCGACAACCCAAGCCATTGAGACCGGCCCGATACTGGATGTGGTGCCGTACGTTTTGTCCGATGGTTATACGATCAACCTGACGCTGATTCCGTCGCTGACTGAATTCGCCGGTTATGCCACGCCGCCCAACGTTGCCAATGTCACCGGCGGCCTGAACGTGGTGCAATTGCCCGTGATTCTGCCTGATTTTACCGTGCGGCAGGTCATTACCACCGTAAACGTCTGGGATGGCCAGACCGTGGTGCTTGGTGGATTGATTAATTCCCAGACCCAGACCGAAAAGGACAAAGTGCCGGTCATTGGCGATTTGCCGATTCTCGGCCGCCTTTTTCAAAGTCAGACCAAGACAGCCGTAAAAAAGAATCTGATGATTTTTGTCACCGCGACAATCGTGGATCCGGCCGGCAACCGTGTTCATTCAGACGATGAGCTGCCGTTTGCGCAAAGCGCCATTCCGCCACAGCCGCCGGGGGCGGGACACGCGACTGAAACCGACCGAACGGTGACACTGCCTCCGCAGTAACCATTTTAACCGCCGTGCCATCTGTTCGTAGAGTGTCATCGAAATGCAAGGGGTGAATGTTCCATCCTGGATGATTTATGGATCGACTGCTGATTGTTGACGGACACGCTTACGCGTATCGCGCCTTCCACGCCATACGGAGTTTGCGTTCGCCGGAGGGTCGGCCCACCAATGCGATTTACGGCTTCGTCAAAATGCTGGCAAAAATGCGCATGGTCCTTGAGCCGACGCATTTGATGGTTGTCTGGGACGGCGGATTGAGCGCGGAGCGCATCGCGGCGCTGCCGGAATACAAGGCCCAGCGTCCGGAGATGCCGGACGATTTGAAACCACAGTTCGATGAAATGGCCGATTATTTGAAAGCGGCGGGGGTGGCTTCATTTTGCCGCGAGGGCGTGGAAGCCGACGATTACATCGCCTGCCTGGCGCGTCGGGCGGCGGATGCCGGCATGGCGGTGGTCATTGCCAGTTCCGACAAGGATTTCATGCAGTTGGTGTCAAAACGGATTGGCTTGTTGAATGCCAATGATAAAACCGAAACCATTTGGACGGACGAACAGGTGCGGGCGAAAACGGGCGTGGATCCGTCGCAAATCGTGGATTGGTTGAGCCTGACCGGTGACACCGTGGATAACATTCCCGGTGTGCCCGGGGTGGGTCCGAAAACCGCGGCTGAATTGCTGAGCCAGTTCGGCTCGGTTCGCGCCCTGTATGAACGGCTGGACGAGGTGCGATCGGAAAAACTTCGCGCCAATTTGCGTGCGGCGGAGCAAATCGTGCGGCGCAACCGCGACCTGGTGCGGCTGAGGGAGGATCTACCGTGCGAATTTTCGCCGGATGAACTGGCGGAAAAGCCGGCGAAAGCCGGCCCGTTGCGCGAACTGTACCGGCGCTGGGGCTTCAAGTCGCTGCTGGCGGCGCTGGAGGAACCCGCGCGCGAGTGTCAGGCGGTTTTGATTTAGAAAAATGAATTTGCCGGATTCGATGCCAGTATGGTTCGCGGCCAATCGCCCGGCGCGTTTTGGCCAAACTAATTTTGGACAAAATGCGATGAAGCGGGTACACTCGGACAAATCAATTATGTTGCCGTCGTTCGCTCGTAAAATTGTGTGGTTTGGTATTTTGCTCGCCGGAATTCCCGCTGCGGTTTTCGGGCAGACGAACTATTACGCCACCAATGGAACCGAATACGCCATCGTCGGTTCCCTGCCGGGCGATCAGGTTCATCCCGACGCCGCGGTGAACACGAATGGCGGTTTTGTGGTCTGGCAGGACAACATCACCGACGGCAGCGGCTGGGGTGTGAGTGCGATGCAGTTGAACAGCACGCTTTCCGGTTCCGGCAGTTCTTTCCGGGTCAATGTGCAGGGGACCGCTGATCAGGAAAACCCGCGGGTGGCCTTGTTGCAGGGCGGCGGCGCAGTGTTCGCCTGGCAGGGCGGCGTGGAAGGATTGAACCAGCATATCTACGCGCGATTTCTTTCCGCCGGTGGCACTTGGTTAACGTCAACTGATGTGTTGGTCAGTACCTTCACCAATAATTTTCAACAAAACCCGGCCGTGGCCACCCTTGCCAACGGAAATGTCATCTTCATTTGGGCCAGTTTTGATGAGGTGAGTTCCAATAGCATGCAGGATGTCTATGGCCGGATTTTTTCGCCGACCGGTGTGCCGGTTACCGGTGAATTTCTCGTCAACCAATATACTGCCTACAATCAGCGCACGCCAACGGTGGCCGCGCTGGCCAACGGCGGATTCGTTGCCGCCTGGGTGTCTGAACAGGAACGAACGACTGCGCCCAATCCCGGAGCGGGTGTTCTCGTGATCACAAACACCGCCGCGACTCCCAATCCCAGCGTGGACATCTACGCCCGGCTCTATGATGGCAGTGGCAACGCCCAAGGCGGCGAATTTCTGGTCAACACGGATTTCAATCCCTGCGCCGATCCCAATGCGGCGGGCGGCTCGGATGGCGGTTTCGTGGTGACTTGGGACGCGCGGGACATGACCAGCCCGCTGACCAACAGCCTGGACATTTATGCCCGGTCGTTTACCAGCGCTGGCGCTGGCAGCGGCGGCACGGTTCTCCGGGTGAACACTTATCTTTATGGCGACCAATATGCGCCGCGCATCAGTTCATTGCAGACGGATTATCTGATTGTGTGGACGAGTCTGGCGCAGGACGGTTCGCGTGAGGGCGTTTATGGACAGTTTCTGCAAGGCACCGGCTCGAAGGTCGGCGGAGAATTCCGCGTCAACACCACGACACTCAATTCGCAAATCCAGCCGGTGGTCGCGTCCGACGGGGCCAGTCAATTTCTGGCCATCTGGAGCAGTTTCACCGGTCTGCCGTATAGTTTTGATTTGTATGCACAGCGTTATCTCAACTCCCTGCAGCCATTGGAGCCGTTGCCCGCCCCGTTTGTTTATGTGCCGTTTGTGACCAGTAATGGTGTTTACCAGCCTCAATTGCAGGTGTCCTGGCCGCCGGTGACCGGTCTGTCGATCTCCAATTATGAAATTTATGTAAATGGCGCGGGCACGCCGACGGTGGTGACCACGAGCAATGTATGGACCATGACGGCGGCAAACGGTTTGACGGTGAACAGCAGTAATTACTTCCGGGTGGATTATGTAGCGACGGATGGCCGCCGCTCGCCCTTGTCGCCCGCGGCCGGCGGCACGACGTGGAGCGGCGCCAATTATTACGGCATTCCCTTTGAATGGATGGAACAATACTACGGTTACAATTTTGCCAACTGGCCAACCAATGTGAACGCGCCTTTGGCGCGGGGTGGCTTGAGCCTGCTGCAGGTATTCTCGAGTGGGGGTAATCCGTTGGATTCCAGCACGTGGCTGCGGACGGCGCTGGCCAATACGCCGCAGGGCCTGTTCCTGAACTGGAACACCCAGCCGGGATTCACATATCAGGTGCAAATGACGACCAACTTTGGCGTTTGGAACAATGTGGGTGAGCCGCGGTTTGCGGCGGGCACCAGTGATTCCATTTTTGTCGGCAGCAGTACCGCCGGCTTTTACCGCGTTTTGCTGCTGCACCAGTGAAAATGTCTATGAGGCAATTGACAAAATATTTCCTATTAACCGGTTTTCTGGCCTTGGGTCTCCAATCGGCTTGGGCGTTTTCATTGTTGGGACCGGAAGCCAATGGCGGGGATGCCTGGCAGGTAAATGCAAATGGGTATAATCCCATATTAAATTCCGGCGCGCCGCCGTTCTTCCTCGATTCCCTTTCCGCAGCGCCCAAAAACCTGGGCGAGGGCTACCGCCGCAATACGCCGTTAATTTATTATACGTTCGATGCGAGTTTTAGCGACTACTTTGGTTCAAACGGTGAGGCAGCCGTGCAATCGGCGTTTGATATTCTGAATGGCCTGACGAATATGGACAGATACAGCACAAGCCTGTCGGAATTTCCCTTGAATTCGGAAAGCGAGAATTATCTGGCGAATGCTCTGGGTTTGGTCGATTTGAAATCCACCACCCTGGCTTTGTTGATGGAACAGTTGGGATTGGCCGACCCGGTCCGTTACATGTGGGTGTTGCACGACCGTCTCCAGTTGCCGGGATGTACGGTCGCTTGTCCGGCTTGCATGGAATACCTGGTCACCATAAGAAATTTTGATTATTTTCCAACTCCGCTCGACCAGATTCAATATTCGGACTACATCAATAACGAACTTTATTCCTATGTCATCAGCGAGATTTGCGGCTCGCCCGTCGCACCGCCCAATGCGGATGCCATTGAATTGCCCGCTGACCCTTTGAACCTCAATCCGCCGGTGGCTTCCGGGAATGGCGAAGAAGCCTTGCCGATGGGCTTTTTTTACACCGGGTTGACGCGGGACGACGTGGGCGGCTTGCGCTGGCTTTATAGTACCAACAATTGGGATACCACCAGCCCGCAGTATCGGGAATCGGCGGCGGCCGGAAGTCTTCTTTTCAGCACCAATTTTACTCTCACGCCCCCTCCATTGCTGGCCACATCCAATCTCAATGTCCTGGTGTTGGCGGCAATGACCAACTCTCCCGCTGCGCTGCAGGCGTTGTTTCCCGGATTGTCAGTCGACTCCACCTTCCTCTATTACACCAACATGGTTTCAGTCGGGAGTGTGACGTTCGTTACCGTTTTCCCATACGGTTATCCGGGGGGAATTGTTGAGGCCGTGACCAATTATGTGACCAACAATGCCGTGCCGATTTACAATTTTTCATTCGACAATGTGGTCACCAATAAGTCTTATGCGAAAACCTCGTATGCCATCCAAACCGTCACGTTTGGACCGCCCATTGGCCAGCCGGCGGACAGTCCGTTTATACTCGTGACCAATACCTCCCCGGTGCTTCAATCCAATGTGGTATCGGGAGACTTCTTCATCATCACCAATGGCACTTGTGGTCCCAACATCATTCAGACCATTCAGACCAATGTGAATGTCTTTACCAATAATTCCGTGACGGTGGTAAACCCGGACGGCTCATTTTTCATTCAAAACCTGATTTCTTATTTCACGAATTACGTCTTTGCGGTGAATCCCTGCACCTTGGTGACCAATGGCGTGGGTGACTATCAAGGGGTTGGCCGGCTGCAATTTGTGCGCGTGCGCGATGATAATTACGATTACTTGAACGGGCAATTCTTTGTGCCCATCACCAACCAGTACACCATGGTGGTGATTACGAATGGCCAGCTGGTGACCCAAACCTTCCAGCGCGTGCTGGCGGGTCCCGATTTGGTGTTTGGGGCGGCCGATTTGGCAGCTGGCCCGAGTTCGGGCAACGCCGTTTCCGAGTTCACCCGGGGTGTTAATTTCAATCAGGCCAACATCCAACCTGGGCTTGCCGGTCCCGGCACCATTGACCCTGGCAGCTCCAATGCCGTTGTGTTCGATAAGGTCGGCCCGGTTTTTGACAATCAATCTCTATCCCAATTGAATGGGCCGAATGGTGCCAACCATGGTTTCTTTGTCTGGGGTTCGTTCGATGGTACCACCAATCCCCCGGTGATTTATCCGAACGGCGCCAGCCTCGCGAATCTGGCTGCGTCGTCGTTGGTTCAGATATCTCCGCCCCCGCCGGCCCTGCCCAACGGTACCAATCGAGTGGCTTACAATGTTGCGTTTACCGTTACGAATGCCACACCGCCTTACACTTGGACGTTGGCGCCCAATTCGGCGGGATTGCCGTATGGATCGCCCAATCTGACCCTGTCTCCCGGCGGCCTCATTTCCGGCACGCCGACCAACAGCGCGACGTATAATAACATTCTCATCCAGATGACGGATTCCGGCGTGCCGCCGCGCACCGTGCAGATGATTTATTCATTAACCATCAATTAACCGGCGAGCGTCAAATGAAGTTAATTTTTTCCAAATCCATCGGACGGTTCCGGGTAAAATCGCTGCTGCTCTGGGCTGGTTGGTTGTTATGTCCGCTGATGGTGATGGGCACGGATCCCATTTTTATCAACACCGGCTCCATCAACGGAACTCCGCCCAACGTGGACGCGACGAATTTTTATAATTCCGGCACCTGGAATATTTTCACCAGTGCTGCTTATGAAACCGCCAATACCCAGAATTACACCAATGTGGGCACGATGACCGGCGCCGTGGGCTGGGAATTTGATTTTGGGACATCCACCAGTGGCGGTCCGCGCAGTATGTCGGCCAGTTTCTTTAATGACAGTTCGGGAACCATTCAGGGGGTGGACGGCATGATTAACCCAATCGGAAACCAGATTTTTACCGTGAGTTATTTGTTGGTATCGGCCACGAACATTGTCAACAAGGGGACATTGGCAGCCGGCCCCAACGGAGTACTCGCGTTAAATGGCGGAACGGTTAATCTGGCGCTCAGCCAGGTGATGATTACCAGCCCTTCGCTGGGTGGTGGTGGCTTTTCCGGAACGAATTTCACGCTGGATACGGGTCTTTATGCCGAAACCTGGGCGCAGACCAATATGCCGGCTAATCTGCCCGGAGGGGTAAACATGCCGCTGATGAACATCTCGTCGCTATGGAATGGAACCATTGTATCCACACCTTTTTACGGAGTGCTGAATAACTGCACAACCAATTATTCGGGCACGTCTCAATCATTTGCGCCGACCGTTTCCGACTCGTTGGATAATTTGACGAGCCCCTCGAACGAAGTCCGGCAGGCGGTTTTTGTCATAACCGGTGACTCCAACATAACCGCGCAGATAAGATTTACGCCCAGTTCAACCCCGACGAATTATTTCCAAACGGCTGCCATTCGATTGGCCGCCACGTTGACCAATGCGTTTACCCTGGCGGTGGAGACCAATTCCGTTTATCTGGTGGATCGGTTGGGCTCGGAGACCAATCTCGGGCTCTATGTGAATTCCAATGTCAGTTCCTTCTATTCCTGTAGCGGGCCCCTTTACCAGCCGCAGAATTATATTGTGTCCCGCACCGATCCGACCGTCCCCCAAACCGGTCTGGCTGCGTTCGGTAACGGGACCCCCGGCCTTGGACCCCCGGCGGCCACCTTTTTTAACGACCCGAGTTTGCATTTGACGATGACCAGTGTATCCAACACTTACAGCGCCTATTCCGTCTTCGTTGACGATCTGGCGGCGGATCCGTCGGGCACGTTGGTGACCAACCTGCCGGGCAGAATACAGATTAACGCGAATAATTTGAACCTGAGCCGGACGTTTCTCGGCTCCCAAGGATCCATCTCGGTCCAGGCCAGCAACCTGGTCACCAGCGCCGGCGCCGTTGTGGATTGTCAAAACTTGACCTTTAACCTCGGTTCGACCAACGGTTTTTTGACTTTCACCAATCTGGCCAAATTGAACGTCTCCCGGCTGAAAGGGACGATTAATGCCTGGAGCGGTCTGTGGACCAATTCCGTGGTGGTGGGATCCGGCACCAATGCAGTAACCAATTTCATCGATTTTTCAATCCTGGTGGTGGATGCGAGCGGGCTTACCACGCGAGTGCCGGTGACGGTTCAAAATCTGATTTTGCACAGCACCAATATGACCGTCGGCGATTCCATGGACGTTGATCAATCGTTGCTGCTGGATGGCCAGAGTTTTACCCTTTCCGGGGAAATTGTCCTTTCGGGCTCCATCCAAAATTGGGATAGCAGCGTGGCTCCAACCCTCCGCAACTTTACCAACAACGGTTATCTCTTTATCCCCAATAACGCGCATTTCGGGGACGACACGGCGACCAATTACGCCACGTTTGTCAACCATGGAACCATCAGCGCGGGCAGTCAGACCATTAACAGCTCCGATCTCGAGCTTTACGGAACCAGCCAGACGACGGTCGGCGATTTCACGGCCACCATGCAAACCGGCAAGGTGGTAAACGCCGTGATTTCTTCCGCGGCGGGCATTAAATTATTCGCCAATACGCTGCAAGTTAATCAATCTTTGCTGGCCGCGGCCGGCGCTCTGAATTTGTCGGTGACCAATTTGCTGACGGACAATGGGGCGGCCAATGTGTTCAGCTGTAACGGCGGATTCAATTTGCTCATCAAGCCGGCGGCCGGCGATTTGTTGGGAACCACTTTCCAGACCATTGCCGCTTCCCGGTCGAGTGTGACCCATACCTGGGCCGGCCAGGACCTGGGGCCAACGGCGGCCGGTTTCTCCAATAATGCCGCCATCGGGAGTCTGGTGTTGGAAGCCGGTGGCAATGGCACTCCCTTCCAGGAACCGGAATTCACCTTCAGCGGCACCGGTGCTTCCAACGGCCTTTATGTGGCATACCTCGATATTTCCAAATTGACCAATTACAATTTTCTGGACGGCTTGCTGGTGAGCATCAGCCCCAACCTGACCATTTACTTTGGCAGCGCCAGCACGAACCCGGCAGCCCTGAATGGACAATTTGGCGGCCATTTGGTTTATGTGCCGGGGTTTGCCGGCCAGAACACCAAACTGTCCGGCAGCAGCTACAATCATGGCACCGGCGCTTTCCAATTTTCAGTTGCCAGCGCGTCCGGGCAGACCAATGTCGTTCAAGCGTCCACCAATTTCGTGAATTGGATTCCGATTGGTACGAACATTGGTCCTTTGCTGTTTAGTGACCCCAACGCGAAGAACTTCCCTTACCGTTTCTACCGTATCAAGATTGGGCCGTAACCGGCTGCCAACTGATGAAAGTCTTCGGACTGACCGGGGGCATGGGCATGGGCAAATCCATGGCCGCCCGTTTTTTCCGCGAGCACGGCGTCCCGGTGGTGGACACCGACGAACTGGCTCGCCAATTGGTTGAACCGGGCCGGCCGGCGCTGGCGGAAATCCAGGAGGTCTTTGGCGAAAGTGTGGTTGCACCCGGCGGCCAATTGCGACGCGACGCGCTGGCACAGATCGTTTTCACCGATCCTGCCGCCCGCCAGAGGCTGGAGACGATTCTCCATCCGCGCATTCGTGAATCCTGGCTTGCACAAATTGAAGCGTGGCGCGGGGAAAATCATGCGCTGGCCGTGGTCGTCATTCCGTTGCTGTTTGAAACCAAGGCGGAACCGTATTTCGACAAGACCATTTGCATCGCCTGTTCGGCTGCCAACCAGCGTCATCGGCTTTTGGAACGTGGCTGGACACCGGATCAGATCCAACGGCGCATGGCTGCCCAATCGCCAGTCGGGCAAAAAATGGCCCGCGCCGATTTCGTCGTCTGGACCGACGGCTTGCCGGAGGTCCACGCGCAACAGATCGAACGGATTCTTGCGCAAGGGTAGCCACCCGCCCGGAAGAACATTTCCTTTTGCCGCCGGGTTCTGTTAGGTTGGGCCGGCATGATTCTCACGCCCGACGAATTGCACAGCCTGGTGGAGTTGACCCATCAGTCACCGCACACGCTCCTCGGCATGCACCCGCTCGGTGAGCATTTGGGATTGGTTGCCCGCGCCTTTCGGCCCGATGCCGCCCGGGTCGAAATTCAGCCCGTTCACGAAAAGAACAAACCGAAGTTCGAATTGAAACGGGTTCACGCCACCGGCCTTTTTGAAGGCGTTACCCGGACGGTGAACGAGGTTTATGCCTATGATCTGGTCGTCACCACGCACCAGGGGCAGACGCACCGGACGCGCGATGCGTTCTCCTTTCTGCCGACCCTGGGCGAATCGGATCTGTTCCTGTTCGGCAAGGGGGACGAGCGGCGCATTTACGAGAAGCTCGGGGCGCAATTGCGCACCATCGACGGGGTTCCCGGCGTCAGTTTTGCCGTCTGGGCTCCGAATGCCCAGCGCCTCAGCGTGGTCGGCGATTTCAATCATTGGGATGGTCGCTTTCATCCCATGCGATTGCTCGGGGCGTCCGGCGTCTGGGAAATCTTCGTTCCCGGTGTGGCGGAAGGCGCGCATTACAAATTTGAAATCCGCGACGCTCACGGGAAGATTTCACTCAAAACCGACCCTTATGGGTTTTTCTTCGAGGTGCCTCCGAAAAACGCCGCCATCGTCTGGAACAATGAAAAATTCGAATGGACGGACGATGTCTGGATGAACCGCCGCCGCGAATCCCGCGATGCGGGACTCCGCTCGCCGATCAGTATTTATGAAGTGCATCCCGGTTCCTGGCGGAAAAAAAGCGTCGGGGAATCGTTCAGCTATCGCGAACTCGCCGCGCCGCTCGTGGAATATGTCCGGCGCATGGGATTTACCCACGTCGAATTGTTGCCGCCGGCGGAACACGCTTTTTATCCGTCGTGGGGTTACCAGGTGACCGGCTTTTACGCGCCGACCAGCCGCTTTGGCACGCCGGACGATTTTCAGTTTCTCGTCAACGCGCTGCACGAATCCGGCATTGGCATCATCATCGATTGGGTGCCGGCGCATTTTCCGCGCGACGACTGGGCGTTGGCACGGTTTGACGGCACCGCCCTTTACGAGCACGAAGACCCGCGCAAGGGCGCGCATCAGGATTGGGGTACGCTGATCTTTAATTACGGCCGGCATGAGGTGAATAATTTTCTGGTCGCCAACGCGCTGTTCTGGTGCCACCGCTTTCACGTGGACGGTCTGCGCGTGGACGCCGTGGCTTCCATGCTTTATCTCGATTATTCGCGCAAGGCCGGGGAATGGATTCCCAATCAATTCGGCGGACGCGAAAACATTGAAGCGATCGAGTTCCTGAAAAAATTCAATCATATTGCGCACACGGAATTTCCCGGGCTGATGACCATTGCCGAGGAATCCACCGCCTGGCCGCTCGTCACCCGGCCGCCGTATCTGGGCGGCCTCGGTTTCTCCTTCAAGTGGAACATGGGCTGGATGCACGACACACTGGGCTACTTCGGCCGCGAACCGATCCACCGCAAATATCATCAAAACGATCTCACCTTCGCGATGTTGTATCACCATCACGAGAACTTCATCCTGCCCCTGTCACACGATGAGGTGGTGCATGGCAAAGGTTCGTTGATTGGCCGGATGCCGGGCGATGACTGGCAAAAATTCGCCAACCTCCGCGCCCTGCTCGCGTATCAATGGCTGTTTCCCGGTAAAAAACTCCTGTTCATGGGCGGCGAATTCGGCCAGCGCGCCGAATGGAATGAAAACAGCCAGCTCGATTGGTGGCTGCTCAACGCCGGTCCGTATCATCGCGGCTTGCAACAGTTTGTTGCCGATTTGAACAAGCTTTACCTGGCTGCGCCCGGGCTTTGGCAGGCCGATTACGATCCGGGCGGCTTTTACTGGATCGATTGCACGGATCGCGACAACAGCGTTCTTTCCTTCGTCCGCCAGACGGCGGACGGCTCCAACCCGTTGGCCGTCATTTTGAACCTGACGCCGGTGCTGCGGGAGCAATACCGCGTCGGACTGCCGCGCGGCGGCAAATGGCGCGAACTCTTGAACAGCGATGCGGCGGTTTACGGGGGAAGCAACCAGGGAAATCTTGGCGTCGTCATGGCGGAAAATATTCCGTGCCACAATCAACTTTGCTCGGCGGAATTCCGCCTGCCGCCCCTGGGCGTTTTGGTTTTAAAGCCGGAAGATTAAGGCGCGCTGAGCTTGTCGACTTCCGGTACAACGCCGCTGCGCCGGTCCAGTTCGAAATCCGCCGTCAGCCAGTGCACGGAAAATTTCGTTTTGTCCGTCAAGGCAATGGCTTCAAGCATTTCCCACCCGGTGGCGCCGCCGGCGGCAAAATTGTGGCGGAAAAAATGCCACGAATCCGGTGCGTTCGCGAACGGGCGCAACCCGACGCTCAATTTTTTGTTCAAGACCCCCCGGACCGTGTCCCAGTCCGCGTCAATAAAAACGATCCGGTCCGGAACGGCTTCGCTATGCAGTCTGGCTGCCGTGGATTTATTTTTAATGATCGCAATGACATCCAGCGGGTCCTCGGTTGTATGCAACAACAGCAGGGGCGGCCGAAAGGTGGCTTGAATGTAGGTTTGATTGGTCAACGCCACGATCGCGTCGAGCAACGACGGATTGGCATTGGTCAGCTTCGCGTTCGCCCGGCGGAAAAAATACAGTTCATCCGTTGCGCCCGGCATGAAAATCAACGCCTTGACGACGGCGTTTGACCGGAAAGCGTTCAGCATCAACGGTACACAATTTGTCCGGTTCAATTCCGTTATCCTGCTTTGCGGGACGCCCAGCGGCATCCCGCCCAACACGCCTTGCCAGGTTTCCTGGGCCAAAACGGTTGCAATCGCGGTCGTCAGCCACGCGCAGACAACAAGGCGCACCATTGTTTTCATAGTGACAATTGAACGATTCGTTCCTGAATCTGGCTGTTCCAGCGGTTGAAATAGCCGAACAAACGATAAAGTTCCTCCAGCCGGTTCAACAAGGCGGTGCGTTCGGCGGATTGGGATTTCGATGTCCACACGGCGTCGAGCGATTTCAACTCTTCCACCAGCCGGTCGTAAAGTCTGGTCAGCCGGGTCTGTAATGCACGCAATCGCTCAACCCATTCCTGCGCCCGTTCAAACAGTTGGACTTGCAACAATGGTGAAGTCACCTGATTTTTTTCAGCAAGAAACTGGTCAGTGCTCCGGCAAACCGCCGCCACTTCGGCGAATAAGTCGGCCAGCGCGGTCGGAATTTGTTGAACCTCCCCGGGTTTCGCGCCGAGCTCCAGCTCCAGCAAATGTAACACCCGCAATTTGGGTTCGGTGAGGCAATGGTAGGCGGTATTCAATTCCGCATAATGCCGGTTGGCCTTGCGTTTTTCCGTCTCGCCCGCCTCACGTTGTTTGTCGGGATGCGCCTCCGCCGCCAACGCCAAAAATTTTGCTTTTAAAGCTTCCGGTTCCAGCCAGGGCCGGCGCGGCTCATTGAGCAGGGCAAAATAGTCCATCCGTTTCCAAAATGTTGAGTGTCCAGTTTTCCCAGAGCCACGCTTCTCCAATCGAACATTTAGAATTCAGAACTGAAAACTGAAAAATCACGCGCTGAAGCTTTCGCCACAGGAGCAGGTGGTCGCCGCGTTCGGATTTTTCACCTTGAACCCGCCGTCGAGGGCATCGAGGTAATCCAGTTCGCTGCCGGTCACGTACAACGCGCTCTTGGGGTCCACCACCACGCGTACGCCGCCGGATTCGACCAGGATGTCCCGGCTGGCCGGCGCGTCCTGCAGATCCATCTTGTATTGCAACCCGGAGCAGCCGCCGCCCAGGACCGCCACGCGCAGGACGCCGTTCGGCCGGCCTTGTTTCGTCAGCAGGGTCGACACTTTTTGCGCGGCGCTCGGTGTCAGCCTGACCAGCCGTTCGTCACCGACGCGGAAGGTCGGCGTGGCGGCGGTCGGGTTGGCGGTGTTGGCAATCATTCGACGTGCAACAAATTAGCCGTGTTTGCCGCGAGCGTCAACGTGCCTTGCCGCTTAATCCTGCCCTTAATCATGATCTTAACCTCCTCGCCACTGGCTTTACGCCGCGGCCATCGGTGGTTTATGCTCCCCGCGTGAAACTGATTTCCTGGAACGTGAACGGCCTGCGCGCGGTGCTGAGGAAAAATTTTCTCGATTATCTTGAAGCGGAAAAGCCGGACGTGTTGTGTCTGCAGGAAACCAAATGCACCCCGAACGACGTGGAGCAGCTCTGGCCGGCCCGCTACACCACGTTCTGGAACAGCGCGGAGAAGAAAGGGTATTCGGGCACGGCCATCTTTACCCGGACGCGTCCGCTCCAGGTGGTGCCACACATGGATATCGCGGAACACGACCGGGAAGGCCGCGTGCTCGCCGCCGAGTTCGACAGGTTCGTTCTGGTTAACGTTTATGTCCCCAACTCCAAGCGTGACCTCTCCCGATTGACCTATCGTCAACGCTGGGACGCCGATTTTCTCCGTCATCTCAAAAAACTGGAAAAGAAAAAGCCCGTGATATTTTGCGGCGACCTCAACGTGGCGCACACGGAAATCGATCTGGCCAATCCGAAAGCGAATGTCCACAACCACGGTTTTACTCCCGAGGAACGCGCCGGGTTCGGCGCCTTCGTAAAGGCCGGTTTCCTTGATACCTTCCGTGAATTTGAAAAGGGCGGGGGACATTACTCGTGGTGGAGCCCGATGGGCGGAGCGCGTTCCCGGAATGTCGGCTGGCGCATTGATTATTTCCTCATCTCCCAATCCCTGCGACCGCATCTCCAGCGTGCCTTCATCCGGCCCGAAATTGAGGGTTCGGACCACTGTCCGGTCGGCGTTGAGTTGGATTTTAAAAAATAATTTATCTCGTATATTTATGCGGTCTGGCTTATGCTCACAATGGCATTGAGCCAATTTCGTCCATGAAAATACTTCTCGTCAGTCCGAAAACGCCCGACACGTTCTGGAGTTTCAAGCATGCCCTGCGCTTTGTTTCCCGAAGGGCGGCCATGGCGCCGCTGGGGTTGCTGACGGTCGCAGCCATGCTGCCGTCGGAATGGGAACTCAAGTTGGTGGACCTGAACGTGAAACGGCTCCGGGACGAGGATCTGGTTTGGGCCGATTATGTGATGATCGGCGCCATGATTGTGCAGAAGGATTCAGTACACGAAATCGTTGCGCGATGCGCCGCCCTGGGGAAAACCGTCATTGCGGGCGGACCGCTGTTCACCACCGGACACGAAACGTTTCCGGCGATTCAGCACTTCGTTCTGGGCGAGGCCGAAGAAGTGATGCCGCAGGTGGTGGCCGACCTGCAAAGCGGCCGGTTGCAATCCATTTATCGCGCCACAAACCGTCCGGACATCACCCGGACGCCCGCGCCCCGCTGGGATCTCATCCAGCTGCGGCATTACGTGACGATGTCCGTGCAGTTCTCGCGCGGCTGCCCGTTTGATTGCGAGTTTTGCGACATCATCGTGATGAATGGGCGCGTGCCCCGTATGAAAACGCCGGCGCAATTGATCGCCGAGCTGGACGGACTGTGCCGGCGCGGATGGAAAGACATGGTTTTCATCGTGGACGACAATTTCATCGGCAACAAACCGCGGACCAAAGCGCTGTTGCGCGAGTTGATCGAATGGCGGCGGCGCACGCGGACCCGCATCGGATTTCTCACCGAGGCGTCCATGAATCTGGCCGATGACCCGGAATTGTGCGCGCTGATGGTGGAGGCCGGCTTCAAAAAAGTTTTCGTCGGCATTGAAACGCCGTCCGTCGAGTCGCTGGAGGAATGCCACAAGCTCCAGAACCGCAACCGCGACCTGGTGGATTCGGTGCAGACACTGCAACGCGCCGGACTGGAAGTCATGGGTGGATTCATCGTTGGTTTCGACAGTGACCAGAACGACATCTTCAAGCGGCAGTTCGAGTTCATCCAGCGTTCCGGCGTGGCGACGGCCATGGTGGGATTGCTGAACGCATTGCCGCAGACGCGGTTATGGCAGCGGCTGAAACGCGAGGGCCGTCTGGAAACCGATAGCACCGGCAACAACACCGATGCGGCGCTGAACTTCAAACCCAAATTGAACCGCGACTTCCTGCAATCGGGTTACCGTGAACTGGTCAAGAAGCTGTATGAGCCGCGAAACTACTACCAGCGCATACGGACGTTTCTCAAGAGCCACCGCCCGACCGGGCCGCGCCTGCGCCTGTCCCGTGCCGATCTCATTGCGTTTCTGAAATCCTTCTGGGTGCTGGGCGTCTGGCACCGGGGACGCGTGGGGTATTGGCGGCTGTTCTGGGGCACGCTCCTCCGGCATCCACGCCAGTTTCCGCACGCCATCGAACTCGCCATTCTCGGCTACCACTTCCGCCGTGTGGCCAACTCGCTGCGGGCGCCTTCCTCCCGCAAACGACGATGACAGGTGGTTGTCCGGCGGGGGTGTGAATTATTTCACATTCAACTCGCGCTGGATGCCAAATTTTTCAATGCGCTTGCGCAACGTCGCCCGCGTGATGCCCAGCAGTTTGGCCGCGTGGACCTGATTGTTGTTCGTTTCCTTGAGCGCCTGGATGACGAGTTCGCGCTCCACGACCGGGATGACCTTCAGTTTGGGGTCCCGCTTGGCCCATTGAAACAATTGCCGGGCCAGGGCCGAGGCATCGGTCATGGCTTCGTCCCCTGCCTTGCCGACCGACGGCGGCAGGGAGGCGCCCCCCGAACTTTGACCGTGGATTTCCGGCGGCAGGTCGCTTTGCAGAATCGCATCGCTCTTGGCCATGACGT
The DNA here is from genome assembly GCA_021324235.1 of Verrucomicrobiota bacterium. Lineage (GTDB taxonomy): Bacteria > Verrucomicrobiota > Verrucomicrobiia > Limisphaerales > UBA11358 > UBA11358. The sequence goes on from JAJPJM010000050.1 coordinate 38,200, forward strand.
GCGCGCGGCGGAGGGCGTTTTCCAATTCCCGCACATTGCCCGGCCAGTGATATTTTTCGAGTGTCCGGATGACACTGGTGGCGATGGACTTCGGCGGACGCTGGTGTTCGCGCGCAATTTTTTCCAGGAAATAGTTCACCAGCAGCGGGATGTCGTCCCGCCGGTCCCGCAGCGGGGCAATGTGAATGCGCACGACGTTCAGCCGGTAGAACAGGTCTTCGCGGAATTGTTTGTTGGCGACGGCGGCTTCGAGCGGCTTGTTGGTCGCGGCGATGACGCGTACGTCCACCTGGATGGGCTGGTTGCCGCCCACGCGCTCGAACGTGCCGGATTGCAAGACCCGCAGGATTTTTGTCTGCGTGGCCGGCGTCATGTCGCCGATTTCGTCTAGGAAAATCGTGCCCTTGTTGCATTGCTCGAATTTGCCGATGCGTTGCAGGGTGGCGCCGGTGAAGGCGCCGCGTTCGTGGCCGAAAAGTTCACTTTCCAGCAATTGCTCCGGGATCGCGGCGCAATTCACGGCCAGAAACGGCTGCTGGCTGCGGTTGCTGTGATGATAAATCGCGCGGGCAACGAGTTCCTTGCCGGTGCCGCTCTCGCCGGTAATGAGCGCGGTGGCGTCGCTGGCGGCGACCTGGCCGATGAGTTTGAAGACCTGCTGCATGGCCTCGCTGCGGCCGACGATGCCGAGTTCGTAATCCTCGGATTCGAGCAGGGGCTCGTAGGAAACGACCTGCTTCATGTCGCGTGCCGCTTTCAAAGCGTTGCCCACAATTTCCTTGAGCTTCGGCACGTCGAACGGCTTGAGCAGATAATCATAGGCCCCGAGCTTCATCGCCTCGATGGCGGTTTGCGTCGTGCCATAAGCGGTCATCAAAATGACCAACTGTTTGGGGTTGGCGGCGCGGATACGACGAAGGGTCTCCAGGCCGTTCATGCCGCCCATGCGCACATCCATGAGCACGAGGTCGGGTTTGAATTTGGGGATGACTTTCAACCCTTCCTCGCCGCTCGACGCTACGGTCACTTCGACCTCCGGCGAATCAAAAATCCGCTGGAACGAATACCGCACGTCCTCTTCATCGTCGATCAGCAGCAACTTGCTCATTTTGCTGTAGGATAACCGGTTTTTGGCGGACGAACAGCGAATTTTGTTTGCGATTCGTCATTTGACCTCGCCGCGGGCATGACCTAGACTGGCGTTCCTTTTTAACATGAAAATTGTCGTTTGCGACCCAATCTCGCCCAAAGGCATTGCGCTGCTCCAGCAGCGACCTGAATTTGAAGTCGTTGTTCTGCCCAAACGGCTGCCTGAGCCCGAATTGCTGCCGGTCGTGGCGGATGCCGTGGCGCTGCTGGTTCGCTCCGAAACCAAGGTGACCCGCAAGCTCATCGAAGCCGCTCCGAAGTTGCGCGTGGTCGGCCGCGCCGGTGTCGGGATCGACAACGTGGATGTGGAGGCAGCCACGCAACACGGTGTGGTGGTGATGAACACGCCCGGCGGCAACACGGTAACCACCGCCGAACTCAGTTTTGCCATGCTGCTGGCGCTCGCCCGCAAGGTGCCGCAGGCGTACACGTCCATGACCGCCGGCAAATGGGACCGCAAATTGTTTCAGGGCACGGAACTGCTGGGCAAAACCCTCGGCATTCTGGGCATGGGCCGCATCGGCTCGGAAGTCGCCAAACGCGCGCTGATCTTCGGGATGCGTGTCATCGCCTATGATCCCTACCTGACGGCGGACCGGGCGCGGGCCCTCGGTGTGGAATTTGCCGACAGCGTGGACGACGTTTATCGCGTGGCCGATTTCATTACGGTTCACATGCCGGTGACGCCGGAAACCAAACACATGCTGAACGCCGCCGCGTTTACCAAAATGAAACCCGGGGTGCGTCTGGTGAATTGTGCGCGCGGTGAAATCATTTCCGAAACCGACCTGTTGGCGGCGCTTGAATCCGGCAAAGTGGCCGGCGCGGCGCTGGATGTTTTTGCCGTGGAACCGCTGCCCGCTGACCATCCGTATCGCCGGCAGGCGAATGTGATTTTGACACCGCACCTCGGCGCCAGCACGCAGGAGGCGCAGGAAAAATGCGGCATTGAGGTCGCCGAGGTCGTCACGGCTTATCTGCTGACCGGCGAGGTGCGCAACGCGGTGAATCTGCCGTATCTCGACGCCAAAACCTATGAGCAGGTGAAACCTTATCTGCCGCTGGGCGAGGCGCTCGGCAAATTGCTGGCGCAACTTTCACCTGCCAGTGCCGACCGTATTTACGTGACTTATGGCGGCCACGCGCGGGAATTGCCGAACACGGACCCGGTCACCCGGGCGGTGTTGCAGGGCTTTCTGGCCAGCAGTGCGATCAAGGACGTGAACAACGTCAATGTCCGGGCCGCCGCCGCCAGCATCGGCATCACCGTCGAGGAAAAAAAATCCGATGAGCCGGTCACCTTCAACGAATGGTTGCACGTGCAGGTTTTCAGCAACGGGCAAAAATTAATCTCGGCGGGTGGAACCTTTTTCGGTTCCCCCAACAACCCGCGCATTGTGCGGCTTTACAGCACGCCGGTGGAGATACCGACCAGCGGCACCTTGTTGCTTCTCAACAACAAGGACCGGCCGGGCATCGTCGGTTATCTCGGCACGTTGCTGGGAAAACATAAAGTGAATATTGCCAACATGAGCCTGACGCGCGACACTGCGGGCGGGCTCGCGTTGACGGTCTTGAACCGCGACAGCGCGCCGCCGCCGGCGATGCTGGAAGAACTTCAGAAAGACACTGACATCAGCAACGTCAAAGTGGTAAAATTGTAGCCGTTGATAGGAAAAACCAGGAAATATGAAGATCAAAGACAAAATAATTTTTTTCACTGCGCTCGGCACGTTATTGCTGGCGTTCCCGTCCACCCCGGCAGCCGCGGCCAGCGCCTCCACGGAGGCCGCGCCGACCGGTGCGAACACCAATGTCAACCTCAATGCCACCATGACGGCGTTGTTTGGCAATCCGGTGGTCGCCCGGGGCAAGGGCTTTGAGATCAAGCAGAGTGATTTGGACGAGGTGATGACCGGCATTAAGGCCGCCGCCGCCATGCGCAACCAGTCCATTCCCCCGGAACAGGTGAAAATGGTTGAAAATGAAATGCTCAGCCGGCTCATTCAAGTTCAGCTTTTGCTGCAGAAAACCACCGATGCCGACCGCGTGGAAGGGAAAAGGCTGGCGGATTTGCAAATGCAGACGCTTTTGGAGCGCGCCGGCTCGCAGGAAGCATTAAACCGCCAGTTCATGGCTCTGGGCATGTCAATGGACCAGTTGCGGGCACGCCTGGTGCAGGAGGGCACCGCACAGGCGGCGCTCGTGCGCGAACTGAAAGTCACTGTGACGGATGCCGAAGCCAGACAATTTTACGACGACCATCCGGCGGAGTTTGAACAGCCGGAAATGGTTCATATTCAGCAGATCTTTTTAAGCATACACGATCCGATTACCGGTACGGAATTGTCGGATGACAACAAGGCCGCCAAGAAAAAGGAACTCGAGGACATCCTGAAGCGCGCCCGGGCCGGCGAGGATTTCAAACAATTGGTGGAGCAATATTCCGAAGACCCCACCTCCAAGGACAAGGGTGGGGAATACTCCATTGCTCGCGGCCAGACGCTGCCGGAATTTGAGGCGGCGGCATTTTCATTGAACACCAATCAAATCAGCGACGTGGTGACCACCTCCGGCGGCTATCACCTGATTAAATTGCTGGACAAAATCCCGGCCAAAAAGCTGGATTTTGCCTCGGTGGCCGACAACCTCAAGAAGGCGCTCATCCAACAAAAATCGGCCAAGCTGGCGCCGGCCTATCTGGCGGCTTTGAGAAAGCAGGCCGACGTGGAAATTCTTGACCCGGATTTAAAGGCGCTGGAGCAGGCCAGTGAGTCTGAGAGCGATACCAATGCGCCGGATGTTGGAAAATAGGGGGATGTTGAACCGCGCTTGCCAAATCGTTTGAGCCGTCACATTTTGGTGGGCATTATGAGAACACAGTTAGGTATAATCATTCTCGTTGTGGTTTGTGTGGGGATGGTCGCGGCTTTGATGATGGAGAAAAAGCGTGCCGATACCCAGCAGAAAACGGACATCGACACGATCCTCGATTTTTCCAACCAGTTGACGACGGCCAATCTAAACCTGGACGATTTGCGTCAGGTCAACCTCACGCTGACCAATGATTTGGAAACCACCCGGCAGACGTTGACCATACTCAGCAACCAGTACGTCACCACCTCCGCTTCCCTCTCGAAAACCACCGTCGCCCTCAAAACTGCTCAGGATCAAATTGCCGATTTGGAAGCGCAGAATCAGGCGCTGGATCAGCAAGTCGCGGCCGCCACCAACATCATAGCCAATCTGTCCACGCAAATCGCCGACACCCAGATGAAACTGGTCGAATCGGAAACGAATGACGCGTTTCTCGAAGGCGAATTGAAGCGGCAGGTGGCCGAAAAGGCCGATCTGGAGCGCAAATTTAACAACCTGAGCCAGGTCCGGACCCAGGTCCGGAAATTGCGGGACGATTTGCTCATTGCGCAACGGTTGAAATGGATGCGTGATGGCACTGATCCCAGCCAGCAACGCAAGGGCGCGCAGTTGCTGATGGCCCGCGGACCGGTGACCAACCGGGTCGTGGGACCGGCACACTACGATTTGAACGTCGAAGTCAGCTCGGATGGCTCGGTCCAGGTTGTTCCGGCGATGACCAACGCGCCGGCGACGACCAATCTATCGTCGCCCTGAGGGGCTTGGGAACAGCGGATTCGGTGGTTTGTTAAAGTCCATGCCGACGTACGAATATCTCTGCGAAAAATGCAGGCACGAGTTTGAAACGCTTCAGCCCATGTCCGCCAGGCCATTGGAAGTGTGCCCGAAGGATCTTTGCCCGCAAAAAAAATGGGGCCGTGGCCGGGTAAAACGCAAAATCAGCGCCGGAGGCGGTCTCCTGTTCAAAGGCAGCGGCTTTTATATCACCGACTATCGCAGCGAGAAGTATAAACAGGCGGCTAAAAAGGATTCCCCGGCGGCCAAACCGGCTGGGGCCGATGCCAAACCTTCCGCCAAGCCCGACAGCAAACCTGCCAAGCCGACCCCGGCGAAAGCCTGACCATGCCCCCCAAGCGTTGCCTGCGCAACCTCGGTTGTGCCGCCGTTTTGTTCAGCGTTTTCTGCGGAAACGCATCCGCCCAACTGTCGTTGCCGGATAGGAATGTGACGCGCAGTGTTTCCGGCCAGTTTATTGTGGCCGGCGGCCGGCCGGTATCGTCGCTGGCGACCGCGCCGGCCGTTGCGGCCAATGCCGATTTGGTCCAGCTTGAGCCGGCGCTGTTGGCGGTTTCCGCCGAACGCATCAAACAAACGCTTTGGCGCACGCTCGGCATCGATTCAACGGTGCCGTGGCGCGGGAAAATCTTTCTGGAGTTGCATCCCGCCCGGTCGCTGGATGAAGCCGTCACCGTCCTTTCCGAACACTTCGCCGACGGCTGGGATTATCGCGTCGCGTTGCCGGATGCTTTGCCCCGCGCCCGGTTCCTGCGTGCCCTGACGGGCGTCACGTTGCTCGAATTTGCCAACCGCGGCGCCGGTGCGCGTTCGGCGGGGATCCCCCCCTGGTTGACCGATGGTTTGTCGCAAGCGTTGCTCGCGACGGGCACGGTCGACGTGGTTTTATCCTCGCCGGGCAAGGCGGTAAACGGTGTCTGGGCGAGTTGGACTGACACGAGTCAGCACGGCATTGATCCGCTGGCCGACGCGCGGCGCGTGTTGCGCGATCATCCCGCACTGACCTTTGAGCAATTAAGCTGGCCGACGGATTCGCAAGTGTCCGGCGCCGATGGCGGTGTGTATCGTGCCAGCGCGCAATTATTCGTAAGCGATTTGTTGGGATTGAACGATGGTCCGGCGCATTTGCGCGCGATGTTGCAGGCATCGCCGAATTATTTAAATTGGCAAACGGCCTTTCAAAAGGCCTTTCACGCTGATTTTGCGCAGCCGCTCGACGTGGAAAAGTGGTGGTCGTTGCAGGTGATTGGTTTCGTTGCGCACAGCCCCGGTCCGGCGTGGACGCCGGCGGTCAGCCGCGAAAAACTTGACCAGATTCTGAGCGTGGCGGTGGACTTTCGTACCACGTCGAACGCCCTGCCTGTGCCCGCCGAAGTTTCACTGCAGGCCGTGATCCGTAATTTCGATTCCGCGCGACAAACGGCAATTCTCCAGACCAAGTTACGCGACCTTGAACTGGCGCAATTCCGCATGGCCCAGCCTTTGGTTTATCTGGCCGCCGCCTACCGCGCCACCCTGGCGGATTACCTCGGCCAGCCCCGTGGCGCTGCACCCACGCCGCCGTCGGGCAGGCAGTCATGGGCCACGGCTCCTTCCAAAGTCAGCGCCAGCGATACCCTGGAAAAACTGGATGCCCTCGACGCACAAAGACGCACTGTCGAATCCTCCATCAAACCGGATATCTGGCGGCCGTAACCCGCCCGGCTTGAACGCGGGGGCAGGGAAATGGTCAACTTGACAGGGCGCGATTCCAACTTATAGTTCGCATTGAAAAATGAAGGATACCAGTTTATCGGCGAATGGCGAGGAGCCGCCATCGGGCCACCGTTTACAGGCTTTGAAAGCATTTCACTCCGCCGGCCGTGGTTTCTGGCGTGACGTTTCGGACGCCGATTGGAACGACTGGCACTGGCAGCTCAAACATCGTGTCACCACGCCGGAACAGTTGCAGCGGCTGATGCCCACGCTGACGCCGGAGGAATTTGCCGGGGCAAAGCTCGCGAACCACAAACTCGCGCTGGCCATCACACCGTATTTTTTTAACCTCATTGACCCGGCGGACGAGCATTGTCCCATCCGGCGACAGGTTATTCCGCGCGTTGAAGAAACCTACACTGCGGCGTGGGAGATGAGTGATCCGTGCGGCGAAGATTCGCATTCGCCCGTCCCCGGGCTGGTGCACCGTTATCCCGACCGCGTGCTGTTTCTGGTGACCGACCGGTGCGCGGCGTATTGCCGCTACTGCACGCGCTCGCGGTTGGTCAGCAACGCCAGCGGCTACGATTTTCATCCGGAATTTGACCGGCAAATCGCCTACATCGGGCAGCACCCCGAAATTCGCGACGTATTGTTGAGTGGCGGTGACCCGTTGTTGTTGAGCGATGAAAAACTGGAAAATCTTTTGGGCCGGTTGCGGGCGATTCCGCACGTGGAATTCCTGCGGATCGGTTCGCGCATTCCCACGTTCCTGCCCCAGCGCATCACGCCGGAACTCTGCGCCATGCTGAAAAAGTTCCATCCGCTGTTTGTCAGCATTCACTCGAACCACCCGCGGGAATTGACGACCGAGGTCCGCGACGCCGTCGGCCGCCTGGCGGACGCCGGCATTCCGCTCGGCAACCAGTCCGTGCTGCTCAAACGCGTCAACGACGATGCGACGGTGATGACCGCGCTCGTTCAAAAACTGCTCATGTGCCGGGTGAAACCGTATTACCTTTATCAGTGCGATTTGATTGCCGGCTCGGCGCACCTGCGGGCCGGCGTCAGCAAAGGTTTGGAAATCATGGAGCAACTGCGCGGTCACACGACGGGTTATGCCGTGCCGCAATACGTGATTGACGCGCCCGGTGGCGGCGGCAAGGTGCCCATCAATCCGGAATACGTCCTTTGCCGCAACGCGGGCCGCGTGCTCATTCGTAATTATGAAGGGAAAGTTTTCGAATATCCCGAAGCGGAAGACGGCACGCCCTTGTCCACGCCGCCAAAAGAAATTGAAGAGCCGCAGTTGTGCAAATGCTGAGACTGCCCGGGCACGAAGCCGGAAACTTTTCTTCGCGCCCGGGTTTCTTTGTTGTTAATCTTTGGCGATAGATGCGTCGTGAGTCGCCACCAGCCAAAATCGCGCGCCTGAGGAAGATTATCGCGGCGCTCGATCGGGCTTATCCCGGGGCGCACTGCGAGCTGAACCACGCCGACCCGCTCCAGTTGCTTGTCGCCACCATTCTTTCGGCGCAATGTACCGACAAACGCGTCAATATTGTCACGACGGAACTGTTCAAAAAATACCGCTCGGCGGCTGACTATGCGAACGCGCCGCTAATTGAGCTGGAGCAGGCCATCAAAACCACGGGGTTTTTTCGGAACAAGGCCAAAAACATCCAGGCGTGCTGCTGCAAGCTGGTCGAACACCATGGCGGGAAGGTTCCCCGGACCATGGAAGAGTTGACGCAATTGGATGGTGTCGGGCGCAAAACGGCCAATGTCGTTTTGGGGAACGCCTTTGGCACCAACATTGGCGTGGTCGTGGACACGCATGTCGCGCGATTATCCTGTCGACTCGGACTGACGAAGCAGAAGACGCCGGAGAAGATCGAGCAGGATTTGATGGCGCTTGTGCCGCAGAAGCAATGGACGCTGTTCAGTCATTGGCTCATCTGGCATGGCCGTCGCCGCTGCGACGCGCGCCGGCCGGATTGTGCGAATTGCGAGATTCAAAAATTTTGCCCGCAGATTGGGGTGAAAATTAACAGCAAAGAAACGAAGGAACAAAGGTGAGATTCCTGCAAAACTCCGTTGCTTTGTTTCCTGGCTGTTCATGAATTCCTGGTTTTTACTGCAATCCGGCAATTGCGACCCGGCGTACAACATGGCCCTGGACGAAGCGTTGCTGGAGGCGGTGGCACGCTTGCGCAGCCCGGTTTTGCGGTTTTACGGTTGGACGGGGCCGGCAGCGACGTTCGGTTATTTCCAGAGATATGCCGAGGTGGAATGCGCAACGTCGCTGCGACCGCTTATCCGCCGTCCCACCGGAGGCGGTATCGTGCCGCACGACGTGGATTGGACGTACAGCCTTGTGTTTCCGCCCGGCCATGAGTGGCATGCGCTCAAGGCCGAAGACAGCTACCGACGTGTTCACGAATGGATCCGGTCCGCGTTTGCAAGATTGGATGTTGCCGCTGAACTCGCGCCGAAATCCCACCCGGCCGGGCCGGGCCAGTGCTTTGTCGGTTATGAAAAATCCGACCTGCTCTGGCGTGGAAAAAAAATTGCCGGTGCGGCGCAGCGGCGCAATAAATTGGGGTTGTTGATCCAGGGTTCCGTGCAACCACCGCGGCCGCTGGCCCGGGCCGCCTGGCAGCAGGCCATGTGCGATGTCGGCCAGATGGCCCCGGAGACCAAATGGTCGGATTTCGAGCCCGACCAGCCATTATGCCGGCGCGCGGATGTATTAGTCTGCCAGAAATATTCTCAACGGGAATTTATAACTAAACGCTGACCGTTTACATCGGCTCACGATCTGGGATGATGGTTCGCAATCATCGTGAAGAACGCAGTGTGGGGACTGGCTGGATTCATGTTATTCGCCATTACGGCGAGGGCGGCCCTGCTTTTGAACGATTCCTTCGATTATCCCGATGGTGCGTTGGTGACAGTGAGCACCAATTTATGGATACACCACAGTGGTTCAGTCACCGGCGAGGTGGTGGTGGCATCGGGCCGCGTGTGGTTGAGCGAGGCCAACACCGAGGATGTCCACGCGCTGCTGGCCGGGCAACCGTATCCCGCTTCCGGCGCTACCAATGTATTTTATGCGGGCTTCATGGTTAAATTCACCACGCTGCCAGATGCGGGAGGCGCTTATTTCGCCCATTTCAAAGATGCGAGCACCGGTTTTCGGGCGCGCATCTGGGCATTGGCGGGAGGAGCGACACCCGACAAATTCCGGTTGGGAATTTCCTCCACCAGTGGCTCGGTCATCAGTGTTACCAACCCCGTGGATTTGAGTCTCAATACGGATTACCTCGTGGTAACCCGCCTGGTGAACAGCAATTCGGTCAGCACGCTTTGGGTTAATCCGGTGGCGGAAACGGATGACAGTATATCGACGGGTGAAGGAGTTTCGACGTTTGCCGTGGCCGGCTATGCGTTTCGGGAAAACGCCGGGGAAGGAGCTTTAAGCGTGGATGGTTTGAAAATCGGTACCACCTTCGCCGAGGTCACCGGCGGCGAGTCGGCCCCCCGGCCGCCGGCCATCGTCTCCGGACCGCAGCATCAAACCATCACCAACGGTGCCGATGCTGTTTTCCGCGTGACAGCCACCGGCACGCCGCCGTTGGCGTATCAGTGGCAGTTCACGCCGACATCGGATGTCGGGGTTCATGGCACCAACCTGCCCGGGGAGGTGAATTCCAATCTTACCCTGACCGGAGTGACTTTCGCGCAGGCCGGTTTTTATACTGTCTCCGTGACCAACACCGCCGGTTCGGCCCTCAGCGGCCCGGCGGCCTTGAGCGTCTGGCGCGCCGCTACGCCGCTGTTTTCGTATCTGACCTACAACGTGCATGGCAATGGCCTGACCAACCGGAGTACCAATATGTGGCACGTCCAGGCCATCGGCCGCCAGATGCAATACCTCGACCCGGACATCATCACCTTTAACGAAATCCCGGTCACCAACAACTGCACGGCGCGGATGGCGGATTTCGTCACGGCCTTCCGGCCGGGTTACTATCTGGTCACCAATTCCATGGACGACGGTTTTATCCACAGCGTCATCCTCAGCCGTTATCCCATTATCGCGTCGCGCAGTTGGCTGCATGGCGCCGAACTGGCCCCGTTTGGCTACACCAACACCAACCCGGCCCCCTATTTTACCCGTGATTTGTTCGAGGCGGAGATTTCCGTGCCCGGTTTACCACAGCCGTTGCACGTGTTTACGGTCCATTTAAAATCGAGTCAGGATGCCGGTTCGGCGGCCAAACGTGCGGCCGAGGCTGGTGCCGTTTCCAACTTTTTTGCCACCGTTTATCTGCCAGTCCACGGTCAGGAACCCTATGTGTTGAGCGGAGACATGAACGAAGACATGCTCCGGCCGCCCGCGGGTGACCCGCACTCCCTTCAGCGCCTGGTCGGCGCGCCGACCGGATTACAGATGACGACGCCCGTCAATCCGCTCACCGACAGCGAACTGACCTGGTCCATTCAGGACACCAACGCCGGTCCCAGCATGCGTTATGATTATATCCTGCCCTGCGCGGCGCTGGGCTCGAACATCGTCGGCAGCCAGGTGTTCCGCACGGATCGATTGATCCCGCCGCCCTCCAATCTGTACAGTGACGACGACCAGATTGCTTCCGACCATTTGCCGGTGTTCATGATCTTTGCCAATCCGTTTAACATGCCGTTCCGGCTGCTTGCCATCAGCGTGGCGCCTCCTTCCGTCTCGCTCAAATGGGAATCCATCAGCAACTGCAGCTATAACATTGAAATCTCGTCAAATCTAGCGGCCTGGACGCCTTGGGCCGTCAACCTGGTCGCGAACAGTGACAGGTTCAGCTTCACCACGAATTTGCCGGACGGCATGAAATTCTTCCGGGTTCAGCGCCAGCCCTGAGCACACTTCATGGAATCCAAACCAGCCGCGGATTATTGGTGAGGCCTTGTTTGGTTTGGGGATTCCAATACTCCGTGTTTTTGAACCACGCGGCGTGGCCGTCGAGAAAGGTAAACTGCGCGCCGTGACTGTGCAGATTGGAGTGGACGTTGTTCCACTGGGCCACCGCCGCAACCCCTCCGTTGTCAAACAGCCAGACGGTAATCGAAGGGCTGGGAATGGAGACCAGCCTGATTTTATTGCCCGTACCGTTGCCGTTTATGTTTTTATTGAGGCAATAATGAAATAACTCATTGCTGTTGCTGCGCCGCGGATTTGCAGGACAAATCCAAATGGAACGGCCGGGATCAATGCGGGCATTGGTGCGCCACGGCATTTCTGAATAAGGCGGCAAACCCAGCGTGCGGGGCAAATCAATATACCAGCCTTCCTTGGTGGAAGTGCCGCTGAAGGAACCATCCTTGGGGAGGTAATCACTATTGTCGGCGGCGTAAAGTTGGGTTGCCGTTCCCCATTGCCGGAGATTGTTCCGGCAGGTGATCGCCTGCGCCGAGGCTTTGGCGTGGCTGATGGCGGACAATAACAGCGCGGCCAGGATGGCGATAATTGCCATCACCACCAGCAGTTCGATGAGTGTGAATGCCCGGTCTTGCGACATAATCCATCATTCAACGCTTCCGAATCAATTAGTTTTATAAAAAAAATAATATTTACAGTCTATAAAAACTTATTCACAACCGACAACCGCGTTGCCTGCCGTCCCGGCAACGGTTAACGTTCCCGCGCATGGCGCAACTCATATTGTTCGACATTGACGGCACGCTCGTCCACACCGGCGGCGCGGGCATCAAGGCGTTTGCCAAAACGTTCGCCACCGAATTCAACGCCCACGATGGCGTCGAAAAGATCAATTTCGCCGGGCGAACGGACGTGAACCTGGTGCGTGAATTTTTCGGCCTGCACCGGATTGCCGCCACGCCCGAGAATTTCCGGCGATTCTTCGATCGTTATGTTTTCTGGCTGGATCAAACCGTGGCGCAAAACCACGGCGGCGCCTGTCACGGGGTGGAAAGGTTTATCGCCGATTTGCGGGCCCTGCCCAATCCACCGGCGCTCGGCCTGCTCACCGGTAATATCCGCCTCGGGGCGGAAATCAAATTACGCCGCTACGGTCTTTGGGATGTTTTTATGACCGGTGCCTTTGCCGACGATCATGAAGACCGCGATCACATTGCCGCGGCTGCGCTGGCGCGTGGCGGTCGCGTGCTCGGCCGGCCGTTGCGCGGTGACGACGTCGTCGTGGTCGGCGACACGCCGCACGACATCCGTTGCGGGCGATTTATAGGCGCAAAAGTACTGGCCGTGGCCACCGGCGGCGCCAAACTGGACGAACTCAAGAAACATCAACCTGATTGGGCGGTGGAAGATTTGACCCGGATCAGCGCGCGGGAAATTTGTTCAAGGTAGGGACATCCCGCCGGGATGTCCGCGGACGCCGCGGCGCGGCGTTCCTGCCAATCTAATGTCCGTGGCAATGTCCGCCGCAACAGCCACCCCCGCCGTTCCCGTTCCTGAATGACGGCGTGGAACGATCACTGGCGCCGGCTGCGGCGAAAGTGGAAAATTTCTTGGACAATTTTTGGGAACCGCAATGCGGACAGGTGGTGCCCTGCCAATCGCTGGAACGAACCAGAATTTCGCTGTCGCGCTCGCACTTTTCGCAATGAAATTCGTAAATCGGCATGACAACAAAGTATTCCAGCGCGCAAAAAATTCAAGCGCAGAGCGTAGGGGTCGAGGGCACGAGACTCCTTACGTCGTCTCCTGCACAATTATGGTGACAATTTTTCGCGGTGCGGCAGATGATCACGGTTCCAGCGGACCAGGGCGGCATCGCTGGTGTCGGCAAAGAGAAATTGGAGTGTCGGCGATTCGACGTGGCCGTCGCAAAACACCACGTTGGCGCTGCCTTGATGGCGGGCATAAGCTCTTTGGGTGCTCCCCAAATCATCTGTTACTTCATAGGTCCGCTCGAAAATCCAGACTCCATCTTTAATAATGTCGTTGCCTCCTATGAAACCGTCGCCAATTGCCATCATCTCGCTTGGATTGACAACCTCTGACTCACTTACCGGCGGTGCTGGCACGCGCGGTGGATCCCAAACATAATGTCCACCAAGCCCAAGTGAATTGGTGTCAGTCCGTGCACTCATACCATAAGCGTTGTAACCATAACCCTCATATCCTAGATCTTGGGGCCAGTCAGGTGGCTTGTTTCCAGCGGGACATTTCCAAACGCCCTCACTCGACCATGTGTGGAAGAGAACATGGTTCGCGGAATTTCCCGGCACCGAAAGTTCGGTGTACTGCAAGGCAGTCATCCACATCACTTTGTACTCAGGATAGGCACCGTGATAATAATTAGGATTGGAATACAAAGGATAAGCGCCATTGTCCCCAACGAATGCCTGTAATCCAATTCCCAACTGATGCAAGTTGTTGGCGCATTGGGTTTGTTGTGCTCTCACTTTGGCTTGGGAAATTGCCAAAAGCAGAAGCGCGGCTAGAATTCCAATGATGGCGATGGCCGTTAGAAGTTCGACCAGGGTGAACGCCAATCTGTCACGATGGCTTTGGTCAGGCATACCCAAGCCATACTTCATTTCGCCTTTTCTTTCAACGGCCAACAATTAGTCTTCCCCCATGACACAATTGCAACGCGCCATTGAAGAATCCGCCGCAACCCTGCGCGGGCTGTCCGCGCTCGAAGAGCCGCTGAACCGAGCGGCGCAGATGGTATTGCGTTGCCTGACCTCCGGCCACAAGGTGCTCACCTGCGGCAACGGCGGCAGCGCCTCGGACGCCACGCATCTGGCCACGGAATTTCTCTGCCGTTTTGTGGAAGACCGCCGGCCGTATCCGGCCATTTCCCTTACCGCCGACGGCGGGTTCCTGACCGCCGTTTGCAACGATTACGGCATCGACGAAATGTTCGCGCGCCAGGTCCGCGGTCTGGCCCAAAAAGGCGACGTGTTGATAGCGTTGACAACCAGCGGCAAATCCAAAAACGTGCTGCGCGCACTGGAAGAGGCCAAACGCAGCGGCATTGAAAGCATTTGTTTTCTGGGCCGTGACGGTGGTTTTACCAAAGACGTGGCGACCCTGGAACTGCTCGTGCCGGGCGACAAAACGGCGCGGATTCAGGAAGCGCACAAGCTGCTCATGCATGTGCTCTGCGAGATCGTGGAAGAAAAGTTGCCAAAGAAATAAGACACGGATTTCACGAATTAACACGGAACAATCTCCCTTTTTAAATCTGTGGAAATCCGTGCAATCCGTGTCTAAAAATAGTCCGGTTCGTACCGGTTCAATCGTTGGATGAGTCGGGATTAAGCGCGTGAAAGAGAATTATGATCCAAACGGCGCCCCACAAAAGAATTCCCAGGGAGCTAAACACAATTCCCCAAATCCAGTAAGGCCTGGCCGCATTCCAGGAATTTTTCTGCCGGACGCGAACCTTTCCCGAAATCATCAATGCGGCAACCGCAAAGGGGAACCCAACGAGCGGCAATAATCCCAACAGCCCGCATACAAAACATTCGAGCGAATTTTTTAGCGTCCGGATCCTGGCTTCGGTATCGGCGTTCATTTCGCTTCCGGTTTCACCGGCGATTCCACTATGGAAACAGTATTGGTCTGTGAAGCGTTCAGGCGCTCAATTTGCCGCTGCTCCACAAGCTTGATGTTCCGGTGCAAATAGAAAAGCGCTTTGCTGTTGGCGGTGGCCAGAATCACCATGATCGCCAGCAGTGTGATGAAAACCAAAACAACCGACCCCTTCTGTCGGTTGCGTTTGTGGAAATGAGAGGAAAGGATTTTCATGGCGCGGTTCGGGCCGCTTCAAATGTGAACTGCAGCGGCAAACGAGCTTCATGGCGGCGCGGTTTTAATTGCAGCTCCCAGCGCCACGCGTTGACCGATCCGCGCTTGTCCATCACCATTTGCGACGCCTTCACGGCGGTCAGCATTGGCTCCGCAAAGCCCGATGGCGCCGATTGGCGGCGGATTTCGCCGGCATTGAATTGGTAAAGGATTTCAGTGGTTCCGTGAGGGATTCGCAGAAGCTCGCCGGCAACCGTGGTCTCGACGGTGATTTCCCCCGTGGCACTGTGGATGTCCGCGCGCCAGCGTTCACCAGTGCGCAAGGCGGCGGTGATATCGTCCGTGGCATGGCGCAGGGCCTTTGAGTTATCCCAGTAAAGGTAGAATGTCGCCATGCCCAGTCCAACGATGACAGTGAACAAGGCAATGTACACCAGGCATTCCATCAGCATAATGCCAACTATGGCGCGGGCATGGGGGATGGATGGCGGCAGTTTCATTTAACGGTGATTTCGCGGATGACGGTCCCGATACCGCGCGGTTTGTCGGATTTCCATTCAAGTCGCAAATGTTTCCCGGTCTTGGTCAGCTGAAAATGACCGGGTGGCAGGCAAGCAGCAGCTTGGGCGTGAACCGTGTAAATCTGCGGGCCATCCGGGAAATTCCGCCATTCGCCGCCGGCCAGAATCTCCATTTCCCCGTCGACGATTTCCACGGCGACAGCGCGAGAATACTCAATCCGCAGCATTTGCCGTTCGCGAATGAATGAAAATGTCAGCGGCATGATGGCCACCGTGAAAATCGCCATGCCGACGATCAAGTCCATCATCAGAAAACCATGATCGCGTTTGAATGCTGACCGCAACGATTTTGAAGTTCCCGGGTTCATAGTGCCATTGCCGCCCGTAATATTGCGATCAGTGAGCCGAACACAGTTACCGCGACCAGACCCACCACCAATCCATTCAGTATGACCAGGCCGCTGGTGATCGCGTGAGCGGTGGCTTCCTCCTGCTGGAAGGCCTTGGCGTCGAGTGCTTCATGCCAGCCGCGCAGTGCCTCCAAAAAACCACCACGAGTGTGCGTTGCATTGGTCAACCGCCAGTGAAATTCACCGCCGTCGTCGAACGCGCGGACGGCGTTATCGAGTTTCGCACCTTGTTGAAGTGCGGCAGCGACAGTTTCTGCGCGATGACGGCAGACTTCGTTGGCCGTGCAATCGCCTGCCAACCGCACCGCCTCGACTTCCGGCACGCCGCCATCCAGCAGCACGGCCAACATGGCGGAAAACGTTCGCTGCAAATATTTCTGTTTCCAGGGAATGTTCCACGCAATCCAATCTACGAAGGGCAACTGCCGGGGTTGGAACCAACGGATAAATCGTGGTCCGCCAACGTAAGTCAACGCGGCCAAGACCAGCAACACGAACAGAATGGTTTCAATCCCGATCAGCCACGTCGTGTGGGAGAGGATAAATTGCGTCAGCGGCCACGGCTTGCTGTTCATCCCGTCTGCGACCCCCAGGAATCTGGGAAAAACGAATATTGACAGCGTATACATCATCCAGACGGCCATTGGCGAAAAGACCAGCAGCAACACAATCATATAATGCACAGCGCTGCGAACGGTGGCCGGTGGATCTCGCAAAACTTCGCGGCACGCCGGCAGCACGCATTTCAGGTCTCCAAGTTTTTCTCCAACGCGGAGCATTGTTGAAATTTGTGTTGGCAGAAAGCGCGGAACTTGTCCCAGCGCATCTCCAAGTTGCAAGCCGCCTTCGATGTGGGCGGCGAGCAGGTAAAAACGCACGCCCATGACGCGGTCATGACTTTCGGCGGCGGAAACAACAGCCCGTTCCACGGACTGTCCCCGGTCAAGGGTGGTTTCGATGACGTCGAGAAAGAACCTTGCCCGCTCGCGGCGACGCATGGGCAGCGAATAAAGGGCATGAATCAGCACGGAAAAGGCCCCGAGCGGCAGCAGGCAAAAGAGTGCGTAGTAAAACAAGCTTACAATAAAATCCCACATTCCAATGTTGAGCCATAGTTCATAACCATTGAGTCACTACATAAACGGCAGAAACATGCTAATGAGCAAATAGGCTTCGGATAAGACAATGACTCCCAGAAACAGTGCGGCGATTGGCAAGACCGAATAGAGCGCCATTTCCGTCCGATAGATTGCCCGTGATTGATATATGTCGGCGGCCCGATTGAAGCCCGATGCCAAATCCTCCCCGGCGTTTGCCACAATCCAGACAAACAATGGCGGAAACAAACGGTTCGTCGCGGCCACTTCGGAAAATTTTGTCACGCCCGAAGCGACATTTTTCCGCCATCGCTCCAAGTCCGAGGCTGCGCTGGCATTGTTTTCCAGTTTTTCCAACAGGCCGACGGCCTCCGGAAAGCTGACGCCATTTTTTAGAAGTAAATTTAACGATGCGGCAACCCGGGAAATGCTTGCTTCCCTGAATGCAGGCAATCGCCAGCGAAATTTCTCGCGTAATACCGGGAGAAAAATAATCGCCAGTCCAAACAAGAATAAAGAGGCGAACGCAACAGGAAAAATCCAAATCCGTTCCAAAATCGCAAGCGCTGACAGCGTCATTCTGGGAAGATGCATATACCAGCCGCCATACATGCCAAGTATGGATGGGCCGATGATGCGGAGCCAAAGAAACGAAAACAGAGTGGAGATTAAAAAGGCGACGAATAAAACGATGAGGGGATAGACCATCAAGCCCTTCAACCGCGCCCACAGGCTGCTTTGGCGCTGAAAATAGTCCGCGAGCATGGTCAGCACACCGGGCAGATCGCCGCTCTTGACGCCGACGAGCATCATGCGTTTGTAGAGTTCAGGAAGTTGGCGGGCTTTCAGCGCCTCGGCGAGCGGCGTCCCTTTAGTGAGATCGGTTTCGAGCGCCTGCAACTCGTCACGGGTTGAGCCACGATGCATTTCCTCACAGAGCCGCCGTAACGCGCCTTCGAGTGGAATGCCGTCGCGCAACATCGCGGCGAGTTGCTGATTAAAGAAGGCAAATTCGTCGTATTTCATAAGCCAAAAAGCCGTTGGAACTCCGCCTCGTTGGTCACCCCCTGTTCCACGAGTGCGCGGGCTGAGGCTTCCAAGGTTTGCATCGCAACCAGTGATGACGATTCGCGCCGCCGGACTTTTTCGCGGATGGTTTCATTCACGCGCAGCCATTCAACCAGTGGCACGCGGCCCTGGTAGCCGGTGTGCAAACAGGTTTCGCAACCCGTGCCGCCGCAGGCGGCGCAGAGTTTGCGAACGAGCCGCTGATTCAAAACCAATTCAATCGCACTCGCCACGGCGGAATGATCGGTGCACATGGTGAGCAGACGCTCGAAAACGCCACGACACGAACCGGCGTGCAATGTTGAAATCACGAGATGCCCGGTCAGTCCGGCGCGGACCGCCAGTTGCGCGGTGGCCTCATCACGAATCTCGCCGATGATGAGGACTTGCGGGTCCTGTCGCAGCAAATGCCGCGCGGCGCGGGCAAAATCAAGGCCGATGGCCTCGTTGACCTCGGTTTGCATTGTACCGGGAACAAGCCGCTCGACCGGGTCCTCGACGGTGATGATGTGGCGTCCGCCGGGTTCGGCGAGGTGGCGAAGACAGGCATAAATCGTTGTCGTCTTGCCACTGCCGGCCGGGCCGGTGAGCAACAGCAAGCCGGCGGATAGCCGGAGAAAATGTTCGAGTTCGGAGCCGGCGGCGGCGGGCAGCGATAATTCACGGAGCGATTTCGCCGACGAGGAATTGAAAAGGCGGAGAACGATTTTTTCACCTGTTATAGTTGGATAAGTGGCGACGCGAATATCATTTTGGATTCCGAGTTCCCCGCGCGCAATGCGTCCATCCTGTGGCAACGATTCCTGATACGTTTTCAGCCGCGCCAGAAATTTAATCCGGCCAAAAACGCGTTCGGCGACGTCATGGGGAAGCTCGCTGCCAGGAACGATGAGGCCATCAAGCCGAAAGCCGATTTCAGCGGATTTACCGCGCATTTGCAGGTGAATGTCGCTGGCTCCGGCGCGTTCGGCCTGGTGAACCATTTCCTCCAGAATCTGCGGCGCAGAGGGCACACCGTTTTTCTGCTCGTGCGACCTGCGTTGGTGAGTTTCAACCATGTCGCGGCAAGGCCAATCTAGCCACTGCCAGCTCCGAAAGCAATTCTAATCTTCAACCCGGTCAGTTTAGAAATAAGCCGGATTATTTCCAGCTTTCCACTTGATGTTGCAGCCGACACTGGCTTTTTGGTCTGGTAGCACCAGTTTGCCGGCCAGCACGGCATCGAGCGCAGCCCGCAAATCCTTTCCGGTCACCGGTATCCCGTTGCCCGGCCGGCTGTCGTCAAACTGGCCGCGATAAACCAGTTTGCGGTTATGGTCGAAAAGGTAAATGTCCGGCGTACAGGCGGCCCGGTAAGCCTTGGCGACGGCTTGCGATTCGTCGTAAAGATAGGGAAAAGTGTAACCTGCGGATTTGGCTTCCAACTTCATTTTCGCGGGGCTGTCTTCGGGATAATTCGCCACATCGTTGGAGTTGATGCCCACGATGGCAACGTGCTTCGGCAGGTAGTCGCGCGCGAGCTGTGCCAGTCCGGCGCGGATGTGCTTCACATAGGGACAATGGTTGCAGATGAACAAAACCAACAATGCGGACTTGTCCTTGAAATCCGCCAGTGAAACGGCTTTCCCGTCCGGGTCCGGCAATTTGAAATCGGGTGCCGTCGTGCCGAGCGGCAGCATGGTTGAAGGGGTCAACGACATGGGCGGAATATAAGTCCAAAGTCCGAAGTTCAAAGCCCAAATTTTTCGGGTTTATGGTTTTCGATCGGCACGGCTTGGACGAGTTGTGAAAAAGCTCGTAAATCGCAATTCGTAAATCGTAAATTCGAGGGCCGTGGCCAAGAACATTGTTTATTTTGATCTGGAAACGCAAAAGTCCGCCGATGAGGTGGGCGGCTGGAACCATATTTCCAAAATGGGCATGAGCATTGGCGTGACGTTCAGCACCACGCGCGGCGATTACACCATTTATGGCGAAAAACAGGTGAACGACCTGATCACGGATCTGCAACGCGCCGACCTGGTGGTGGGGTTCAACATTTTGCGTTTCGATTACGAGGTGCTGCATGGCTACACGGCGTACGATCTGCGCCAGTTGCCGACGCTGGACATGATGGTGGAGCTGCAGAACCAATTGCAGCACCGGCTCTCCCTGGATTCGATTGCGACGGCGACGTTCGGCGTGGAGAAAACGGCGGAGGGCCTGCAGGCTATCCGCTGGTTCAAGGACGGCAAACTGGCCGAAATCGCGGAATACTGCTGCTATGATGTGAAGTTGACCAAGCTCGTTCACGAATATGGTCAACGGCACCGGCAACTTCATTACCAAAATCGTTTTGGCAAAAAAATGACCGTGCCGGTGAGCTGGTAGGGTGGAAATTCCGGCGACAAGTTCCCGTTGCTTTCGCGAGGACACGATTTAATCTAGGAGTGTGCTTAAGCAACGGTTCCAAATCTGCTTCGCTTTGAAGACGGAGCATGGATTTCGCCCGTTTCGCCGTGGCCGGTGGCGATGAGCTTTTTCTCCCCATCAGGAAACGCCGTCGGTGGCTGGCACTGGTCCCCACCCCGAATTCGTTTTCCATTTGTCAACGAACTGCGGGGCTATTCATGGGACAAGTTGCGACATGACTTGATCGCCGGCGCGACGTTGACGCTGGTTTCCATTCCCCAGGCGATTGGGTTCGCGCTGATCCTGGGGTTGCCCCCGACGCCGGTGATTCTTTCCGTGGTGGTGGGTGGCTTTGTCAGTGCGCTGTTTTTTTCATCACACCATCACGTGTTTGGGCCGACGACCTCGGTTTGTCTCATCACGGCGGCGACGCTGGTGGCCAACACCGATCTGGGTCTGCACCCGTTGCAATTGGCCGCTTACCTGGCGTTTATGATTGGCGTCGTCCAGTTTGTCGCCGGCATGTTCAATTTCGGCGAGGTGACGAAGTTCATCTCCCGGTCGGTGGTGGTGGGTTATACAACCGCCATAGGCGTGTTGTTGATTTTCAGCCAACTGCACAACGGCATGGGTTTTCAAAGCCCGGCGGGTGAAGATTTCCTGACCACACTCACCCATGTGGGCGTGGCCATCGGCCTGGGCAATTTTTCATGGTGGTCCATCGGCATTGTTGTGTTGACGCTGGCCATTTTTGAAGGCGTCAAACGCTGGCGGCCGGCCTGGCCGGAAGCGCTGCTGGGGCTGGCATTTTTGGCGATTGCCGCGCGAATTTTCGCTTATTTTCATCCCGAAATCCCATTCCATCTGGTCAAGGATGAGGGGGCATTGACCTCTGCTTTACCCACCCTCAAACATCTTCCCACCCTGCAGGATCAGTTGCCGATCGTTCGCCAGCTGGCCGGCAGTGCTGTCGCCATCGCCATCATCGGGATGCTGGAAGCCACCGCCATTACCAAAACGCTCGCCGCCCGAAGCGGCCAGCGTCTGGATCCCAACCAGGAACTCCTGGGTATGGGCGCGGGCAATATCGCGGCGGGCCTGTTTGGCGTGACACCCGGTTCCTCGTCCTTCACCCGTTCGGCGGTCAATTACCAGAGCGGCGCGGTTTCCCAGCTTTCGTCCATGCTGAGCAGCGGGGCCGTGCTGCTGATCCTGTTGTTCCTGACTCCGGTCTTCAACTATATCCCCGTGCCGGCGCTGGCCGCTCAGCTCATGCGGGTCGGTTACCGGTTGATCAACCGTTCCCAAATCCGTGTCTCGACCCGTTCCACCCATTCGGATGCCGTGGTGTTTTTTGTGACCGTGGGGGCCGCACTTTTTCTAAAACTCGACACCGCGATTTACGTGGGCATCGGTGTGGCGCTGGCGTTGTTTCTGCAAAAAACCAGCACGCCGTCACTCGCCGAATATACCTTCACGGAAAGCGGACAACTGGCCGAATTGCGCGATCGGAACCAGCGGACCAATCCCCAGATTTCCATCATTCACGTGGAAGGTGAACTGTTTTTCGGCGCCGCGGATTTGTTTCAGGATCAGGTCCGCCGCCAGGCCGAGGACGAAAACATCCGCGTGTTCATACTGCGCATGAAAAATGCGCGGCACCTGGACGCCACCACGGTCATGGCGCTGGAATCGCTGCATGATTACCTGCGCAAGACCGGTCGCTATCTGCTGATCAGCGGCAGCAGTCCGGACGTCACCCGCGTTCTGCGCAACAGCGGTCTGCTGAAACAAATCGGCGAAGAGAACATCTTTCCCGCCGAAATCAATCCGACGATGGCGACCAAGCGCGCCCTGGCCCGCGCCCGGGAGCTGCTGCCGCAAAAGGCCGAGGTCCGGCTGTTTTACGAACGTTCATCGGACGGTGGTTCCAGCGGCCCCAAAGATGCCGGCGATTATATGATTTAAAGCCGTTGTGTCCGGCGTTGGGCGGGGGCTTCAGTCCGCTGCCTTCAAAAATGGATTGTTCCCCGTTTCATTTCGCGGCAATCTGTGTGCTCCTATGCAGCAGGTAAACCTTGGCATGATCGGCGGCGGCACGGTGGGCAGCGGCGTTTTTCACGCCCTCCAGCTCAATGGCAGCCTGATGGCCTCGCGCATCGGGGTCAATGTGGCAGTGCGTCAAGTGGCGGTGAAGGCCTTTGACGAGGCGCGGCCTTATCCGATTCCGCGGTCGTTGATGACCACCGACTGGAAAGAAGCCGTCAATGATCCGGATGTTCACATCATCACGGAACTCGTCGGCG
>JAJPJM010000065.1 GCA_021324235.1 Verrucomicrobiota bacterium
ACCATCGCCGAGGCCGTGGAACATGCGCATCAGCGCGGCGTTTTGCATCGTGACCTGAAGCCATCCAATGTTTTGCTTGATGTCTTTGACCAGCCGCGTGTAACGGATTTTGGACTAGCCAAACTCGTGACCCACGACCAGGAATTGACCACCACCGGCCAGGTCCTGGGCTCACCCAACTACATGCCGCCTGAACAAGCCATGGGCAAATCATCGGAGGGCACGGTGCAATCAGATGTCTATTCACTGGGGGCCATTCTCTATGAACTGCTCACGGGCCGTCCGCCGTTTCAGGGCGAAACACTCCAGGCAGTTCTCGCTCAGGTGCAGGATACCGAACCAGTGTTGCCGCGGCGATTGAATCCCGCGACGCCCATGGATCTACAGACGATCTGCCTGAAATGCCTGCAAAAGGAGCCGGCCCGCCGTTATCGTTCAGCCCAGGAACTCGCGGATGACCTCGGGCGCTTCCTGGAAAGCAAACCCATTCGAGCGCGACCCGTGCCGCTGGCCGAACGCGCCTGGCTCTGGTGCCGGCGGCGGCCGTTGCTGGCATCTGTCGGCGGTGGATTGGTGGCTGCGATAGTCCTTGGCGTGAGCGGAATTCTTTGGGAATGGCGGCAGGCGGAATTTCACGCGCAGGGCGAAATAAAGCAACGGTTGATCGCTGAACGCGATGCCGCCGAAACACGCCTCAACCTTTACGCGGCAGATATCGCGGCCGCGACGCAGGCCATTCAAAACGGAAATTTTGGGCTCGCACGCCGTACCCTGGAGCAGCTCCGCCCCAAACCTGGCGAGGCCGATTTGCGCGGTTTTGAATGGCGTTACCTGTGGACTCTTTGTCGCGGGGATCAACTGGTCACGCTGCCGGGACACAAGCTCACCGTGACCTGCGCCGATTTTTCACCGGACGGCACTCTTCTGGCCACTGGGGACCAGGACGGCAAAGTCAAAATCTGGAAAATGCCTGTGCCTAAACTTCTCATCACCCTAGACGTGACTACCAATGCCGCCTGGTCTGTCGCCTTTACACCAGATGGAAAGAGTCTTGTGACGGGCTACGATCGCGGCGTGGCATTCTGGAGCACCGAATCCTGGCGGCGGCAAAAGGATTTTCCGGGCGAAATGGCGGCCATTTCCAAAACCGGCGACCTTTTGGCCACTGCGGAGTCCAGCCCATTTTATTGGGAACCGGCGCGCACGGTGAAGGTCTTCAACTGGCTTACCGGGGAGTTGCTTGGTGAATTGGACTCGGTGGGCCGTGTGCTGGCGCTGTCGCCGGATGGAAAATTACTCGCCGTGGCCGGGGCGAACAGAGGTATAAAAATCTGGGATACTGCCTCGCGAAAACTCCTTCGGGACTGGCCGACCAAAACCCCGGTATGGTCGCTGAATTTTTCGCCGGATGGACGCGAACTGCTTTCCGCCGGTTGGTCGAGCGATGTCTCACTTTGGCCGCTGGACGGCCTTTCCCAGCCCAGGATATTTTCCTGCGGATCCTTTCACGCGTGGTCGGCAACGTTTTCCAAAGGCGGCGAGACGATTGCCACTACGAGTTCGGATCAAACGGTGCGACTTTGGGACCGGACGTCACTGACATTGAAGTCCGTTCTGCACGGACACGACAACGAAGTGTGGTGCGCGGCGTTCAGTCCTGATGGAAAATTTCTCGCAACCGGCGGCAAGGACCATAATGTCATGTTGTGGTCACTGGACGTCAGACCACGCGGCCTCCGTGTCATGGCCCACGACCGCGAACTCAGCCTGCAGTTTTCACCGGACGGAAAACGGCTCGCAACGTTCGACCCGCAGGTTGGAAACGCAGCCTTGTGGGACATGGACCGTATCACAGAAACGGGTTCCATCACCGGCCGGGTGGTCATCGGTTTTTCATCGGATGGAAAATCGTCAGCCTTGTTCGACGCGTCGAACTTGAAACTGCAATTCTGGTTGCCGGATGGCAAAACGTTGAGAAAGGAAGTGAGGCTGGCCGGCGCACCGCTGGAAAATAGCCCTGCATGCTGCGCCACGTCACCCGACGGACGTTTTTTCTTTGCCATTGACGCAAACGGAATGATTCGCGTTTGGAACGCGGAGACCGGGCAATTGCTGCAGACGTTCAATGGTCCCATGCCGCCCATTCGCAACGCCATCCTGTCGTCGGGCGGAACATATCTGGCAATCTCCGAGGAACGGGACCATTTCGTGTATCTGTTCAATTGCGCGGACGGTTCGGAACGCCATCTCACTGGCCATATTGATTTCGTCAGCGGGTTATCATTCTCACCAGATGGCCAAACGCTGGCAACTGGCAGCATGGACGGGACCATCCGGTTATGGAACGTGGCCAACGGAGACACGCTGGCCAGCCTGTCGGGCCATATGGAAGAGGTGACAGACGTGGCGTTTTCGCCCGATGGTCGCACGCTCGCCTCGCTGGGACATAACGAGGCAATCAAGTTATGGCACTTGCCCACCCGACGTGAAGTTTTCTCGGAAACCATGACCAACGCCGGCTTGCGGCTGCAATTCTCACCCGATGGCCGCCGGCTCGCCGTGTCCATGGATGACAACACCGTTAGTCTGTTGGAAGCGCCAAAGGAATAGGTAACGCAGGCAGCGCTTTCTCAGCTCCCGCAACGCCCAGGTATTTCCGGCAAAAAAAGTTCAACATTCTTGTAATCTCCCGCCGGTAAATCTTCTTAATTCAATTGAGTCCCCGATGCTTTGAATGAACAGAAGCACAAACCGTAATAATTGAAGGCGATTATGAAAAAACTCTATTCACTTTGGGTGCTGGCATGGATTGCCGGTATGGGTCACGTGGCGGCACAAGGCACGGCTTTCACCTATCAAGGCCGGCTGAATGACGGTACTGGTCAGCCCTCCGGCAATTATGACCTTACGTTCACTTTGTACGACGCCAGCACCGACGGCAATGTCATCGCCGGCCCGCTCACGAATTCAGCCGTCGCGGTGAGCAATGGTCTGTTCACGACCATGGTGGATTTCGGGAGCGGGGTGTTCACCGGCCAGCCGTACTGGCTGGAAATCGGCGTTATCACCAATGGCGGGACGCCTCCGTTTGATGTTTTAAGCCCGCGTCAGCAACTTACCCCAACGCCCTATGCCATTTTCAGCAGCGACGCCACGCACGCGGCCCTCGCGGATTCCGCCAGCAGTGTTCCTGACGGAGTGATTTCCGCGCTGCAATTGAATACCCTCGGCGCACCCAATACTGGACAAGTGCTTGCCTACAACGGTTCCCAACTGGTCTGGCAAGATCCGGTCGTCGGGGGCAATACTGGCGGTTGGTCACTGAACGGTAATTTGGGAACCACCGCGGGCCTGAATTTCCTCGGCACTTCGGACAATCAGCCATTGGAACTGAAAGTGGCGGGCGCGCGGGCGTTACGGCTCGAGCCGGATTTGGTGGGAGACGGCGCGCCAAATGTCATAGGCGGTTCGCCGGGAAATTGGGTTTCCAACAGCATCGTGGGCGCGACGATTGCCGGCGGTGGCGCGACGCTTTCAGGAAATTCGAATATGGTCACGGCGGCCTGGGGGACCATCGGGGGCGGTGCCAGGAACCTTGCCGGGGGCCAGTATGCCTTTGTGGGCAGCGGTTTTCAGAACACCGCCAGCGGCTATATTTCAACCGTCGCCGGCGGTGCGTATAACTTCGCCAGCAGCAACGAATCAGCGGTTCTGGGAGGCGCATTCAACAATGCCAGCGGCATCGGATCGGTCGTCGCTGGCGGCGGATGGGACGGAAGCTCCGCCCAGGGCAATATCGCCTCGGGCACGGCTTCGTTTATCGGCGGCGGGCTGATCAACCAGTCCGCCGGTGCCCAGGCGGCCGTTGCTGGCGGCTTTGGAAACAGCGCCAGTGGTTCAACCGCAGCCATCGGTGGTGGCGATAACAACTCCGCCAGCGGAAATGATGTTGTACCCTATTTCAGCGGCGGGTTCGTCAGATTTTTGGTGGGAGACTCGACCATCGGCGGCGGTGCGAACAACGTCGCCAGCGCCACTGGCGCCACTGTTCCCGGCGGCGCATTTAACACCGTCAGCGGAGATTTGAGTTTCGCCGCCGGTTTCCACGCCAAAGCCGCCACCGATGGCAGTTTTGTCTGGGCGGATGATTCAACCTCCACCGACTTTTCCAGTACGGTCTCCGACCAATTCCTCATCCGCGCCAGCGGCGGTGTTGGCATCGGTACATCGTCAACTCCGCCGGGCGGAATGATGGTGGCCAGTGGCGGGTTGGGGATTTCGGGAGCGTCCAGTCCAAATTACGGCACGGCATCCGGTGTCTTTATTGAGAAGGGTGGCGGCGGTGGCGGCCCGATTGGCGCCGTTTTTGCCTTCAACTACGCATCCTTCACTTCGCTTCCCCTTTGCCTGAACACTCCGGGAGGCAACGTCGGCATCGGCACCACCACTCCGCAAAACACTCTCGACGTCAACGGCACCACGCGCACCCATAGCATCATCATCACGGGCGGCTCCGATTTGGCTGAGCCGTTCAAAATGAGCTACGACCGGATTCCGCAGGGCGCAGTCGTGGTCATTGACGAGAAACACCCGGGCCAGCTCAGAATGAGCGCCGCGGCGTACGATACACGCGTCGCAGGCATTGTCAGCGGCGCCAACGGCATCCATCCTGGCATCGCCCTGCAACAAGATGGCGCGCTGGACGGCGGGCAAAATGTGGCTTTGACCGGTCGCGTCTATGTGCAAGCCGACAACTCCAACGGCGACATCAAACCCGGCGACCTCCTCACGACATCCGGCGTGCCGGGGCACGCGATGAAAGTCACCGATCATTTCCGCGCACAGGGAGCAATCCTGGGCAAGGCCATGAGCGGATTGGACCCGAAGACCGGCATGGTACTCGTCCTCGTGACTCTGCAATAACCGCGGCGTCGCTTAATTCAGTCAAACTGAGAAGCAATGAAAACTTCCAATTTAAAGTTGCCCGCAAGATTCCCATTTTTGGTCAGGCGACTTGCCAAGGCGCTGTCCGTCGCCACGTTTCTGTTTGCCGCTCTGACTCTGTTCGCGGCGGACAGGCCGGTCAGGAATGAGGCCGCGATCAGGGCCCAAAAACTGCCGAAGATCACGCGTCTTCCGGGCGAACGACGACTGCACATCGCTATTGGATTACAGTTCCGCAATTTTCCCGCGCTGACCAATCTCCTGAACCAGGTTTACAGCGGGACCAGCACCAACTTTCATCGATTCCTTACACCCGCCCAATTTGCGGAGCGCTTTGGGCCTTCCCAATCGGAATACGATTCGGTCATTCAGTTCGCCACCACTAATCGATTGCGAGTCGAGAGGACTTTCGGGAATCGCGCGCACGTGGAAATATCGGGAACCGTCGCGGACCTTGAACGAGCGTTTCACGTCACGCTCGGCACCTACCGCCATCCCACCGAAGACCGCGAGTTCTATGCGCCGAATGTTGAACCGGCCGTGGATCCCTCGCTGCCGATGGTTTATATCCAGGGCCTCGATAATTTCTTTATTCCAAAACCATCCAGCATCATTGAATACCACCGCCGCGGGCCGCAACCCGATACCGGCTCCGGCACCAACAATCTGTATCTGGGCAACGATTTCAGAAATGCCTACGCCCCCGGCGTTTCGCTCAACGGGTCCGGCCAGGTGGTCGGCCTGGTGGAATTTGACGGTTACACGCCCAGTGATATTACGAAATATCAAAACCTCGCGGGCGTAAGCCCTAACGTACCCGTCTCACCCTTCCTGGTGGACGGTGTCAGCAACACCGCTGGTGCCAACAATAACGAAGTCTGCCTGGACATCGAAATGGCCATTGCCATGGCTCCCGGGTTGAATCGCGTCAACGTCTATGAAGGCATTTTTGACACCAGCGTGATGAATGAAATTGCCAGCCCCACCAAAGGCGAAACGCTTCCGCGGCAGGTCAGCTGTTCCTGGGGCATCGGTGGAGATTCAGCGATCACCAATGCCTTGCTGGAGATGGCAATGCAGGGCCAATCTTTTTACTATGCCAGCGGGGACTTCGGGGCGTATCCAACTCAGACTGGTGCCGGAAACATCAGCCAGAATTACATGACCTCGGTGGGCGGCACCATTCTATCGATGAACGGTACTGGCGCTTCCTGGAATTCCGAAGTGGTTTGGAACGGCGGCAATCCCACCGGCAAGGACATCACCGGCGGCGGCATTCTTATTAATGTGCCTATCCCGAATTACCAGCAGCCCGTCAACATGGGCGGCAACGGCGGTTCCGGAACATGGCGTAACGTTCCGGATGTTGCCGCCTGCGCGCAGTCCATTGAGATTGTTGACACCATAACCTTTACGAACGGCAACCCCAATATCCCCGGGCAGGTAACGGGAGTTGGTGGAACCAGCGCGTCTGCGCCGCTGTGGGCGGGTTTCACGGCGTTGGTGAACCAGCAGAATGCCTCCCAGGGCAAGGCGCCTCTGGGGTTTCCCAATCCGGCCATCTACGAGATCGCCCTGGGTACTCTTTACAGCCCCGGCTTTCATGACATTACGGTTGGCTCCAACACCAACTCAGTCAGCCCCAACCAATATTTCGCGCAGCCGGGATACGATCTTTGCACCGGCTGGGGCACGCCTACCGGCCAGGGTCTTATCAACTCGCTCACCGAATTTTCCGGTCCGGTCTTTGTTGATTTCAATTACACCGGCAGCATCCAAAACGGAAATTACACGACTCCGTTCAAAACGCTCGCCGCCGGCACAAATGCCGTCAGCAACTTCGGAACTATCTTTATCAAGACCGCTGGACACAGCACTGCACCCATGATTATCCAGAAGCCGATGACGATCACCGCCCTGGACGGCGCGGCGGTCATTGGAAACTGAACAAATCCACCCACCATGTTTTCGGAGGAAATAACCTCTTTATGAAAAAACGAATCCTGTTCGGCTTGCTGGGATTGGCATTCTGCCTTCCCGCGTTGGCGCAGCAATTCTCCATTGATTGGTACAAGGTCGCCGGCGGCGGCGGACCTGCCTCCGGCTTGACGCATTCCGTGAACGGCACCATCGGCCAGCATGACGCCGGAACCGGAATGCGCGGGAGCAGCTATTCCGTCACGGGCGGATTCTGGAGCATCATCGCGGTGGTGCCAGTACCAGGCGTGCCGAATCTAATGATCCAATCTCTCGGCTCCGGGAGTGTGAAAGTTTCCTGGCCGAATACCGGCAGTTACACCCTGCAGCAAAACAACAATCTCGCAACGGGGACTTGGACCGCCAGCGGGTACACCATTAATACCGCCAA
The DNA here is from genome assembly GCA_021324235.1 of Verrucomicrobiota bacterium. GTDB lineage: Bacteria > Verrucomicrobiota > Verrucomicrobiia > Limisphaerales > UBA11358 > UBA11358. The sequence goes on from JAJPJM010000065.1 coordinate 7,313, forward strand.
CGGCACGAACAGCATTATCATCACACCGCCGGCGGGAAAATTATTCTTCCGTCTTTCCAACCCTTGATGTCTGGACATTTGATCTTCCCCTTGTCCGCTGAGTTGACCAACGCGGGAAAATCTTAGCCTTATGATTGGCAGACGAGCGGCCCTCCGATCCTAGATGAGGAGGCGGTTACTGAAGCGTGATGGCCTGCGATCCGGACGGCGTGTTGGTAAAGAGGAGCGTGCCTTGCGCCGAACTGGTTCGTGTGCCGATGGAAACACCTCCCGCGGAAATCTGGAAACTGTGGTTTGGCGGCAAGTCGGTCACCAGATGAATAATCGGTGAAGAATCGGGAAAAAGCTGATTCCAATTTTCGCCTCCCATGGATATAGCTCTGAATTTAAATATATCCAGACGATTGGCCGTCGCTTAGGATTTATTCGTCCTTACCATGCCTAGACTACGAATTCACATTTTATTCCGTCTCGCGGCGTCGCTTTTAAAAGTGGCTTTGCTGGCGAGTATCACCGTGTTCTGCAGTGTACAGATTGCGATGGGTGCGAGTGGTGATTGGGTGGGGACCTGGGCGTGCAGCCCGCAACTGACGGAGCCTCGCAACCTGCCGCCGGCTCCTCTGGCGAACAGCACGCTACGGCAATTTGTCTATGTGACCATTGGAGGAAATCGGATTCGCGTGCGTTTTTGCAATGCGTTCGGGACGAATGCGGTCGTGATGAATTCAGCACATGTGGCGCTGGCGGCGGGGCGCGGCAGTGCAGGGGAGGGTGACATTGACGCGGCGACTGATCACGCACTTAAATTCAATAGCGCGGAATCGGTGAGCATTCCGGCGGGCGAAACTATTTATTCCGATCCAGTTGATTTCAATCTTCCGGCGCTGACGAATCTTGCGGTGACGATTTTCTTCGGGCCGATGTCGAGCAACACGATTTCCGGGCATCCAGGATCGAGGACCCATTCGTTTATCCAGCCCGACAATGTCGTGTCCGCGACGAACATGCCGACAGCGGTGAAAGCGGAGCATTGGTACATTATTACGGGCGTGGATGTGCAGGGGGACGCGGCCAGCAAGGCGGTGGTTGTGCTGGGTGACTCGATTACGGATGGAAGGGGATCGACGACGGACAGGAACAATCGGTGGCCGGATGACCTGGCGCGGCGGTTGAACACAAATTCGGCCACGGCTGGAATTTCAGTCCTGAATCATGGCATTGGCGGCAATGGACTTTTTGGCGGGCTGGGACCGGCGGCAATCAAGCGATTTGACCGTGATGTGTTGCAACAAAGCGGGGCGCGGTGGTTGATTGTTTTCGAGGGGGTGAATGACATTGGCGGCACCCGCTCTGGGGAGGGAAGTACGGCAATGGCGATGAGTTTGATCAAAGCGTATCAGGATTTTGCGGCGAAGGCTCACGCCCAAAACATGCTGGTTTACGGCGCGACGATTACGCCCTTCGGCGGATTCAGCTATTACACGCCGGCTCACGAGCAGGCGCGCCAGACCGTGAATGCCTGGATTCGGACCAACAAGGTGTATGACGCGGTCATCGATTTTGATGCGGCTGTGCGGGACCCGATGAATGAGACCAATCTGTTGCGCGCCTACAACAGCGGGGATGGAATACACTTGAGTCCGGGGGGATATGAGGCGATGGCGAATGCGATTCCGCTCGAGTTGTTCAAGCGCTAAACCGAAAGACTTCCATTGGCCGTATTTATTCACGCTTGAGCGGCACGGCATGGAGGAAGGGTCTGGGCTGAATCGAGTCTGGGGAAAGGAGCATCGTTTATTTTTCGCTGTCGAGGAGACTTGCTGGCATCTTGCGAATGCTAAAGGCTGAAGTTTTCGAACATCGAACATCGAACATCGAACGCTGAACGCCAAGTAGCGCGAACGCACACAACGCCATCAACGCCATCAACGCACACAACGCATTACAATCAGGCGCGGGCGTGGTAGTGGTTGGGCGATGAAAACTCGATATAGAGTTTGCGGATTGCGGATGGGTTTCCCAAACCTGCCGCAGATGGTTTGGCTCGCTCGGTCCCGCTCACTCGGCCCTCGCGGGCCTCTGGCTTCGTCCAGATCCCTTTCGCCACCTCCCAGG
>JAJPJM010000184.1 GCA_021324235.1 Verrucomicrobiota bacterium
GCGAACGGGTGGTCAACGACTGGGGTTTGGTAAGCTGGCTGGCCTGCGGACTGGCGACGCTTTACGCGGCGGCTTACGCGGGCTTGTTTTTGATGCTGACCTGGCTCGCGTTCCGCCGAAAAAGCCTGAACTGATGAAAAAAGTTCCGTCCTGCTGGTTGCTGGCCTTGCTGTTCGTGCTGTGTTTTACGCTGGCGACGCTGTTCGTGCCGCGCGCCGCGTGGTGGAACGCAGTGCCGCGCGCCGCCGACTGGAACAAGGGCCAGTCGCAGTCGGACAACGTCTTCAAGCTGCTGCTCGGCGAAGGACGACGGCTGTTGGGTAACGAAATGTTCGTTATGGCCGATGTGTATTTTCACAGCGGCTATTATCCGTCCATGTTTGACCAACAGGAGACGGACCGCGACGTCGCGGATCCCGCGCATGGGCAGGCGGACGATGCAAATTCGACCAGCGATGATTTTTTGGGCCCGCCCCGGGATTGGATTGCCGCCCTGGACCGCCAATTTGTCCCCAACCGGCATACGCATTTGAGCTCCGGCGGACCGTCGGGCCACGTGAAGGCGGTGACCGTGCAGGAAATCCTGCCGTGGTTGAAGCTTGCGGCCGATATGAACCCGCAAATGATCGACAGTTACACGGTGGGCGCTTATTGGCTTCAGACCAGCCTTCATAATCCCCGGGAAGCCCAGGCTTTTTTATTTGAGGGACTGCATAACAACCCGGGCAACACCGAATTGCTGTTCGACCTGGGCCGGGTTTACAACGAAGGATATCACGACGCCAACCGTGCCCGTAACGTCTGGCTGGCGGGGTTGCGCTGCTGGGAGGTCCAACCGGCGGACGCCAAAACGAACGTGCAAAGCCTGTATCTCTGCGAAGAAATCACCATGAGTCTGGCGCGATTGGAGGAAAACGATGGTCATTGGCCGCAGGCCCTGAAGTATCTGGAAAGGGTCAAACAAATTTCGCCCGACCCGGAGGGCATCCAAAAGCAGATTGACGAAGCCAAAAAAAAAGCAATGGGTGACAAATGACGAAATGTCCCTATCGCCCGTCGCCTGTCCGGGAGATGTTTCTCAAGGCCATCTCGCCTCGTTCTAAAGGGCGGCTTGTGTTTTTTTCCGGCGGGCGGCCGTTATGTGCCCGAGGGCACCGCGCTGACCGCAGTCTGGAAAAGGTTGCTGAACAAAGGGAGTTCACTGCGACGCCGGGCCAAGCACTGCGTTGACAACATGACACCAGCGCCGGAAGACCAGTCAGACGCCTCAAATGAAGAATCGTTTCGGAAAGGTTCCTCGTCCTGGGTGGATGCCTTCACTCCCGGACGCCTGGCCGGATTGATCGCCCTTTTCCTGTTCGCCCTTTATCCCGGGGTCATTCTGGGCACGCACAGTTTCTTTTTTCATGATTACGGGCTGTTCACTTATCCGGTCGCATATTACGCGCACGAGAGTTTCTGGCACGGGCAGGTGCCGCTTTGGAACCCGCTAAACAATTGCGGCGTGCCGTTTCTGGCACAGTGGAACACGTCGGTTTGTTATCCGCTGTCACTCATCTACATGGTGTTTCCGCTGCCGTGGTCGCTGAACATTTTTTGCCTCGGCCACCTGGTGCTCGCGGGGGTGGGTATGCATTTACTGGCATATCGTTGGACCCAAAACCGGCTGGCCGCGAGCATTGCCGGCCTGGCCTTCGCGCTCAACGGGCTTATGCTCAATAGTCTGATGTGGACGAGCAATCTCGCCGCACTTAGCTGGCAGCCATTGGTCATGCTCTGGGCCGGGCAAGCCTGGCAGAGTGGAGGAGGCCGCCGCATGATAATCGCCGCCCTGGCCGGTGCGATGCAGATGTTGTCGGGTGCGCCCGAAATCATAATTTTCACCTGGACCATGCTGGGGATCTTGTGGCTCAGTCAGGCGTGGCGAAAAATAATTCCCCTTTGGCCAACGTTCCGAAGGTTTGTCCTCGTGGTCATGCTGATCGCAGGGCTTTCGGCCATGCAACTGCTTCCGTTTTTTGATTTGTTGAATCATTCGGAACGCGATGCTTCATATGTTCAATCGGATGCCTATCCGATGGCGGTATGGGGGTGGGCCAATTTTGTGGTGCCGCTGTTTCATTGCCTGAAAACAATGTTCGGAACCTGTGTGCAGTCGAACCAGCCGTGGACGGTCTCCTACTATCTTGGCATTGGGACTTTGGCACTGGCGGCGGTGGGCGTCTGGCGATTGCGGCGGCAGCCGGAAATATGCGGGCTCGCGGGGATGACATTGGCCGGGCTGGTGCTGGCGTTGGGCAATGACGGTTACGTTTATGCCTGGCTCAAACACATCATTCCGTGGATCGGGTTTGCCCGTTTTCCAATCAAATTCGTCTCGATACCGGTTTTTACCATCCCGTTGCTCGCGGCCTGCGGTTTCAACGGTTTTCAAAACGCAGCCTCCCAAAATTTGAAGCGGAATGAACGCATCCTGTTTATGGTTGCCGCCATCCTGTTGCTCATGGTCGTTTGCTTGCTGGCTGCGGCCCGCTGGTGGCTGGCCCCCGGGTACGACTGGCAGTGGATGTGGCGGGATGGCGCCTTTCGGTTGCTTTTCCTGCTCGCCATGGTCGGGTGCGTCAGCCTCTTGATCCGTGCTCCGACCACGAGAATGCGCGGGCTGATGGGGCTGGCCGTCCTGGCCTTGATCGGTTTTGACCTGGTTACTTCTGGCCTGCAAGTCAATGCCGTGGTCGTTACCAAAGCCTTTGGCCCGCTTGAATTGAGCATGACCTCCCGGCCGAAACTGGGAGAATCGCGCGCCATGTTGAGCCGGCAGGCGTCGTCATATCTTTTGTATAACGGGACCGACAACCCGCTTTACTATTGTGTGGGTGTTCGCGGTGCGCTTTTTGAAAATTGCAATGTTCCCGAGAACATTCCCAAAGTGGACGGCTTCTGCTCGCTCCATCTCAGGGGTGAATGGGATATTGACGGGATTTTATACGGAATCTACCTGGATCCAACCAGGACCAATCCTCCTCCGGCAGCCCCGCTTTTGGATTTCCTCGGCGTCTCCCAGATTTCCGCGACCAACACCGCTTTTGCCTGGCAGGAACGCAAAACATTCCTGCCGCTGGTCACTGCCGGCCAACAACCGGTCTTCGCCGCCGACCCGGAAATACAGGACAAACTGAACACGCCGGACTTCGACCCTCGCCGCATGGTCTTTCTGCCTTTATCGGCGCGAAATACAGTGACTGTAACCAATGGCGCTGCGGCAATAATCTCCAACCAGCAGTTCAACGCGCAATGGGTGCATCTCACCGTTGCGGCTTCCGCTCCGGCATTGGTGGTTGTGGCCCAGACATATTATCACAACTGGCACGCTTATATGGACGGCAAGCCGGTTCCCCTTTTGCGCGCCAATCATGCTTTCCAGGCACTGGAAGTTCCCGCCGGCCGGCATGACGTCACGCTCCGTTATGAAGATTGGATGTTCCGCATGGGTGTGCTGATTTCAGCGCTGACATTGCTCGGTTGCCTGACGGACTGGTTGCCGAAGCCAAAGCGCTGAACATCGCGTAAGTTGCGGGAAAGTTGCCGAACTTGTTTGCCCGTCGTGGCGGATGCGTCCCGCGCAATTGCGCTTTGTTTTTCGCGGGCTGCTTTGGTTTAATGGTTGTCATGAAATTGCGGCAGGCCAAAATTGGGCGGAACACGAATGAAACCCGCATTTCCGTCAGCCTTGGACTTGACGGCAAGGGCAAATCTTCGGTCAAAACCGGCATCCCCTTTTTCGACCACATGCTCGTGCTGTTTGCGAAACACGCGACGGTGGATCTGAAACTCCGTTGTGCCGGTGATCTGGAAGTGGATGCACATCACACCGTCGAGGATTGCGGCATCGCCCTGGGGCAGGCCTTCGCCACTGCGCTCGGCGACAAACGCGGCCTCCGCCGTTATGGCGCCGGTTTTCATCCGAAAAACCCGTTTACGGGTGAGGCTTACGTGCCGATGGACGAATGCCTCGCCCGCTGCGTCATTGATTTTGGCGGACGACCGCATCTGGTCTGGCGCGGCCTGGACAAATTTTCACAAAAGAAAATTTCCCGCACGGAGAAACAGCAGGACATGTCGAGCGCCTTCCGTTTTGGTCTGGCCCGGGAATTTTTTCGGGCCTTCGCCAACGAGGCCCGCTGCAATCTACACCTGGAACTGCTGTACGGCGACGAACCGCATCACATCGTCGAGGCGCTGTTCAAGGCGTTCGCGCGCGCGGTGGATGCCGCGTGTCAACGCGATCCGCGCATCGCCGGCCGGCTGCCCAGCACCAAGGGGAAGTTGTAAACAGAAAACGCCCCGCAGTTTCTGCGGAGCGCTTTATTAAGGTAGGGCGCGATGTCCCTATCGCGCCGCGGCTCGCTCGGAGAGCGAGCCCTACCTTCTACGAACCGACGCTCGCCAGTTCTTCATTGTTCTCAACGTTCACGATTTTGAACTGTTCGGCGTGCATGCCGGTGTCGGCGCGGAACGACAGCTTGCCGAAGTAACGTTTTTCCATCTCGATGAGATGTTTCTCGTCCTCGGTGCGGAGCCGTTCCAGCACGGTCGGATGCACCACGATGCGCAGTTCGAAGTCCGATTCGTCGCGCGTGCGTTTCTTCAGGATTTCCTGGAGCTTGCGCTGGATTTCGACGCTCATGGTCACGACGCTTTTCACCTTGCCGCGGCCCTTGCAGTACGGGCAGTCGTCATAAACCGCCGAGCGCACGCTTTCGGTGTGGCGCTGGCGCGTCATTTCCATGAGGCCGAGTTGCGAGATGGGCAGGATGTGCGTCTTCGCCTTGTCACGGCGCAGTCCTTCCTTCATGCGCTGATAGACCTGCTGTTGATCGCGGCGGCCCTTCATGTCGATGAAATCGAGCACGATGAGCCCGCCCATGTTGCGCAGGCGCAACTGGCGGCAGATTTCCTCGGCGGCCTCGAGGTTGACCCGCAGGATCGTGGATTCCTGGTCGCGACTGCCCTTGTGCCGGCCGGTGTTCACGTCAATCGCCACCAGCGCCTCGGTTTCATCAATAACGATGTAGCCGCCGCTCTTCAAATGGACCTGGCGTGAAAACGTGTTCTCGAGTTGTTTGGTAATGTTGAACCGGTCGAACACCGGCTGCGCGTCCGCATATAATTTCACCTTGTTGGCGGCGCGGGCGGAGATTTTTGAAATCATCTCGCGCATCTGTTCGTAGGCCTTTTGCTGGTCCACCACGATGCGCTCCACGTCCTCGGTCAGAAAATCGCGCACGGTGCGGGCGATCAAATCCGGCTCCTGGAACACGCAGGTGGCCATCGGTTGCGATTTGATGTTTTCCTGCACGCCGTGCCATTCTTCGAGCAACAAGGCGAGGTCGCGCACGAAATAACGTTTCTGCTGGTCTTCGCCGGCGGTGCGCATGATGACGCCCATGCCGTCGGGGATGGACAGTTCCCGCAGGATTTTCTTGAGCCGCCGGCGTTCCTCCTGGTTTTCAATCTTGCGCGAGATGCCGCTTTGGTCCGAATTGGGCAGCAGCACCAGGTAGCGTCCCGGCAACACGAGGTTGGTCGTGACGCGCGGACCTTTGGTGCCAATCGGCCCCTTGGTGACCTGGACGATGATTTCACTGCCCGGCGGATAGAGCCGCGGGATGTCCTTTTGCGTGATTTTCGGGCGGGTCGGCCGGCGGTCCCGCCCGGCGGGACGTTCGACGATTTCCACGCCGCTGTCGAACTGGTTCGGTACAATGTCCCAATAGTGCAGGAACGCATTTTTCTCGAAGCCGATGTCCACAAACGCGGCCTTGAGGCCGTCCTCGAGATTGCGGACTTTGCCTTTGAAAATGCTGCCGACCAGCCGTTCCTCGGTGGTGCGCTCGATGTTGAATTCCTCGAGTTTGCCGCCTTCGATCACGGCCACCCGGGTTTCGAGGGTTTCGGCGTTGATGACCACCTCCTTGTGAATCTTGTGTTCCGGGCGGATGAACCGCTGGACCTTTTTTACGAGGTTGGTGGCGGCCTGTTTGATGGCGTCCAGAACGCCCCGGGATTGTTCGGGCAGGGCCACCGGCTCGAAGGGTTTTTCCTCCTCCACCTGCTCGGGGGTGTCGAGACGCGGGGCACGGAAATCCCTTTTGTCCGGGCCGGCGGCCGGTTCCACGCGTTCCGGGGTTCCCTGCGGGGGCAATCCGGCGGCCACGTTTTCGGCGCGTTCGATTTCATGCGCGTGCCGTTTTTCGAATACGCGCTCGGCACCGCCCTGTTCGCTCACCACCTCCGCGCGCGCCTGGATGGCTTCGCGGTCGGTCTTTGGCGGGGTTTGGCCCATGCCGCCCTTGGGGCGGAACCGCAGGCCGCGGCGCCGTCGTGAAAAATTATTGTTGCTCATAAATGTCAGTATCCTTTCCGATGAATGTGTACGTTTTGCATCAAGCCCACGGCGATCAACGAGCCCAGCACTGAAGACCCGCCGTAAGAAAGCAGCGGCAGTGGTACGCCCGTCACGGGCATGATGCGTATGTTCATGCCGATATTGATAAAAACGTGGCTGAAGATGAGCGTGACCACGCCCACCGCCACCAGCCGGCCCAGGCGATCGCGCGCCTGTCCGGCGATTCTCAATCCGGAGAAGAGAACCAATGCATACAAGCCGAGCACGATCAGGCTCCCGATGAATCCTTCCTCCTCGGCAATCACGGAGAAAATGAAATCGTTGTGCGCCACGGCCCGCGGCAGATAGCCCAGGGCGTTCTGCGTGCCCTGTCGCCAGCCTTTGCCCGTCAGCCCGCCGGAACCGACGGAAATCAACGCCTGGCGGACGTTGTATTGATCGTCCAATTCCTGTTGCCGGAGCCGTTGCAACTCCGCCGGGGTGGCGTTCGGCGAGGCAAAGGCGGTGTAATCCCGTCCAAAATAAACCAGCAACCGGTCGCGCTGGTACGGCTCCATGGAAATCTGCCACCAACCCGGCGGCACAAAGAGCACATCCACCAGAAACAACGCGGCCAGCAGACCCACCGCCCCCATCAGTTTCAGCAAATAGCCTTTGGGTGTGCCGGCGACGTACATCATCACCAGTCCGGTCGGCAGCAGCACCAGCGCCGAACCCAGGTCCGGCTCCTTCAAGGTCAACGCGAACGGCAGAAGCAACAGCCCAATGCCCTTCCAGAAGGTCAGCGGCACCCGCAATTCATCCGCCGGCCGGCTGAGAAAATGGGCCGAGGCGAGGATGAACGCGAGTTTGGCGAATTCGGACGGTTGAAATTGGAACGGGCCGAGGTCAATCCAGCGCCGCGCGCCAAAGCGCATCGAACCGATGTGCGGCACCAGCACGACGATCAAAAAGAAAATCGTCACCCAATAGGCCACAAAGGACCAGCGGGCAAGCGTGTGGTAATCCAACACGCAGAGCGCCGCGCCGGCGCCCAGGCCGAGCGCGTACCAGACCAGTTGCCGCAGCCAGGCCTGGTCGTACCACGGCACCGCCGCCATCACCGGGTTGGCCATGGTGGCGCTGTACACGAACAGCGTGCCGATGATCATCAGCCCGCCCAGCGCGGCCAGTTGCAACCGGTCGAACCGTTCGTGGTGTTCCTGATTGAGCGGGGTGGTGGACATTAATGGTTTGCCTCCGCCAGGGTCTTGGGGGTGTCCACGTTTTCGCGTTTCTGAATTTCCTCGTAAATATCGTGTGCAATCGGCGCGCAGGTGAGGCCGCCCGAACCGCCGGCCTCCGTTTCCACCATCACCACGACGGCGTAGCGGGGATTTTCATACGGGGCGAACGACGCGAACCAGTAATTATGGCCGGTGATCCGGTTGTGCTCATCCATGACCTGCGCGGTTCCGGTCTTGCCGCAAATGCGCATGCCGGGCACTTTCGCCGGATAACCGGTGCCCTCCGGATCCTCGGTTTCCGCCAGCATCGCGTCGCGCAGGATTTTCAAGCTGCGCGGATGCACGCCCAGTTCATTCCGCACCACCCCCGACGGGAAAACGGCGGGCGCTTCGGCGGAGGTTGGGTCCTGGGGTTCAATCCGTTCGACGAGCCGCGGCCAAAGCACCCTGCCGCCGTTGGCGATGGCCGAAACCATCACCGCCATTTGAATGGGCGTGACGGCAATGTCACCCTGACCGATGCACAGGTTGGCCGTGTCACCATCGTGCCAGCCGGAACTGTTCACGTCATCCAGACTGGGAAAGATGCCGGCTGTTTCCTGCCGCGTGGGCAAGCTGGTGCGTTCGCCCAGATGAAATTCCTCGCCGAGACGGACGATATTTTCCACCCCGGCATGCAGCCCGTTGGTGATGAAGTAAGCGTTGCTGGAGTGCATGATTGCGCGTTTAAAATTATAGGGCCCGGGTGTCACCGTGTCGTCAATCTTGCGTCGGCCGATGTAAATACATCCCCGGCCCGGCCGGGTCGGGTCCTCCTGGACGTAGTACGTTTGCTCCGGATTCAACCCCTTTTCCAGACAGGCCAGTCCGACAATGGTTTTGAAAATGGAGCCGGGCGCATAATTTTCCTGGGTGGCCCGGTTGATTTGCGGGCGTAATTTGGGATCGGCCAGATATTTGGGATCGTTGGCGGAATAATCCGGATTGATGGCCGGTGACGATACCATGGCCAGCACGTCGCCGGTGCGCACGTCCATGACCACCGCGGCGGCCCGGGCGTCGGCGCCCTGCCGGCGCTCGATGGATTCAGCGGCCGCCTGTTCGATGTCCATGTCCAATGTCAGCACGACGTTGTGCCCCGGTTCGGACGGGCTCAGGGTGTTGACCGACTGGCGATAGCCGAGGTTGTTGACCAGCACGGCCTCCGCTCCCGCCCGTCCCCGCAACTCCGCGTCACAGCCGCCTTCAATGCCCACGATGCCGTGATAATCCGGCAGGCGATAGGAAAAGGAAGCGTCCTCACCCTGCTCCGATCGATCGTCCCGTTGCAAATAGCCGAGCAAATGCCCCGCGATTTCCCCAAAGGGGTAGATGCGGACGGGCTGTAAATCCAGATCAACCCCGAGGGTACCGGTATATTGCTCCTCAAACCGCGCAATCTGAACGGTGTCGAGATTGGTTAGCAGCGTATACGGCAGGGCGCGTCGGGCTTCGTAATGGCGGTCGAAAACCGTCGCATCCAGCTGGAGCGGCTGGCCGAGCCGTTCACTTATTTGCATGACCACGTCGCTGGCCACGTGAAAGCGCGCCTGTTCGCGCAACTGCTCGCGTTGGTCCGGCGAAAGGGCGAACTGCCGGCGTTCAATCTTGGTCAACGGGCGGCCCAATTTCTTTTCCTGTGCCGCCATGAGTTGTTCCTGCGCGGCGCGGACGCGGGCCAATGCCTGGCCGTACGCGTCGTCGAAGGGCTTGCGCAAGTCATCAAGATAAAGACTGAGATTGTACTGCGGGCCGTTTTCCGCCAGCACCTGGCCATTACGGTCCAGGATTTTCCCGCGCACCGCCGGAATACGCACCGTGCGATAGGACTGGGTTTCCAGATGGCTTTCATATTCGCGCGCAGAGACGATTTGCACCCACCACAAACCGGCCAGCAACAGGCACAGGCCGCCCGCCAGCACCGCCGCCACGAGGCGGAGCTGCGGGTCGTTCTTTTTCAGTTCGTCAAAAATTAACATGCGACTACATGCGACTACGCCGGATTTCGCGGTCCGGCCGGAAACTCGTTTCCGTTCTCGGCTGGTAACCCAGCGCCCGCTGGCACCAGTTGAAAAATTCAAAAACAACCGGCGTTGCCAGAGCGCCTCCGGCCGTCATGACCAGCCATTGCCAGAGCGAACCCCAGCCCA
>JAJPJM010000042.1 GCA_021324235.1 Verrucomicrobiota bacterium
CGTGTACACGGGCTTGTTTTTGCCGCGCAAAATGTCGGCGACCTGAGCGGCCAGCCGGCCCAGCACGGCGCCGTCGGCGTCGATCACGTGCCATTTCCGCTGGTCCAAATTTACTTTGGGCAAATGTGTTTTCATTTCAAAACCGGGCAAAGGGACAGGGAATCTATCAAACCTCCGGGCGAAGTCAACAGGGCATTTCAACCGCCCAGATAGGCGCTCCGGACCTGCGGATTCCGCCGCAACGCGGCGGAATCGCCCTGCAAGGTGATTTTGCCGGTTTCGAGCACGTAACCGGAATGGGATACTTCCAGGGCCAGATTCGCATTTTGCTCCACCAGCAAAATCGTGATGCCCTGTTGCCGGTTGATTTCGATGATTTTCTCAAAAATGGTTTTGACCAGCAACGGCGCGAGTCCCAGCGACGGCTCGTCCAGCATCAGGAATTTCGGCTTGCTCATCAGGGCGCGGCCAATCGCCAGCATCTGTTGTTCACCGCCGGACAGGGTTCCGGCAATCTGCTGCCGGCGCTCCTGCAATCGCGGAAACGTGGCAAAAACGTAGTCCAATTCGCGCTGAATGGCCTGCCGGTCTTTTTGGAGATAGGCGCCCATCTGCAGATTCTCCATCACTGTCAAATTTACAAAAATCATCCGACCCTCGGGAACGTGCGAAAGACCGAGTTTGACGATTTGATGGGTCGGCAGGCCGGCGATGTTTTTACCGTCATAAAGAATTTCGCCGCGGCGCGCGCGCAACAAGCCGGAGATGGCCTTGAGCGTCGTCGTCTTGCCCGCACCGTTCGCGCCAATGAGAGTGACGATGCGGCCGGGCGGCACCGACAGGGAAATTCCGTGCAGCGCGGTGATGGCGCCGTAGCTCGCGGTCAAATTTCGCAATTCAAGCATCGTGGGTCCGTTCCTCCCCGAGGTAGGCCTCGATGACTTTCGGGTTCCGGCGCACCTCGTCCGGCCGGCCTTCGGCGATTTTTACACCGTAATCCAAAACCGCAATGCGCTCGCAAATCCCCATGACCACCTGCATGTCGTGTTCCACGAGCAATACGGAAATTTGAAATTTGCCCTTGATGAACTGAATCAACCGCATCAAGTCCGTTTTTTCGCTGGAATTCATGCCGGCGGCGGGTTCATCGAGCAACAACAACCTGGGCCGCGCCGCCAGCGCCCGGACAATTTCCAACCGCCGCTGGTCGCCATAACTCAGGCTTTTGGCCGGCGCGGCGCGGAACTTTTCCAGGTGAAAAATTTCCAGCAATTCCAGGACTTGCGTCGCGATGGCCTTTTCCTCAGCCCAAAACGCGCGGCCGCGCCAGAGCGCGTGGCGCACGTCACCCTGCAGATGCAAATGAAAGGCGGTGCGGACATTGTCGAAGACGGTCAGCGAGGAAAACAGCCGGATGTTCTGGAAGGTGCGCGCAATCCCCCGGGCCGTGATGCGGTACGCCTTGCAGCCGGTGATGGATTGACCGTCGAAAAGGATCGTGCCTTCCGTCGGCTGATAAACGCCGGTGATGAGATTGAACACGGTCGTTTTGCCCGCGCCATTGGGGCCGATCAAACCGATCAGTTCGTTCCGTCCAATCTGCAAATCAAGACCGGACACCGCGGTCAAGCCGCCGAAGCGAATGGTCACCCGCTCGGTCTGCAGCAATGGATTTTCGCTCGGGCTCGTCATGCCGGAAGGATGGGCCTGCGTTTCCAGGTGAACAATCCCTGTGGCCGCGTCAGCATGAGCCCAATGAGCAGCAGGGAGTAAATGATCATGCGCGTATTGCCAACCCAGGCGAAGGGGTACGCTTTGGCAATCCCGGGCAGCGACGGGATGCCGGCGAGCCAGCGCAGTCCTTCCGGCAGCAAGGTCAGCAAAATCGCGGCGATAATCACGCCCGGCGTATTGCCCATGCCCCCGAGAATGACCATCACGACAATGGCAATGGATTGCATGAAATTAAAACCGCTGGGCGTGAGAAATTGAATGGAGTGCGCATAAAGTCCGCCGGCCATGCCGGCAAAGAACGCACCGACCACAAAAGCGGTGACTTTGTATTTGGTGGTGTTGATGCCCATCGCCTCGGCGGCCACCTCGTCGTCGCGAACCGCGATGAACCCGCGGCCGTAGGTCGAATGCACCAGCGCGGTCACGACGTAGACCGTCACGGCCGCCGTGCCGAACGTCCAAAAGAAATTGGTGTACCCGTGCATCACGCTCAAACCGCGCGCCGCGCCGACGGCGTTCATGTTTTGGAAGATGACGCGGATAATTTCGCCGAAACCGAGCGTGACGATGGCCAGATAATCGCCCCGCAACCGTAATGTCGGCAGGCCGACCAGCAATCCCGTCACCGCGGCGAGCAATCCGCCGGCCAGCAGCGCGCCGAAAAACAGCGCGCCGGCCGCGAAGGCGTTCAAATCGCCGAATTGGTTGGTGATGACCGCCGCCGTGTACCCGCCCACGGCCATGAACCCCGCGTGACCCAGCGAGAACTGGCCGGTGTAACCGTTGATCAGATTGAGGCTGACGGCGAGAATAATGTTGATGCCGATGGCATACAGCACGAACAGGACGTAGGAATTGATGCGGCCCGCGAATAATGAAATCAGCAAACTGAGCAGGAGTGCGGCGAGCAGGAGGAGTTTGGCGTGCTTGAAGGTCATACCTTTTCCACCTCCTTTTTGCCGAGCAAGCCGGACGGTTTGACGAGCAGAATCAAAATCAGGACACCGAACGCAATCGCGTCGCGGTAGGTCGAGGAAATGTAGCCGGACACAAATGCCTCGGTGACGCCAATGATGAGTCCGCCCAGCACCGCACCCGGCAGGTTGCCAATGCCGCCAAGGACCGCCGCCACGAACGCCTTCAAGCCGGGTAAAATACCCATGAGCGGGTCAATGGCGGGATAATTGATGGCGAACAAAATTCCCGCCGCCGCGGCCAGCGCCGAACCGAGCGCAAAAGTGAAGGAGATGACGATATCAGTGTTGACGCCCATGAGGGCTGCGGCTTCCGGGTTGAAGGACAAGGCGCGCATCGCCATGCCGATCTTCGTTTTCAGCACAATGAACCGCAGCGCCACGAGCAATAACCCCGTCACGCTCAGCACAATGATTTGATCGCTGGTGACGCTCAGTCCGCCCACATGCGCAATCGGGTAATCCGGAATAAGCCGGGGAAAACTTTTGGGCGCGGCGCCGAAGACGAACTGGCCGGTGTATTCGAGAAACAGCGAAACGCCGATCGCGGTGATCAACACGGTCAGTTTTGGGCGGCCGCGCAGGGGACGGTAGGCGAACCGTTCAATCACCACGCCAATGGCCGCGCAAATCAACATCGCCGCAAACAACACCGCCAGTCCGCTCCCGATGGAGGGCGTGGGCAGGACCCGGGCGATTTTCGGCGCGAGATAAAATCCGGCGAACGCGCCGAGCATGAAAACGTCGCCGTGCGCAAAATTGATGAAGCGGAGGATGCCATAGACCATCGTATAGCCGAGCGCGATGAGGGCGAGAATCGAGCCGAACGCCAGGCCGTTGATGAGTTGCTGAAGGAATTCAGTCATGCCATCTCAACAAAATTCCTCTTGGCAGTGCCGGTTTTCAACGCGCGCAGGATGGCGCGGAAACGGGATTTTGTCGAGCGCGCCCCGCCCGCAAACTTACGGCTTGATGGTTTCTACGTATTGGAACTGGCCGTTGGTGATGGTCAGAATCACGGCGGGCTTTGAGGCGTTGCGGTTCGCGTCGATCGTGATGTTGCCGGTGACGCCGGGGAAGTCTTTGGTGGCCGCCAGTGCGTCGCGGACTTTCGCACCGTCGGTGGAACCGGCGCGTTTGATGGCGTCCGCCAGAATCATGGCCGAATCGTAGCCGAGCGCGGCCATGGCGTCGGGGGTGTCGTTGTATTGGGCGCGGTATTCCTTCACAAAATTCTACACCGCGGGCGAGGTGTCCTGGGGCGAATAGTGCGTGGAAAAATAGCATCCTTCCAGGGCCTTGCCGCCGATCGGCACCAGCGAAGAGGATTCCCAACCATCGCCGCCGAACAGCGGCGCCGTAATGCCGAGCTGCCGCGCCTGCAACGCAATCAGTCCCACCTCCGTATAGTAACCGGGGACAAAGATGCCGTCGGGATTGTCGGCCTTGAGCGCCGTCAGTTGCGCGTTAAAATCCTTGTCGCCATGGCTGTAGTTTTCCTCGCCCACGATTTGGCCGCCATCGGTGGTGAATCCGGCCACGAAGTATTTCGCCAGCCCCACGCTGTAATCGCTGCTGGCTTCCTTCAATACCGCCGCCGTTTTCAAGTGCAACGAGTGGCGCGCGAAATTCGCCACGACCGTGCCCTGAAACGGATCAATGAAACATACCCGGAAAATATAATCGCCCACCGCGGTGACTTTCGGATTGGTGGACGCGGGCGAAATCATCGGGATTTTATTCTCCTGACAGATCGGCGCGGCTTCGAGCGAACGCGATGACGCCACCTCGCCCAGGATGGCCACCACGTCGTCGCTCGAAATCAGCTTGCGCACCACCGTCGCCGGCTGCCCGGCCTGCGACTGGTCGTCCTCGGTGAGCAGTTGAATTTTTTTGCCGAGCACGCCGCCCGACGCATTGAGGTCGGCAATGGCCAGGACCGTGCCATTGTGGGACGACTGGCCGAACGTCGCCTCGCTGCCGGTCAGCGAGGCGAACTCGCCAACCTTGATGACGTCGCCGCCCGCGCCGGTCCCCGACGGGGATTTGCTGCAGCCGGCGAAAAAAGCGCCCGCGACCAGCAACAGGACACTCGCAAAGGGCATGCGCCAATCTCTCATAAAAATCCCGGGTTATCGTTCACGTTGTACCCACCGGCCATCAGCCTAGCCATTCGCGCCCGGGTTTCAAGCCCGGGAAAGCGCGGCGGGCTCCGCAAAAGTCATTTGACAAATGGCCGTTCATTACCTACCGTTCGGTAAGTTATGGCCAAACACGGTCCCGAGACCCGGCAACAGATTCTGCGGGCGGCGCTCAAGCGCTTCGCCAACGCCGGTTATGCCGCCACCTCCGTCCAGCAGATTGTCGGGGACGCGCAGGTGTCCAAGCCGGCATTGTATTATCATTTTCACGACAAGGCCGGTCTGTTTCAGGCGCTGGTGAATGAGGCGCTCGACCAGCGGCTGCGGGTGGTGCAATCGGCCGCGGCCCGCCCGCGGAATTTTCGCGGGCAACTGGTGGAGATCCTCGCGGCGTTGTTCGATTACTTTCACAAAAACCGCGACCTGACGCGACTCGCGTTTTCCGCGGCGTTCGCCGCGCCCGGCGAAGTGCCGCAGGATGTGTGCTATCTCGACCGCTGCCAGCGCAATCTGGAATTCATGCATTCGCTCATGAAACGGGCGCGCGCGGCGGGTGAACTGGACCGGCGCTTTAACTGCCGCGACCTGGCGTACGGTTTTTATGGGCAGGCGCATCTTTATATCGTGGCGCACATTTTAATGCCCCATTACCGCCTGGACCGCGTCGCGGCGGAGCGCATTGTGGATTTGTTCCTGTCCGGCGCGGGTGTAAAAAAAGGGAAGAAAGCAAGGTTATGAACGAGGAGAAATCAGCCCCGCCGCCAACGGTCAACGGCGCGCGGATGGCAAAATTAAATTCACCATGGTTCCTGTGGCCGGCGACCGGCGCGCTGGCGGTGCTTCTGTTTTTCGGGCTCGATTACCTGGTCAATGCGCTCACGCACGAATCCACCGACGACGCCTTTATCGCCGCCCACGTGGTTTCCATCGCCCCGCGCATTGCCGGGCAGGTCTCCGCCGTCCCGGTGCTCGACAACGAAATGGTCCGTTCGAATGAACTGCTCGTCGAGATTGACCCGGCGGATTATTCGACCAGTGCCATGCAGAAACAATCCTCGGCCGACGCGGCCGCGGCCAATTACAAATCATTTCTGGCCGCCCTGGAACTGATGGGTGAGAAAGTGACCACGGCCAAAGCCACTGCCGACCAGTCCAAGGCCGATGCTGATGCGGCCCAGGCAACGGATCTGCGGGCGCAATCGGATTTTCAGCGTTTTACGGAGTTGCGGAAGCAAAACACGATTTCGGCCCAGGAATTTGACGCCGCCCAGGCCGCGGTCGGGGAAGCGGACGCGAATCTGGCGGCCGCCAGACAGAAGGCCATCGCGGACACCTCGAAAATCGACGAATCCCGGGCCGAATTGTCCGCGACCGAGGCTGCCGTGGCCATGGCGCTCGCGCTGTTGCGCCAGGCGGAGGCCAATGTGCAGGCGGCGCAACTGGACCTGTCCTACACAAAAATCTACGCCCCCTGCGATGGCCGCGTCACCCGCAAGGCCGTGGAACCGGGCGATTATGTCCAGATCGGACAGCAATTGATGTCCCTGGTACCGGCGGATGTCTGGGTGATTGCCAATTTCAAGGAATCGCAGTTGAAGAAAATGAAACCCGGCCAGCCGGTGAGCGTGGAGATTGACGCGCTGGGCGGCCGGACGTTTAGCGCGCGGGTGGACAGTGTGCAAGCCGGCAGCGGCGCGGCCTTCAGCCTCCTGCCGCCCGAAAACGCGACCGGCAATTACGTGAAGGTGGTCCAGCGCGTGCCGGTGAAAATCCTTTTTACCGAACCCCTGCCGGCCGGCCATACCTTCGGCCCCGGCCTGTCCGTGACCCCGAGCGTGCGCGTCAGCGGTTTTGAAATTCCCGCCTGGGCCATTGCGCTGCTGGCGGCGGTCCTGGCCGTCACGGCAGCATCGGTTTTTCGATTTGTCTTGAAGCGGAAAATGAGCGGCAACGGCAAATAGGCCTTCCATGCCCGGCGACGTTCATCCCCAGGACTGGCACCCGCGTCACAGCCCGTGGCTCGTCGCCATCGGCGTGATGCTGGCGACGTTCATGCAGGTGCTGGACACCTCCATCGCCAACATCGCGCTGCCCCACATTGCCGGCAGCCTGTCGGCGACCACCGATCAGGCGACGTGGGTGCTGACCAGCTACCTCGTCTCGAACGCCATCATCCTGCCGATGACCGGCTGGCTGGGAAATCATTTCGGCCGGAAACGGGTGTTCATTTCCTGCATCGGGATGTTCACGCTGGCGTCGATTCTGTGCGGCATGGCCCCGAATCTGCCGATGCTGATTTTCGCGCGCATTTTGCAGGGCGCGGGCGGCGGCGCGATGGTGCCCATTGCCCAGGCGATTTTGCTGGAAAGTTTTCCGCCGCAGAAGCGGGGCATCGCCATGGCAACGTTCGCCCAGGCCGTTGTGGTGGCGCCCATCATCGGCCCGACGTTGGGCGGCTGGATTACCGACAATTATTCCTGGCGCTGGATTTTCTACATCAACGTGCCGATCGGCCTGCTGGCGATATTCCTGGCGGAATGGCTCGTGGAAGACCCGCCGTACATCAAACGCAATCTGAAGGCGGCGATCGATTTCACCGGGTTCGGCCTGCTCGCGTTGTGGCTGGCGACGCTGCAAATCGTCCTGGACAAGGGACAGGACGCGGACTGGCTGGGCGCGATCTGGGTCCGCTGGTTCATCGGTATTTCCGTCGTCGCCATGATTGCCTTCATCGTGTGGGAATTCCGGGTGAAGGACCCGCTGGTCAATTTGCGGATTTTGCGCAGCCGGAACTTTGCCACCGGCCTGATGCTGATGACGGTCATCGGCATCATCCTTTATGGCACGACGGCGGAGCTGCCGTTGTTTCTGCAAACGCTCATGGGTTATCCGGCGTTGCAAAGCGGTTACACGATGAGTCCGCGCGGCGTCGCCGCCTTTTTTACGACCTTCCTGGTGGGGCGGCTGGTCGGACGCGTTCCGTTGCGCGTGCTGCTGTGCTTTGGGTTTTCGATGTTGAGCCTGTCCTCCTTCATGCTGAGCGGCATCAACCTTCAGGTGAGCATGGCCAGTGTCGTCCTGCCGACCGTGTTGAACGGCGTGGCCATCAGCTTCATTTTTGTGCCGTTGACGACGGCCACCATGAGCCAGTTGCGGCAGCAGGAGATCGGAAGCGGCACCGGCCTTTACAATCTCATGCTCAATCTGGGCGGGAGCGTCGGCATTGCCCTCGTCACCACCCTGGTGGCCCGCGGGGCGCAGGCGCATCAGGCACTCATGGTCGGGCATTTGACGCCGGCCGACCCGGGATTCGTCCGGCAGCTCCATGCCGCCCAGGCCATGCTGGCCCTGCACAGTGATCCCGTGACGGCTACCGATCAGGCTTACGCCCTCTTTTACAACCTGCTCAACCAGCAGGCGCACCTGTGGGCCTTTGTGGACACGTTCCGGGTGTTTGGACTGATGGTGTTGTGCTGCCTTCCGCTGATTTTCCTGTTCAAACGGGTCAAGCGCCCGGTGGTGCGGCAGGTGGAAGTGCAATAATCAAATTGAACACATCGAAATCACAGCGGTCGAATCGGCATTGTGTCATGTAACAAGGACCACGGCCTCATCGTCTGAAAGGGTGATTATGAAAAAATCCATTTTAGTCAAAGGCCTTTTGATTGTCGTGAGCCTGCCCCTGTTGGCGGGTTGTGTGGTCTATGAGCGCTCACCCCGTGCGGTGGTGGCACCGGCGGGCGGCGAGGTTGTGGTGGACACCGCACCGCCGCCGCCACAGGTTGAAGTGGTGCCCGCGTGTCCCGGGCCGATGGAATTATGGTTTTGGACCCCTGGTTGTTGGGTTTGGCGTGACCATTGGGTTTGGGTGGGAGGGCGCTGGGCGGCACGCCCGCATCCACACGCCGTATGGGTGGCCGGACATTGGGGCAGGCATTACCATGGTTATGTTTGGGTTGAAGGCCGTTGGCGCTGATGCTTGAGGGTCCGGACTGGCGGTGCACGAATTTTAATCGCATCAGAACGCCCGGGCCACCGGCGTCCGGAAACGCAGGAAGGTGTTATTTCCAATCGCATCCCGAAGGGATGGCCGGAAGACTTGAATCGCCACGGCCAGCGTGCTAGTAATTAGATTGGCATGTCTGTTTGGGGCGATAAAGAGCGCAAGCGATCCTTCCTGCTGCCGGGTATGGGCGGGCGAGCCCACCGCCGCAAACAGAAATTGATCCTGGAATGTTCCATCCTCATCGGGCTGGGCGTGGCGATGATTCTGGCGGCCCTGATGTATTGGCTGAACCGCCTGGCACCCTGACCGGTGGTGGCGCTTGACCCGCCCATGCCGCCTGATAATATGCCCGGAAATTCGGTGAAATTTGTTCGTTTCATTCCGGTCTTGCTGATGCTCTTTGGCTCCGACCTGCCCCTGCGGGCGGAACTGGCCGACGGCATCCTGGCCATCGTCAACAATTCGGTCATCACGCGCGAACAGGTCGTGGAATTTGTCGCCCCGGCCATCGACGCGCTGCGGCAGCAATATGCCGGCCAGGACGACGTGTCGAACGTCTTTGAGCAAAAAGCTTCCGACGTCTTTAACGATGGTTTGGAACAATTGATCGACCGCCAGTTGATTCTTCATGATTTTGACGTCGAAGGTTACAAATTGCCGGACAGTTATGTGGACGAACTCGTCCAGGACCGCATCCGCGACAAATTCGGCGACCGCATCACCTTCATGAAAACCCTGCAGGCGCAGGGCATGACGTACGAGCAATTTCGCCAGGACGCGCGGGACCAGTATATTGAATATCAAATGCGCCTGAAAAACGTGTCGCAGGAAATCGTCATCTCCCCCTACCGGATTGAAAATTATTACCTCGCCCACCAGGATGATTTCAAGGTGGGGGACCAGATCAAACTCCGGATGATTGTGCTGAATAAAAGCTCCGACGACGATCCCTCCGCGCACCGCATGGCCGGGGAAATCGTGGCTCAAATCAAGCAAGGTGCTTCCTTCGCCCAGATGGCGTCCGTCTATTCCCAGGGCTCGCAACGTGAACAGGGCGGCGATTGGGGCTGGGTTGAGCGCTCCGTGCTCCGCCAACAGCTTGCCGATGTTGCCTTCTCGCTCCCGCCCGGCCAGATGAGTGATATCATTGATACGCCCCAGGCCTGCTATCTCATGCTCGTGGAACAAAAACGCCCCGCCCATGTCAAACCGCTCGGCGAAGTCCGCGATGACATCGAAGCGACCCTTCGCGCCCAGGAACAATCGCGCCTCGAAAAACAGTGGATCGACGGCTTGAAGAAAAAAACCTTCATCCGCCACTTTTTTTAACCCGCACCCGCACCGCATGACTCGCTGGATCGGCATCACGCTGGGCGATGTCACCGGCATCGGCCCCGAAGTCACCTTAAAAGCCCTCGCCACCCTGGCGTCCGGCGATGACACACGCTATCTGCTGATCGGCGACACCGAGGGCATTCACCGGCTGAACAAACAATTGGGAACCCGTCTGCCGCTGGAAACATTTTCCGGTTACGACGGTGCGGGGAAATTTTTCACCACCCGGCCATTCGCCCGGCCATTGCCGGTACGTCTGCCGCCCGGTTCACCCGCGGCCGCCACCGCCGCCGTCGCCGCGTTGCGGGACGGCGCGGAACGCTGCCTGCGCCGCGAATTGGACGCCGTGGTCACCGCGCCCGTCAACAAGGAGGCCATCATCCGCGCCGGCCATAAATTCGTCGGCCAGACGGAATTTTTTGCCGAAATCTCCAAAACCCGACGTTACGCAATGATGCTGCTGGGCCACGATGAACATAACCGCTGGCTGCGCGTGGCGCTGGTGACAATTCACACCTCAATCAAATCGGTTCCCAAAAAAATCACGCCGGACCGAATCACGCTCGCCATTGAACTCGCCGCCCGGGCCTGCCGTGATTTGGAGCTGCCGCGCGCGAAAGTCGCCGTTTGCGGACTGAACCCCCACGCCGGCGAAGGCGGGGAATTTGGCGACGAGGAAATCAAAATCATCACGCCAACAGTGTTGGCGGCGCAAAAGCGCGGACTGGACGTCGTCGGCCCGTTGAGCGGTGACACGATATTTCACCATGCCCTGCACGGCGAATTTGACGCGGTGGTGGCGATGTATCACGACCAGGGTCTGGCGCCGTTGAAAGCCGTTGCCTTTGATACCGGCATCAACTGGACCCTGGGCCTGCCCTTTATCCGCACTTCACCCGACCACGGCACGGCTTACAATATTGCCGGCAAAGGCATTGCCAGTCCCTCAAGCATGATTTCCGCTATTCAACTGGCGAAACAACTGGCGAAAAATACCAAATAAATCCCCCTCACCTGTCCTGGCGGACACCCTCTCTCCGCCCAGCGGGACGAGGGGCGCGAAATTCTCTACCCCATCAATTCGCGTATTTTCGCCTGAATATCATCACCACGCATCAGGGATTCGCCAACGAGCACCGCGCCGGCGCCGCATTTCTTCAATCGCTCCACGTCGGCGCGCGTGTGAATGCCGCTTTCGGCGACCAGCAGTGACGCGTGACGCGTGGCGGGCAACGAGAATAGTTTGGTTGCCAGTTTTTCAGTGGTTGCCAGGTCCACCTTGAAAGTTTTCAAATCACGGTTGTTTACGCCAATCAAATTCGCACCCATTTTCAGCACGCGATCCAGTTCCGCTTCATCATGAACCTCCACCAGGGCGGCCAAGCCGGCCTCCGCCGCCAGCGAGTGAAATTTTGCCAGTTGCGCGTCGGTCAGAATCGCGACGATCAACAGAACGGCGTCCGCGCCCCATTCAATGGCCTCCAGCAGTTGCCGCTCGTCAATGATGAAGTCTTTCCGCAACAACGGCAGTTTCACCGCCTCGCGAATCTGCCGGAGATGCTCGAGCGAACCCTGGAAAAATGTCTCATCCGTCAACACCGACAGGCAACTCGCGCCTGCGGCTTCGTATTCCCTGGCGATGCGAACCGGATCAAAATCCTTACAAATCACCCCCGCCGACGGCGATGCC
>JAJPJM010000056.1 GCA_021324235.1 Verrucomicrobiota bacterium
CGACGTAAGCCTGGCGTTTACCCCTCAAATTGACGTGCAGTAAGGCAGGAAGAAAATGGTCGGGGCGGTGAGATTTGAACTCACGACCTCTTGCACCCCAAGCAAGCGCGCATACCAAGCTACGCTACGCCCCGTACCAAAAAAGGATTCTATCCGTTCCGCGTCGGCTTTCAACGCGAAACTATTCGCGTTTCCGGGATACCGTATGGGTCGCGTGGCCGTAAAACGCCTCCGCGCATTCCATCAGCGTTTCCGACAGGGTCGGATGCGGATGTACGCTCCACGCGATGTCCTCCGCCGTCGCCCCCATTTCAATCGCCAATACGGCTTCGGAAATCAATTCTCCCGCGCCCGCGCCGCAAATGCCGACCCCGAGCACACGTTCCGTTTCCGGATCAATGATCATCTTCGTCACCCCGTCCGTGCGGTCAAAGGACAGGGCCCGCCCTGAGGCTGACCACGGGAATTTGGAGACCTCATAGCGCAGACCGCGCTCTTTGGCTTCGGCTTCAGTCAAACCGCACCAGGCCAGTTCCGGATCGGTGAAGACCACGGCCGGGATGACAATCTCGCTCAACGGCACGCTGTTCCCGCCATTGATGCTCTCGACGGCAATGTGCGCCTCCTTGTTGGCCTTGTGGGCCAGTAAAATGCCACCCGCAATGTCGCCAATGGCGTAGATGCTCGGATCATCGGTCTGCTGGTGTTCGTTGACTTTGACAAAACCCTTTTCATCCAGCTCAACCTTGGTGTTTTCCAGGCCCAGGTCGGCGCTGTTCGGCACGCGCCCGACCGCCACCAGCACACGGTCGTATAATTCAGACAGCTTCTGGCCGTTGTAGTCCATCTCAACTTTGATTTGCTTGCCCGCCGTGGCCATTTTGGTGACTTTGGCTTTAAGGCGGATTTCCTTAAAAGCGCGTTTTGCATTCGCCACCACCGGCCGCGCCAGATCAGGATCGGCCCCGACGAGGATGCTGTCGAGCGCTTCCACCAGGACGATTTTACTGCCGAGGCCGGCGTAAACGGTGCCCATTTCCATGCCGATGTACCCACCACCAACGACGAGCAGGTTTTCCGGGATGTCTTCGACTTCCAGCGCCTCGGTCGAGGTCATCACGCGCGGATTACCCAGGTCAAACGCCTTGGGCATCGCGGCCAGGGAACCCACCGCCAGG
Organism: Verrucomicrobiota bacterium; assembly: GCA_021324235.1. GTDB lineage: Bacteria > Verrucomicrobiota > Verrucomicrobiia > Limisphaerales > UBA11358 > UBA11358. Next base: position 1,179 of record JAJPJM010000056.1, read on the forward strand.
ATTGCCTGTTCAAATTGGATAAACTGCTGCCCCTTGTCCGTCTCCACGCGCAGTTTGTTCGAACCTTCAAAATAGCCGCGGCCCTGGATGACCTGGACGCTGCGCATCTTGGCCAGCGTGGCCACGCCGCCGCTCAGTTTCTCCAAAATGGATTCCTTCCACGCGCGCAGTTTGTCCAAATCCATTTTGGGTTCGGTGAAAGTGATGCCACGATGTGCGGATTCCCGCGCATTGACAATCTGGTGGGTTGCGTAAAGCAATGCCTTGGACGGAATGCAACCGCGATTCAAGCAAACGCCGCCCAGCCGCTTCTCGCGTTCGACGAGAATGACCTTTTTTCCCAGGTCGGCTGCATAAAACGCCGCCGCGTAGCCCCCGGGCCCGGCGCCGACGACAACAATTTCAGTTTTGATTGGGTCCATGGATTAGATCCTTACCGCGTCTTCCGCGAAATCCTGCAACGCCGCCACCAGGTCCACAATGAACCTCGCCGCCGTGCCGCCATCAATCACCCGATGATCATACGACAATGCCAGCGGCGTCAGCATGCGGATTTCAACCTTGCCGTCGCGGGCGACCGGTTTCATCGCGCCGCGGCCAAGGCCGAGAATCGCGACCTCAGGCTTGTTTACGATGGGCGTGAAATGCGCGCCGCCAATGGCACCCTGGTTGGAAATGGTGAATGTGCCGCCCTTAAGTTCATCGCCGGACACCTTCCGGTCGCGCGCCTTTTGCGCGAGCTGTTCCAGTTCCCGGGATAAATCCAGAACGGACTTTTTGTCCACGTCGCGCAGGACCGGCACAATCAGGCCCTGTTCCGTGTCCACCGCGATGCCGATATGAAAATACTCCTTAAGGACAATCTCATTGGCCGCCTCGTCCAGGCTGGAATTGAAAATCGGATGTTTCTTCAATGTCCCCACCAGTGCCTTCAATACCAGCGGCGTGAGCGTCAGGCGCGCGCCCTTCTTTTCGTACGCCGCCGCGTATTTCTTTCGCAACGCGTTCAATTGCGTAAAATCCGCCTCATCAAACTGCGTGACCCGCGGAACCGTGTTCCAGCTTTCCGACATGCGCCGCACGATCACCTGGCGCAACGGCGTCAGCGATTTTTTGGTCACCGGCCCCCATTGGGAAAAATCAATCGACTCGGCAATCGGCCGGGCCGGGGCGCCTGCCGTACCGGCCGCCGGCCTGGCGGCAGCCTTGATCAACCGCTGGATGTAAGCACGCACGTCGCCGATGACGATGCGGCCGCCCGGCTCACTACCACGCACCTTCGACAAATCAATGCCCAATTCACGGGCCGCCCGGCGAACCGACGGTGACGCTGCCGGTGCGGCGGTCGGTGTTGATACGGCCTCGCCGGTTTCAATGGCATCTTCTTCAACCGTCGCTTCCCTGGGTTCGGGTGCTGCCGGTGCCGCTGTGCGTTTGGCCGCGGTTCCGGGTTCAACGGACGCCTTGCCGCCTTCATCCACCGTAATCAGGCGCTGGCCGATGCCGATTTTGTCTCCGGGTTTGACATGAATTTTCGCCACCACGCCGCCTGCGGTGGAGGGAATCGAGGCCACGGCCTTTTCGTTCTCGAGTTCAATGATGGCCTGGCCTTTGGCGACCGGATCGCCTTCCTTGACAAAGACATTGACCACGACGCCGGAATCGGCGCCTTCACCCAATTTGGGAAGTTTTACATCCATAAATCAACAGGCCGCGCAACATGGCGGAAAACACAGTCTTTTTCCAGAAATAATTTTCCGGGGGAAAAGTGAAACGGGAATGACACCGCCTAAACCAGTTGCGGCTGAATTTTTTCAGAGTTGACTCCCAGGTCCTTGATGGCCTGTTCGACGATTTGCCTCTCGACTTGCCCCTTCTCCGCCAGTGCGTAAAGCGTGCCGATGACCGTGGACTCGGCGTCAATTTCAAAAAACCGGCGCAACCGGGCGCGCGTGTCGCTGCGGCCAAAACCATCCGTGCCAAGCGTGAACAAGCCGCCCGGGACCCATGGCGCAATCTGGTCGGGCACGGTGCGGACGTTATCGGAAACCGCAACAAAGGCCCCCTGCTCTTTTGCCAACAGCTCTTCGACGTACGATTTCTTAGGCGGCTGCGTCGGGTGCAGCATGTTCCAGCGCTGGCAGCGAAGGGCATCGGTGCGGAGCAGTTTATAACTGGTCGCGCTCCAGACATCGGCAGAAACGCCGTACCGTTCCGCCAGGATTTCCTGGGCCTTCAATGCCGAGTTGATGATCGGACCGCTGCCGAGAATGTGGGCTTTGAGCTTTTTACCCTCGGGACCGGGTTTGAACTTGTACAACCCTTTCAAAATGCCGCCCTCGACCCCGGCAGGCATCGGTGGCATGGCGTGGTTTTCGTTGTACAGCGACAGGTAATAGAAAATATCCTCGCCTTCGACATACATCCGGCGCAGGCCATCGGCCACGATGACCGCCAGTTCAAATCCAAATGCCGGATCGTAAGGCAGGCAGGTCGGGATGGTGCTCGCGTGCAACAGGCTGTGGCCGTCCTGGTGCTGGAGCCCCTCGCCGTTAAGCGTGGTGCGGCCGGCCGTCGCGCCGAGCAGGAAGCCCTTCGCCCGGATGTCGCCCGCCAGCCAGAACAAATCGCCGACGCGCTGCAGGCCGAACATCGAGTAGTAAATGTAGAACGGAATCATCGGCACGCCGTGTGTCGCGTAGCTTGTGCCCGCCGCGATGAACGACGCCATGGAACCGGCCTCGGTGATGCCTTCCTCCAGGATTTGCCCGTCCTTGGCTTCGTGGTAATAGAGCAGGGAATTTCTGTCCACCGGCTCGTAAAGCTGGCCTTTCCAGGAATAGATTCCGACCTCCTTGAACAAGCCATCCAGACCGAACGTGCGCGCCTCATCGGGAATGATCGGCACAATCTGCCGGCCGATCTCCTTGTTGCGCACCAGCGAACCCAATAACAAGGTAAAAGCCTTGGTGGTGGAGACTTCACCGGAATTGTCGCCCTTGAGCAACCGCTCAAAGTCAGCCAGTTTTGGCACATTCAACGGGGCCGGTTTGACAATGCGCGCCGGCAGAAAACCCCCGAGCGCTTGGCGGCGTTCGAACAAATACTTCATCTCCGGACTGTCCGGTGGCGGGCGGAAGAACGGTGTTTCGGCGATGACATCGTCGCTGATCGGGATCTGGAAACGCTCGCGAAATTCGCGAAGTTCCTTCTCGTTCATCTTTTTCTGCTGGTGGGAAATATTTTTACCTTCGCCGGCCTCACCCAGACCATAGCCCTTGACGGTTTTGGCCAGAATGACCGTCGGCTGGCCTTTGTGCTCCATGGCCACCTTGTAAGCCGCGTACATCTTGCGGGCATCGTGTCCGCCCCGCAGCAGTTTGCTGATTTGCTCGTCGGTGAGATGGTTCACCAGCTCGAGCAATTCGGGATATTTGCCGAAGAAATGTTTGCGCGTGTAACTGCCCGGTTCGACGGTGTATTTCTGATAATCACCGTCCACGCACTCCTCCATGCGCTTCAACAGCAGGCCGGACTTGTCGCGCGCGAGCAAATCGTCCCAATCGGTGCCCCAAATCACCTTGATGACGTTCCAGCCTGCGCCCCGGAACAACCCCTCCAGCTCCTGGATGATTTTCCCGTTGCCCCGTACCGGGCCGTCCAGTCGCTGCAGATTGCAATTGATGACCCAGATCAGATTGTCGAGATTTTCACGCGCGCCCAAGGTGATCGCGCCAAGGGTGTCCACCTCGTCGCATTCGCCGTCACCGAGAAAGGCCCAGATTTTCGGTTCATCCTTCCAATCCACCAGGCCGCGCGCCTGCAGGTAGCGGTTGAACCGGGCCTGGTACAGCGACAGGATGGGACCGAGGCCCATGGACACGGTGGGAAACTGCCAGAATTCCGGCATCAAATACGGGTGCGGATACGATGACAGACCGCCGCCTTCGACAAGTTCCTGCCGGAAATTCTGCAAATGTTGCTCGCTCAGCCGCCCTTCGAGAAAAGCCCGCGCATACATGCCGGGAGCGGCATGACCCTGGAAATAAACAATGTCACCCGGGAAACTTTCCGTTCGCCCGCGCAGAAAATGGTTGAACGCCACCTCGTACAGCGTCGCCGACGAGGCAAACGTGGAAATATGCCCGCCGACATTGGTGGTTGAATTGGCCTTGACCACCATGGCCATGGCGTTCCAGCGGATGTAACTCTTGATGCGACGTTCGATCTCCCGGTCGCCCGGAAACGGCGCCTGCTGTTCCGGTGAAATGGTGTTGAGGTACGGCGTGGTGACGCCCTGCGGTGCGGAGCGCAGTTGACCGGCAAGTTTTTCGAGCAGGCGCGCCGTGCGTTCGGGTCCCTGGCTCTCCAGGGCGAGCTCAAAAACGGACTGCAACGACTGGCCCCATTTGTCGCCGTTGCCCCCGCCGGAGTGGCCGGCTACACCGGAACGCGAACCGTAAATTTCTTTTTTTCCAACGCTCACTGTGTTATTCACCTTTTTTCAAGCGCGACAAATGCGCACACAGAATTAAAATCCATATCGGGGCCAGGCACCAGCAAAATCGGCGCCCGCCGCCAAATGAAACTGCTCGATCTCACGCTCGCCACGCCCGCCGGAAATCTCGCATGTGATGAGGCTTTGCTCAACTCGGCGGAGGCCGGTCACGGCGGGGAAATCCTCCGGTTCTGGGAACCGCGGGAATACTTCGTGGTCGTCGGCTACGCGAACCCGGTGGAGACGGAGGTCAGGGTCGCGGCGTGCGCGGCCAAAAAGGTGCCGATCTTTCGCCGCTGTTCCGGGGGCGGAACGGTTTTACAGGGACCGGGCTGCCTGAACTACACGCTCATTCTGCAAATCGCAAAAATTTCCCCGCTCGCCAGCATCTCCGGTACAAACCAGTTCATCATGGAACAAAATCGCAAGGCGATCGAATCGGAAGTCAGAAGCCGGATGCCGGACGCCGGGATTGCCGTCCAAGGCCATACCGATTTAACATTGGTCACCCGTCACCTGTCACCCGTCACTCCCCGCAAGTTCTCGGGTAATTCCCAGCGCCGCCACCAGCGTTACCTGCTGTTTCATGGGACTTTTCTGTTGGACTTCGAGCTTCCGCTGGTCGCCGAGTTGCTCCGCATGCCTTCCCGGCAACCCGACTATCGTAATCGCCGCGGCCACGCCGATTTTCTGGTCAATCTGAACCTGCCGGCGGCCCGGTTGAAGCATGTGCTGGGCGGGATTTGGAATGCCGCAGAAACGCTGCGGGAGGTCCCGGACGGGGAGGTGCAAAAACTGGTGACGGAAAAGTACTCAACCCCCGGGTGGAACTTCAAATTCTAGCCCCGTCATTACCGCTGTTTGCGCCTCGGCGGCGCGCGAAATGACAAGTAGTTTGACTAAGTGGCATCTTAACCGTAGATTTCGGAACGAATGCTGGTCGTTGAATCAAAGGTGGCGAGAGCAGAAACGGCTGACTCGCTCAAAGCGAACCCGAATCGTTCCTGGAAACACATCGTGGAACCGCTGGAGCCATTTCTCCAGGCGGTCACGCAACGCTTGATCGAGCAGGTCAACGGTTTTGACCCGCAGATCGTTCCCTACGCGCAATATGCCCTCAACGGCAGTGGCAAACATTTGCGGCCAACGCTCGTTGCCCTGGCCGCCAACGCCATCGGCAAAACCGGTGATGCGCATGTCAACGCGGCGGTCATCATCGAGATGGTCCATCTGGCCACGCTGGTGCATGACGACGTGATGGACGAGGCCGAAATCCGCCGCGGCCAGCTCACCCTGGCGGCGAACTGGGGCAATGAAATCGCCGTGCTTTTTGGCGACTGCCTGTTTGCGCAGGCTTTAAAGCTGGCCGCCAGTTTTCCCACGCCGGAAGTCTGCCGCGCCGTGGCCATGGCCACCAACACGGTTTGTTCCGGCGAAATTCTCCAGACCCAGTATCGCCGGAAATTTCAAGTCTCGCGGCATGAATATTTCCGGGTGATCGGGATGAAAACCGCCGAGTTGTTCACCCTCTCGTGCGATTTGGCGGGTCTTTTGAGTGAGGGAACGGCTGAACAGCGCACGGCGTTGCGACATTTCGGCGCCGCCTTTGGCACCGCCTATCAGGTCTATGACGATTGCGTGGACCTGTTTGGCTCGGAGGCAGCGGCGGGGAAATCGCTCGGCACGGACCTGGCCAAAGGCAAGCTGACCTGGCCGGTTTTGCTGGCCTGGGAGCGCGCCGAGCCCGCGGATCGCGCCCAGTTGGAAAACCTGGTCAAGGACTGGCAGCCGGAGAATTTTCCCGCGGTGAATGAATTGCTCGAAAAATATGAAACTTTTGAGCCGACGCGCGAGGTGATTACCCGCTTTTTGGAACAGGCCAGCCGGGCATTGCGCAGCCTGCCGGAATCGGGTGGTCGCACCGGCTTGTCTAATCTGGCTGATTTTTTAGCGCAACAAACGGCCGCCTTGGCTGTTTGTGTTAAGTACCCATGATTATGGCCGAACCAGTCGACCGCAATGTCACGGAGCCTTCCGCGCCGACCGATGAAGACGTCCTGGTGCGGCGCGCGCGCAAGGGGGATCTGGCGGCTTATGACGAACTCGTGCAGCGATACCAGGAGCGCATTTACGCCACGGTTTATCACATGACCTCGAATCACGAGGACGCCAACGATTTGGCACAGGAATCGTTCATCAAGGCGTTCCAGGCGTTGAAATCATTTAAGGGAGGGTCCAGTTTTTACACGTGGCTGTACCGGATTGCGGTCAACAAGACGATTAACTTTCTTAAGCAGCGCAAGAATCGCATCCACATGAGTCTCAATGACTTGGATTTCAACGCTGAACATGACCCCGATTTGATCGCCCTTATTTCCGATAAAACGCCGCGGCGGGAGGCTGGTTTGACCGAACTTCAGGAAAAATTGAACGAGGCCCTGATGAAACTGTCTGAACCCCATAGATTGGTCGTCGTTCTGCATGACGTGCAGGGATTGTCACACGATGAGATCGCGAAAGTAATGAATTGCAATATCGGTACTGTGAGATCGCGGCTTTTTTACGCACGACAGCAATTACAGGCTTGGTTGTCTGATTATTTGAAAGCAACATGAGCAACATGAACGAACATCAGCCGAACTTCGAGTCGTTACGCCGTTTACTGGCGCTCAAACGCCATGAAACGCCGCCCCCGGGATATTTTAACAATTTTTCAGGCCAGGTCATGGCCCGCATTCGTGCCGGGGAAACCGAAGCTGCTGACGGTTGGTCGGGGCGTCTGTTTGCCTCCATGCCATGGTTGTTGGGCCTGCTCCAAGCCGTTGAAACCAAACCGGTATTTGCCGGCGGGTTTGCCACGGCGCTTTGCGCGTTGCTCCTGTTCGGCGCCGTAATCGCGCAGCGGCCGGATTCCGCGTCCATAGCCTTCCTGCAACCAGCCACGTCGGAACCTGCCTCCTTCGCTTCAGCCTCCCCGTCAGCAACTTCGGCCCTGCAGCCGCCCGTCAACCAGTTCATGGTCGCCGATAACAGCACCAATCCGGTGTCAAGTTTTCAGTCTCCTTCCCTTACTCCCTTCGGCCAGATTCCGGTTGGCGCCCAGTTTGTGAATTATTCCGGATCGGGGAATTGATCTTGTCCTTTTAGCAGGATACCGCGCGGGTGGTGGTTTCACCCGTTGTCCGGCATGAAAATCGTGTTGCGGACGAACCCATCGCCCCTTTCCCTCGGTCAACGTCGGACGCTTGTAAACTTGAAACGCCGCCGTCCTTGCCATTAAATCGGGCGGGTGCCAACCAAAGTCATTGCGGTCGCCAACCAAAAGGGCGGCGTGGGGAAGACCACCACCGCCGTCAATCTGGCCGCCTGTCTTGCCGCCGTCGGCAAACGCGTGTTGCTCCTGGATCTCGACCCGCAGGCCAACGCCACCAGCGGATTGGGCCTGGAAAAAACCGAAGGCGCCAGCGCGTATCGAATTCTGCTTGGTGAAGGCAGCCTGCTCGACAAAATCAAACCGACCGCCTTTGAGCGACTGGAAGTTGTCCCCAGTGAGGTGGATTTGTGCGCCGCCGACCTGGAACTGGCGCGCCTGGATAATCACCTGCTTCGCGTCGCCGGCGCGCTGAAACCGGTCCGGGACAGCGGACGATTTGAAGTTGTGCTCATTGACTGCCCGCCGTCGCTCGGGGTTCTAACCCTGAATGCCTTTGCCGCCAGCGACGGCCTGCTGGTGCCGCTCCAATGCGAATATTACGCCCTTGAAGGCATCTCCATGATGAACCGCATACTGGGCCAGCTGCGCGAAACCGGCGTCAACCCGCGTCTGGATATCTTCGGGGTTGTGATGACCATGTTCGATGGCCGGACCAAACTTTCCAATGAGGTCGTCGGCGAAGTGCGGAATTTACTCGGCGCCCGTGTCTTTGAAACCGTCATCCCGCGCAGCACGCGGCTGGCCGAGGCGCCGAGTTTTGGCAAGCCGATCATCCATTACGACAAATACAGTTCCGGCTCGGCGGCGTATGAACTGCTCGCGCAGGAAGTGCTCCAACGGCTGGAAACCGCACAGTAAGCTTGCCGTCGATTCGGGAATTCAATAGGGTCTGCTTTTTTAAGACGATTATGGCCAAAGAAATTCTGGAGATGCCCATTGAACTGGTGACCATGGAGTTGCCGGACACGAAAACCATCCGCCTCAAATGGCCGGACGGATACGACCCTGACTTCAAGACCGGACAGTTCATCACGCTTTACTGGCCGGACACCCCGACGTACAAACGCGCTTATTCGCTGTCGTCCTGTGCCCTGGACCGCGGCTTTTACGAAGTGACCATCAAACGCGACGGCAAGATGGGCACGCGGCTGGTGGACTGGGCCAAGGCCGGCGACAAGCTTTTTGTCATTCCACCCGTCGGCAAGTTCCTGCCCGTCTATGAGCCGAACAAACACCTCGTTTGTGTCGCCGGCGGATCGGGCGTGACGCCGTTTCGGGCGTTTGTGCGCGAAGCCACCCAGCGCAAACTGGACACGAAGATCAGCGTCCTCTATAGCGTGCGTACGACGCGCAGCATTATCTTCCAGCAGGAGTTTCACCAATTGGAACTCGAAAACCCCAACTTCAGCTTTTACGTGACCTGCACCCGGCTGGACGCGAACGACCCATGGCAGGGACGCCGGGGGCGCATCACGCCGGAATGGGTGAAGGAACACGTCCATGATCTGCCCAATACCGTGTTCTACGCCTGCGGCCCCAATGAACTGGTTGAGTTTGCCGAGGAAGTCGTGCTGCATGGCATGGGTGTGCCCAAGGAGCAGATGAAAACGGAAAAATGGGGCTGAACCACACGCCACTTTTTGCCGCGCACCAGAAACTGGGTGCGAAGCTGATTGATTTTGGCGGCTGGGAAATGCCCGTGCAGTACACCAGCATTGTCGAAGAACACCTCGCCGTCCGCAATGCCGCCGGAATTTTCGACATCTCCCACATGGGCGAAGTCACTGTCAGCGGCGCCGGCGCGGCGGATTTCCTGAACCACACGCTCACGAACGACATCCGCAAGCTCGTGTCCGGCCAGGGGCAGTACACCCTCATGTGCAATGAACGCGGCGGGGTCATCGACGACCTCTATGCTTACCGGCTTTCGGACGAGGTTTACCTGCTCATCATCAATGCCTCGCGGGTTGAACCCGACGTCGCCTGGCTGCAGTCCCGGGCCGCGAAATTCCCGAGGACAAGTGAATTGCAGGCCACCAATGCGTCGCATAATTACGCTGCCGTGGCCGTGCAAGGACCGCGCGTCAAGGAATTCATCGGCCAGTGTATTGCGGGCGGTTCGAACTGCGCGACGCGGGCCGGATGCGTGACGGATTTGAAGAAAAACCAGATTGGCGGGTTTCTCTTCCGCGGCGGGGACGTGCTGGTTTCACGGACCGGTTATACCGGTGAGGATGGTTTCGAAATTATCGGGCGCGACGACTCCATCCGGCAAGTCTGGGACGCACTGCTGGAAGCGGGCCGGCCGTTTGGCCTGAAACCCTGCGGCCTCGGCGCGCGCGACACTCTGCGCACGGAGGTCTGTTATCCCCTTTACGGCCACGAACTGGACGAAAACACGACACCCCTGGAAGCCGGTCTCGGTTTTTTCGTTGCCCTTGACAAAGGCGAATTTATCGGTCGTAAAACCCTGGCGGAACAGAAGGCCAATGGCGTTCGCAAAAAGCTGGTGGCCTTCACGATGATCGGAAAATCCCCGCCGCCCAGACCGCATTATCTGATCTGGGCGAACGATGCCAACGTCGGGACGGTTACCAGCGGCACCCAAAGCCCGTCGTTGGGCATCGGCATCGGCCTGGGTTACGTACCACCGGCCCTGGCCAAACCGGAGACGCAGATTGAAATTGAAATTCGCGGCAAGTATTCCCCTGCCCTGGTTGTGAAGAAACCGATTTACCAACCCAAGGAAAAATAATAAAATTGCTCACTGCAATGCTTTTTGCCGCCGTTTTAACCGCGCTGCTGGGCGGGTGCATGACACCCGAGGAACAGGAAGACCAAACGAACCAACGCCGGTACGACGCGATCATCAAGAAAAACCAGGAAATGATCGATAAAAATCAGCAGAAAATGCCCGATCAGAACCAGTGATCGGGCTGCGATTTTCCTGTTTCATCATTGGGACAACCGTCTTAAATTGAATTAAACCGGCAAGCAAATGAGATTCCAGTTTATACTACCTGCATTCCCGCTTCTTGTCGCCGGTTTTTGCCTGGCCGGATGCGCGTCCGCCGGACTGGAAGGATACCGGGGAAAACCGTTTCAAGACAGCGCGCATCCAGGCGGTCCGCAGAAAATTCCCGGGCGCGTCCAATGCGCCTGCTACGATTCCGGCGGTGAAGGCGTCGCTTATCACAACACGGATGCCGTGAACCATGGCAGCGGAGAACTGAATCCGGCCAATGGCTCCTATCTTAATGAATTTCGGATGAAAGAGGGCATTTCCACCTCTTACACTAAATTCCACGATGCGATTGACAACAATCCTTACAACCTGGTGGTGCCGCCGGCGGAGCAACTCTATGTCGGCTGGACGGTACCCGGCGAGTGGTTCAACATGACCGTGGCCGTTGAACACGCCGGGACTTACACCTTTGACCTGTTATATACCTCGAACCGCGGAGGAACGATTTCCCTGGATTGGAATGGCAAACCGCTCGTTCCCTCCATCAACATCCTCTCCACCCGCATCGACAAAGACCCTCTGGCCTGGCGGCAATGGCATCATTGGAACCTCATGACCAACATCGCCGAAGTGAAATTGCCCAAGGGCGTGGGTGTTTTGACGCTCCACATCCTCACCGAAGGCAACATGAACCTCGCCTGCCTCGATTTTAAGCCAAAAACGAAATAGCCCGCTGCTCCTGCGAGGAGTGAAATTGCCATCCTCATCAAAATCTGCTTTGCCTTCCAGCCGCTTGCTGGTGAAATAGGCGAAATTTATGAGCAACATTCCTTCCGATTTGAAATATACCAAATCCCACGAATGGGTCCGCGTCAGCGGCGATACGGCGACGGTGGGTATCACCGATCATGCACAACAGGAACTGACCGACATCGTCTTCGTCGAACTGCCCGAAACCGGCAAGCAATTCAAAAGCGGCGAGGCCGCCGCCGTGGTGGAATCGGTCAAGACCGCCAGCGACATCTATTCACCGGTCAGCGGCCAGATTCTGGAAACCAACAAGGCCGTCGTGGACAATCCGGCCCTGGCGAACACCGAGTCTTACACCGGCGGCTGGTTCTTCAAAATCAAATTGAGCAACCCGACGGAACTCAACTCGTTGCTGTCGCCGGAGGATTACCAGGCGCAAATCGGCAGCTGAAATTTGACCGGAGACGTATGGAAACGAAAGAAACCACAATATATCCTTCTGAAATCCGTAATTTTCCGTGTCCATCCGCGATTACATTTCCCAGGTGAAAACCCGTCTCTTCATCAAATCGTACTGCCCGTGGTGCCACAAGGCGATGCACTGGCTGGATGAAAACGGTATCGAATACGAAATCCTCGATGTCATCGCGAATGAAAAGGCTTTTGACGAGATGGTGCGGCTGTCCGGACAGGAACTTACACCGGTGATTGAGGCGGACGGCAAGGTGTTGGCGGATTTCGGCCCGGAGCAATTGGCTGAGTTTTGGAAGAAGAATTTTAGCCACAGATAATCACAGATGGACACAGATATGGATTTTCCCGCCTGAAATGGATTTAATCTGTGTTCATCTGTGGCTTAGAAAAATGACGACGACTGAGACAAAACCGCGACCGCGCCTGCCGGAATGGCTGCGTATCACGCTGCCCACGTCGGACCGCTTTGCGCGCACGCGCAGCCTCCTCGATGAGTTGAAGTTGCATACGGTCTGTGAAAGCGCCAAATGCCCGAACCATTGGGAATGCTGGAGCAAAGGGACGGCGACGTTCATGATTGCCGGCGACCGTTGCACGCGCGCCTGCGGCTTCTGTGCGGTGTCCACCGCCAAACCACTGGCCCTCGAGACGGACGAACCGTTGCGCGTCGCCGAGGCCACGCGGCGGATGCAGCTGCGCCACATTGTCATTACCGCCGTCGCCCGTGACGATCTGGTGGATGGCGGTGCGGACCATTTCCGCCGGACGATTGAAATGGTGCGCGAATTGAATCCCGGCATTGTCATCGAGGTGCTGGTGCCGGACTTCAACGACCACGACGGATCCATCGAAACCGTGCTGGCAGCGAATCCGCATATTTTCAATCACAACCTCGAGACGGTCCGGCGCCTGACGCCGGACGTGCGTCACCGCGCAACTTACGATCGTTCCCTGAGCGTTCTGCGAAAGGTAAAGGCCTGGCGCGGTGACACGATTTACACCAAGTCCGGCCTGATGCTCGGTTTGGGTGAGACGGAGGAGGAATTGGTGACGGCCATGAGCGATTTGCGCGCGGCGGGGTGCGATATTCTCACGCTCGGCCAGTATTTGCAGCCGACATTAAAACACCTGCCGGTGGTGGAATTCGTCACCCCGGAGCAGTTCGCGGAATTCAAGATTCGCGCCGGGGAGATGGGTTTTGTTCACGTGGCGAGCGGCCCGATGGTGCGCAGTTCATATCACGCGGACGAATTCACGCTGCCCTCAGGGCCCCGGTGAAAACGAGTTGCGGTGGATGAGCAGGTAGCCCGCCAAACCAAAACACAGAATGCCAATCGCAAAGCCGATGACGATGATGATGTTTTTCAGTGTGCGGGCCTGTTCATAAGTGCGTTCGGTATTGCGCTTCTCCGCGGACATGAACGCGGCAAAATCCTTGTCGAGCGCCTTGGCAATCGCCGCCTCATCCTTGAGTTGGAACATGAACCATTCGCCACGCCCTGCCTGCCATTCCGGCGGCAGGTCGGAAAGTTTGCCGGCGCTGACGGGTCGAAAGCCCAACTGGGACCAAAACGGCGAACTTTCCTGCGTCCAAAGGTGGAAAACGCCATGGTTGGACGCGAGCGTCTGAATGCGTTCCCAAAATAACTGCCGCGCCTGATTGGCATGGGCGAAATCGAGGTACCCTTCGCTATGCAACCACGCGTGTTGGCGAACGATTTGAATACCGATGGCCCCAAGGAACGTGCCATCGGCGGCTTCGACCACCTGAAATTCCGTCAGCCGTTTCTCCAGGTCATTGACGGGTAAAAGCATGGCTTGCCAAAGCGATTTTAGGCTTTCACGGTCATCCGTGGTGGCGCGCCGGACGCGAAGAACGGTTGAATCCATGCGCTAAAATTGCCGCGCGCGCCGGTAAAAGTCAAAACGACAGAAAAGCACCCTGCAGATTTGCTTTTTTGCGGGCTTGTGCCACTTTCAGCGGACAAAAATTATTTAAACCATGAATCCGATAACCACGCAACAGCTTCTGAACGCGCTGGAATGGCGCTACGCAACCAAGGTATTTGATCCCGGCAAAAAAATCCCCGCCGATCTCTGGCAAGCCCTGGAACACGCGCTCGCGCTCTCCCCCAGCTCCTATGGTTTGCAACCCTACCGTTTCCTCGTCATTCACGACGCGGCCAAGCGCGCGGAACTGCTCCCCCATTCCTGGAACCAAAAGCAGGTGGTGGATTGCTCACATTATGTCGTGTTCACCGGACGCACCCAAATGACCGAAGCCGACTTGGACCGGTTCCTAACCCTGACCAGTCGCGTCCGTAACATCCCCACCGAAACCCTGAGTGCCTATCGCGGCATGATGATGGGCGACCTGGTGAACGGCCCGCGGGGCAAAATTGCGCACGAATGGGCAACACGACAGGCCTATATCGCGCTGGGCAACCTGATGACCTGTGCCGCCGTTCTCGGTGTGGACGCCTGCCCTATGGAAGGCTTTGTGCCCGCGGAATACGACCGCGTGCTCGGTTTGGGAAACAGCGGCTATGCTTCGGTCGTCTGCTGCGCCCTGGGTTACCGGTCGGCCAACGACAAATATGCCGGTCTCACCAAGGTCCGTTACCCGACGACGGACTTGATAAAGGTGGTTTGAAGACGATGACCATCAACGAGAGAACTGAAACTCACAGCCGACAGACCGGCCCGCATTAAGCGAGCAGACTGAATCCGTGAAAAAGACCCTGCGCCTGATCGCTGCGTTGATTGTGGTTGGCGCAATCGCTTTTTGGGCGGCCACCGGGGCGAATCACGGCTGGACGAAGACACATATTCCCAAAAAGATCGTGGACCAAACAACAGGTTTGGAAGGAGTTCAATGGCAGGATAAATTTGTTCCCGGCGTGGATTTTCTGGCCGCCGCCTTGTTGGGTGCGGGAATTCTGGCTGGCGTTTCCTTTTTTGTCCGGACAAAATCGAAGTAATCCACATATCCAAAAACAAATAATGAAAACGAAATTCTCTGTTCTGGCGCTCATCACCCTGGCCGGCGTGGCGCTGGCCGCGCCCCAGACGTTCGACTTCAAAGACCCCAAGGGCATCAACAACGCCGGGTTCAAACTCGATGCACCGCTCGAGTCCATCAACGGCAGCGCCAGCGGTGTTTCCGGGACGGTCACCTTCGACCCGGAAAATCCCGGCGCGACCATAGGTAAAATCACCGTGGCCACCGCATCGCTCATGGTGCCCAACCCGATGCAACGACAGCACATGCTGAGCGACAAATGGCTCGATGCGGCAAAATTCCCGGAAATCAGTTTCGAATCAAGGGAGTTCAAAAATGTTCAGACGTCCGGCGACACCACGACGGCGGACGTCACCGGCACGTTCACGCTCAAGGGGGTGTCCAAGGAACTCACTGTGCCCGTGAAAATGACTTATTTGAAGGACAAGCTGGGCCAACGGGTGCCGAACCAGAACGGTGACCTGCTGGTGATCCGCGCCAATTTCACCATCAACCGCACTGATTTCAATATCATGCCGGGTCAATTTGAGGACAAAGTTTCCGACACCATCGATCTGACCTTGAGCATTGCCGGCGCATCACCGAAATAGCCAAAAGTTCGACCCGAGAGGCGGTTGTTTTTGGAGGACTTGGGGTGTTTGGCAGAGCAGGTCAGGTTGGGCAAAGCCGCAAATCAAACTGGCGGTGTCTTTTAACCAAAGTTCGAACCTTTCTGCACGAAAATCCTGTCGTTTAGGGTATCCCCACACCCTTCCCCACAGGGGGAGGGGCGCTGAA
>JAJPJM010000087.1 GCA_021324235.1 Verrucomicrobiota bacterium
AACCACGAGAGCAGCCGGTTTCTCTGTGCGAAATCGACCGTCGATTCAACCTGGTGTACGGCCCAACTGGCCTCGACTTGATGCGCGTCGCCGGCCGGCAGAGTAAAGGTTGCCTCCTCGACGCAATGCGCCATCTGAAACACCACGCTGAGGGCCGTACCCTCGACCACGGACACCGCAAGATATCCCATTAATCCACTTCCCGTCGCGTTTCACGCGGGCCTTGATCGCCAGTTGGGCCTTCAGGGCCTCAATGGCGTTGCCCGCCGTGTGTTCCTCCCAAAATCCGACCACGCCGTTGGCCACCAGCAAAAGGAGAATGATGAAAAAATCCGGCCAATGCCCGACCACGCCCGATAGAATCACCGCCACTTCAATCATCCACGGGATGGGACCCCAAAAATAGGAGAGGAATTTCAGGATTGGATTGGTCTTCTTTTCATCCAGCTCATTCGGCCCGTATTGGGTCAGCCGCTTCTGCGCCTCGGCTTGCGTCAGACCTTCCGACGACGACCCTAATTTTTTCTCCACTTCCGCCAGCGGTAAAGTTTTCAAATCATCTTTCGGATCAGGCTTGGCATCGGGCTTCGCACCAGTTTTCGCATCCGGCTTTGACGCGACCTTGGCATCCGGTTTGGATGCGGTTGCTGTGGGCTTCGCGTCAGTTTTGGCACCGTCTTTCGCGTCGGGCTTCGATTCTGTGGATGCACTGGGCTTCGGTTCAGGAACCTTGGGCTGGTCGGCAGCAGGTGACGCATTCATTTGGATTTAGCTTACGCCCAAGGCTGGCCCCATCCCATGGGGTGAAACCCTACTGGTGATGACGGTGATTCGTTTCAACACAAAGACACGGAGTCGCAAAGGTTCTGACACGCATTTTACAAATTGGCACGAATTCAAATATCCTCCTCGTGGGTTTTGAAGTTTAACTCATGCCGTTCCAGCATCCCGGTCAAATTCAGCTTGAAGTGCTTCACAGCTCGTCGTCGGGCTTGATGATCCCAGCCGTTGGTGAGCAGGCGCCGCCGATGTCCACAAAGAAGGCCGAGATGGATGCTCCTTTTTTTACGGGGTCGGGGGCGGTGAAGTCTGGATAATCGGCCTCGTCATGGCCTGATACATCATTTCTTTGCTGAAGAATGGTGCGCCTCGCAATTCGTAACCAGCGTTTAGTTTTTCGTTCACTTTTCGCGCCAGCTCGTCATGAGTTGCTGCATCGGCGTGAAACGGCACGGCAACAATGATGTATTCGATTGGAGTTTTCATGTTATTGGCTCGGTTGAAATCATCGTTGCCATAAGATTCGCGGGGCTTCCAGCGGAATTGCTGCTCCGTCGCAGCGCGGCATCACTCGCACCGTGTAGTCCGTCGGCGGAAGGGTCGACGGCACGGTGGCCGTGTAAATATGGCCGCCGGCTTTGTCGGCGGGCGGACGCAGGCAGGTCATCTCCAGCCGCACGGGAGCACCCTCTTTGATTCCGTCAGCGTACAATCCCAACCGCATTTTCTGATTCCTTTTCCCAACGGATGGTCCGGATAAACCGGGCGAACGTTCCGAATGTCGGCTGACGTTGTTGAAGGGCCGGCCAAGATTTGAAGGGCGGGAGCCGGACAAGAGCGGGCAGGAACATGGCAATCTCTTTCATCCATTGCACGGCGGCCGGAACGAAAAGTTGTGTTCATGCTGGTTATTTCCCTGAACGGGCTTTTTAATTGTTTGCGCGCGGCGGGATAAATCACTTTCCAAGATACTTTGACGGATTGCGTAACCGGTCGAGCCGTTCGGCTTCGTTTTCGTCCAGAACACTCTGCTGCCGCCGCTGCTTGACGGCATTCACGATGGCTTTGGAAAATAACCAAATTCCTGGCACCAGCCACATAATGATCAGGACGAGCACAAATGTTTTTGACATAATTATTCTTTGGTTGGTTTGCCGGCCGTGCAAAAGCGCGCGGAGGCAAAAGTTAAAGGTTTAGTTGTGGAGATATTCGTTTATTCATGCCCCTAAAAAAAACGGCCGTTGCTCAACGAGCGCCTAAAGTGATTCCACCCGACATCGTTGGCTTCGGAAGCAAAGCCACCCGTTGGCGCGGTGACTCCCGCCGGTTGATCCGTAGGGGTCATGGGGTGTTGGGCAGTTTCATAGATCCTCTTTGGCGGCAGCTGTTGCGGCTTGACGCATTTGTTCTTGCTCAGCGCCAGCAATACCTTCGTCAACCAGTCGCTCGTTGTCGCTTCGTCCCTCGTCGTCCTCATCGGCACTGGGACCCGCAGGCACTTTATGGCCTTCGGAACCCGGCGCTGGGTCCCAGCGTTCGGATTCGGGCGCTGATTCGAGGACTGCTTCTTTCGGGTCCATGTCCGGTTCACCCGTCAATTCGCGTTTGGCCTGTTCCCAATCGGATTTTGACACCTCCTTTGCCGAACGGCCGTTGATGACCGCCAGTTCAACCGCGCGCTGCCGCACCATCTTACGGGTCACCGTGCCAATGCCGGTGGAATTTTCCGTCAAGGCACCTTCTTTGAGAGGATTTGTTTTCATGGGCTTAAATGACCGCAAATGCGGAAAAGTGCTTGTGAATCATGCGCCGTCTTCATCTGGCGCGTGCCCCGATCCTCGCGCGCGTCGCGGGATTTGGAAAAGATGTTGTCCCGTTTTTTTGTTTTTGGGTTTGCCGGTCCGGGATTGGGCCGGAGCCGGTGAAGCGTTTGCGGGAAGACCGGCTTCTGAGGGGTGTCGGCGGATTTAATTTTGGTTTGGTTCATAAATGGGAGGCTGGGTGTTTGAAAAAAACTGGTTTTATGTGCGGTTGTGAAAACCGTGGTGCCGGGTCTGGTTGCGCTCCGCGATCAACTGCGCCTCAGCCGCCAGCCAATGCTGTACCTCATGCCCGGGCAATGAACCTTCGTTCACGTAGGCAAAGTAGGCTTTTCGTGCCACTTCATCGGGGGAGGTGACAAAGTCATGCGCGTTTTGGTTCAAGTCCGTCAGTTTGACCGGCTGGGCGGCAAGCGTCGGTTCCGGCTTTTGTTTTTGGTTGGGAGAAGAGTTTTTATGTTTCATCGGATTAACATGATTGGAACAGGGTGTTTCCGCCATGGGGTGTTTACCCCAAATTCAAAGGGGTGGTTTGCTCAAACGGGTTTCCTCGGATTAAATTTGGAGGCCGCCGCCAGTTCTTTCCATAAACGCTCTTCCTCCTTGCCACCTGGGGATGGAACTTGAATGGAAGCCTCCATATACAGATCGCCACGCTTGGCACCGCCGGCGGGCAATCCCTTGCCCCGGACGCGCAGTTTTTGTCCCTGTTGAAAACCGGCAGGGACTTTGATGGAAATGCCGCCTTCCAATGTTGGCACCGGAACCTTTGCTCCCAACACCGCCTCCCACGGGGCCAACTCCAGATGTCCCACCAGATCAGAACCGCGCACTTGCCAATCAGGATGTTGGGCATAGCGCACCCGCAGATAGATGTCGCCGGCACTGCCGCCATTCACCCCCTCGCCGCCTTTGCCGGAAACCCGAATCGACTGGCCGGCCTGAACCCCTTTCGGAATACGGACTTGGTAGGTTTCCATCCCTGCCTGACCGGTGCGGGCATTGGTGCGCCGCACTGAAATGGCGCGCATGGCCCCCTTGAGCACTTCATCGAGCGTGATGAGAATGTCGCCGTGAATGTCCTGGCCCCGCTCCGCCTCCGGTTCCCCGTGGCGGTTGGCGAATTCTTGGGAGTCGAATGGCGACCCTCCGTGAAAGCGGTTGGCGCGTCCGCCAAAGAATTGTTCAAAGAAATCGCTGAATCCCGTGCCCTCAAATTGGAATTCATCTTCTCCGCCTCGCGTTCCTCGTCCAGCGGACCGACCTCCGCCCCAGCTTGGTGGCGGTCGCGACTGTGCGCCCGTTTTCCAATCGGTGCCGAGCTGGTCGAATTTCCGGCGGCTCTCCGGATTGCTCAAGACTTCGTTGGCCTCGTTGATCTCCTTGAATTTTGCCTCCGCCGACTTTTTGTCCTTGGCGACATCGGGGTGATACTTCCGAGCGAGTGTGCGGAATGCCTTTTTGATTTCCTCATCTGTCGCCTTGGGCGTCACTCCGAGGACCTGGTAGTAATCCTTAAATTCAATGGCCATGACGGTGCGGCCTGGCAGCCGTTAGGTCATTCACCACCACTTTGGCCGGGCGAACGACCGCCGCGCCTTTACGGTAACCGCGCTGAACCACTTCGAGGATGGCGTGGTCGGGTTGGGCTGGATCGTGGCCTTGCGAAAGCGCTTCCTGCCGGTGTGGGTCGAACGGCTGGCCGACAATCTCCTCACTTTCTACGCCGTGCCGGCGGAGCAACTGTTGCAATTGCTTCAAAGTCATCTCCACACCCCGATGAAACTGCGTGGCGTCCCGCGAGGCGCCGGAAGCCAAAGCCCGTTCGAGGTTGTCAATGACCGGTAACAACTCAACGATGAACGATTCTTTCTGTGCGGCCGCTCGGGTCTCGCTTTCCTGCCGGCTGCGCCGCTTGAAATTCTCAAAGTCGGCAGCCAGGCGGAGGTGTAAATCTTTTTGTTCGGCGAGATCTTTGAGGAGCGCGTCCGACTCGCTGGCAGCGGCCTCGACGCCAGAGGCATCCGGCTCCGGTCTTAATGACGGTGCGCTTTGAAATTCAGTGTTCATAAATGTTTTTGCTCTGGCGATCCTGGTTGGTCCAATTCGCGGACATCGAGTGATGAAATTTGAAAGTTCATCATTTATCACCCCACCGAAACGCCGAGGATTCGACCGATTATGGCGGTCACCGCCATGGCCAGGGCGCCACCGAGGGTGACTCGAAAGGCTGCGCGACCGGGCGGCGCACCGCCGAGTTGACCACCAAACGCACCCAGCGCCGCAAGACTTGCCAGCGAGAAGGCTGCGATCATGGGAATGCGCAAAGCCGCCGGCGCAATCAGCAAGGCCACGATCGGGACCACGGCGAAGGACGCAAAGCTCGCTGCCGATATCCACGCCGCTTGCAGCGGACGCGCGAGGGATGTCTGGTCAATTCCCAGCTCATCGCGCATGTGGGCGCCGAGCCGGTCACGCGCGCTGAGTTGCTCCGCGACTTTCATCGCGAGATCTTTCTCCAGACCTCGTTTGACATAAATCATCGCCAGTTCCTGCAATTCGGCCTGGGGTTCCGTCGCAAGCTCCTGTCTTTCAAGTCCGATGTCGGCCTGCTCCGCGTCGCGTTGCGAGCTGACCGAAACATATTCGCCAACGGCCATGGACATCGCTCCGGCAACCAGTCCGGCCACGCCGGCAACCAAAATGGCCACCTTCGGTGCGGAAGACGCCGCCACACCAATCATGAGACTTGCAGTCGAGACAATGGCATCGTCCGATCCGAGCACGGCGGCCCGCAACCACCCGGCCCGCCCGCTCCGGTGCATTTCCGCCTGGCTGATGCTAATGAAAGGGTTCGTCTTCACGCCCAATGCGGGTAAACAGGCATCCCAACGTCATACCGGAATCCTCGTTCGTCGTTTCAATTCTTCGCGAAGTCAATGACCACGCGGGACGCCACTTTGCCCGATTCCAGCCGTTCCAAAACCTGGTTGATCGCCGACAATGGTTGCAGTTCGATGTCCGCCTTGACCTTGCCCTCGGCGGCGAAGGCCAGCGCTTCGGTCATGTCTTGGCGCGTACCGACGAATGAACCGCGGATGGTGATGCAGTTCGCCACCACCTCAAAAAGTGGGGTGGGAAATTCACCAGGGGGCAGACCGTTCAATACGCATGTTCCACACTTGCGCGTCATACCCACGCCCTGTTTGAAAGCCCCCAGCGAGGGTGCCGTGATCAAAACACCATGCGCGCCACCGCCAGTTCCTTTTTTCACGGCGTTGACGGGGTCACTCGCTTTGGCATTGACGACGAGATCGGCGCCGAGTTTTTTGGCGTGGGCGAGCTTGCCGTCATCCACGTCAATCGCGCAAACGTGCAGACCCATGACTTTGGCATATTGGATCGCCAGATGTCCCAGGCCGCCGATGCCGGAAATGGCAATCCATTGGCCGGGTTTCGCGCCCGTTTCCTTGACGCCTTTATAGGTGGTGATGCCCGCGCAAATGATGGGTGCTGCTTCCGTGGATTTCAGCCCGGCTGGTATGTGGGCGACGTAATTCGGGTCGGCCAGAATGTATTCGGCAAATCCGCCGTTCTTCGTATAGCCGCCAAACTGGGCCTCGCCACACACCGTCTCCCAGGCGGATAAACAATACTCGCAATGACCGCATGCCGAGTAGAGCCACGGCACTCCGACGCGATCGCCCACCTTCACGATGGTCACGCCCGCGCCCACGGCGACGACCGGTCCGATGCCTTCATGGCCGGGAATGAACGGCGGCGTCGGCTTCAAGGGCCAGTCACCATGCCAGGCATGGACATCCGTGTGACAGACACCGCACGCCTCGGTCTTGACCAGAATCTGGCCCGGTCCCGGAGTCGGGATGTCCACTTCCTGCAGTTCCAAGGGTTTTCCGAATTGCACCACCACTGCCGCTTTCATTTTTCGTTTCATGAGAATCATTCAGGCGGCGGCGTCAATCGAAGCCACACGTACGAGTTTTTTGTTCACGAATTCCTGGATGCCCAGGCTGGAAAGCTCACGTCCGTAGCCGGAGTTCTTGATGCCGCCGAACGGCAGATCCGCCGTCGTCCAGGTCGGGTGATTGATGAATACCATGCCGGTGTCAATCCGGTTCGCCACACGTTTGCCCCGCGCGACATCTCGCGTGAAAACCGAGCCGCCCAGACCGAAGTCCGAATCGTTGGCGAGCGCGATGGCCGCGTCTTCATTTTTCACGCGGAAGAACAGCGCGACCGGTCCAAAAAATTCCTCCCGGAACGCCGGATTGGCAGGTTGGATATCGGTGAGAATCGTCGGCTCCATGAATGAACCGGGACGATCAATCCGCTTGCCGCCCATCACCAGCCTGGCTCCTTTGGCGACAGCACTCTTGATTTGACCCAGCAGTTGCACCAGGGCCGCTTCGGTGGACAGCGGACCGAGCGTCGTCGCCTTGTCCATCGGGTTGCCTGGCTTCAGTGCTGTGAGCGCAGTTTGAAATTTTTCCAGAAACTTGTCGGCCAATGATTCGACGACGATGAATCGTTTTCCCGCGACACAGCATTGGCCGGTGTTGTTCATTTTGGCCCAGACCGCCCATTTCACCGTTTTGTCGAGATCGGCATCATCGAGCACGATGAAGGCATCACTGCCGCCCAGTTCCATCGTGGATTTCTTGAGATTCTGGCCCGCGCGTGCGGCCACGCTTTTTCCGGCCTCGACGCTGCCGGTCAACGCCACGCCCTTGATGCGCGGATCGTCAATCACGCGGCTCACCTGCTCGTGCGAAATCAGCAGGTTGGTGTAAGCCCCGGCCGGCGCACCCGCATCCCGCCACAGCTTTTCAAAGGCGATGGCGCATTGCGGCACGCAGCCCGCGTGTTTCACCATCACGACATTGCCCGCCATGAGATTGGGCGCGGCAAAACGCGCGAGCTGGTAGTAGGGAAAATTCCACGGTTGCACACCAAACAGCACTCCGAACGGACTGCTGACAATTTCCGCTTCGCCCGAACCCGGCTGGAGTTTTTCCGTGGCGAGAAAGCGTTCCGCGTTCCTGGCATAGTAATCAATGATGTCCGCACTCAACGCGACTTCACCGTGCGACTCGCCAATGAGCTTGCCCATTTCGAGCGTCACCGGTTTGGCGAATTCATCCGCGTGCGCCCGCATGAGCGCGGCGGCTTTGGCCACGATGGTCGTACGCTCGGTGAACGATTTATTACGCCAGGTATCGAAGCAGGTCGCGGCGATCTTGATTGCGGTTTCGAGCTGTGCATCGGTCAGTTCCTCGAAGGTCTTGAGGGTTTTGCCATCGTAAGGATTCACGCTCCGGTAGGCTTTGGCCTTCAATTTCGTTGTAGGTATGATGGATGCCTTTTCCGGAGCCGGCGGCGGGGAGGTGAGAGTTGTGATCATGTTTGAATCCGACCATAGGCCGGACCGCCGGATGGCACTATGGGGTCTTCACCCCATGGCGAAAGCCCGGCTACGGACTAAAATGTCACTGGCAACAAGTGCCAAACAAAAAACATTATGACTAAAAACAATTCTGTAGTGGCGATTTACAAATCCCACATCGAAGCCGAAAACGCCATCAAGGAACTCCAGCAGGCGGGCTTTGACATGAAAAAACTATCCATCGTCGGCCGTGACTACCACACGGACGAAAACGTGATCGGTTATTACAACACCGAAGATCGCATGAAATACTGGGGCAAACTGGGCGCGTTCTGGGGCGGATTTTGGGGCCTGTTGTTCGGCTCCGCGTTCTTTTTGGTTCCCGGCGTCGGGCCGTTGGTGATGGCGGGGCCGATTGTCGGCTGGATTGTCGGGGCTTTGGAGGGCGCGGTGGTGGTGGGTGGTTTGAGCGCGCTGGGAGCCGGGCTTTACAGCATGGGCATTCCCCAAGACAGCGTTCTGCGTTATGAGACGGCGGTAAAGAGCGGGAAATACGTCTTAATCGCCCACGGTTCCGAGGTGGAAACGGTTCATGCCCGGGAAATCATCAGCCGCACCAACCCGGAAGCGTTGGAGGCCCATCAACCCGCAAGCACGGAAGCGTGCGCGGTGGGAGCATAGTTGGCGGGGATATTTGAAAATCCCACCGTAGCGCGGCGTGTCCCGTTCAGCGGGACCAGCCGGAGCACACCGGCAAGCTTTGCGGCTTTCCGTCCGGCAATGCGTTACGGCCTTGTTGGGCATCCGGAATAATCCGCCAAGCGATGGGAAACCGATGATCTGGTCTGACTTCGACCAACTGATTGGGGCCATCCTGCTGATCATTGGCGCTCTGCTGCCGGTGGTTAATCCGCTGGGTGACGCGCCGATATTTTTGAGAATGACGCCAGGCTGCGACGAACCCACCCGCGCCTTTCTGGCGAAACGCATCGCATTCTACTCGTTCTTTATGGTGCTGGGGTCGTTGTTGCTGGGGTCGTTCGTCCTGCTGATGTTCGCCCTTTCGATACCTGTGGTGCAGGTGGCGGGTGGGGCCGTGGTGTGCGCGCTGGGCTGGAAACTCCTGGCCGACATCCCCAAACCGGCCGATGTGATGCCAGACCCGATCCGCGCCAAGCTCATCGCGGTGGGGCGGGCTTTTTCCCCGCTTACTTTGCCGATGACGATTGATGCCGGCGTCATTTCCGTCGCAATCACCGTCGGGGCCAATCACGCGCACTCGTTCAAACACGCAGTAATCCAGTTGCTCGCCGCCGTCATTGGAGCGGGCATCATCGCGCTGTCCATTCTGTTGACGTATCGCTATGCCCAGCGGGTCGGCCGATGGATCGGGCATACGGGCATGATGGTGGTGGTGCGGCTCTCGGCGTTCATCATGCTGTGCATCGGCGTCGGGATCACTTGGAACGGCATCAAGGCGTTGCTGGCAGGGATTGGCATTCCGCACTGAGGCCTCCGTTTCCGAGGGCGCTTTGCGTCTTCTTGAATTTGATTTTACGGACGCGTTGTCGCAGGCAGGTCGGCGGCTGCTCCTGGTGGCAGATGTTCCGGCAGGTCAAGGCGGGCCACGCCGATCCGGTTGTCGGCCATCCCGTAATAGATGTCAAAGCGATCCGGCGTGCCGAGATCGTCGCGCCGGTCAATGCCGGTGGGAAACACGACGTTGGCGATGGTTCCGTGGCGTTCCTGCGGTAACTCCGGCGTCAACACCGGTTCCACCGACCGATAGAGGATTTTTTGCGGATGCTCTTGCGAGAGCGCCATGACCCCGGCCGAGTAGCAGAGCTGGCGTCCGTCACTGCCCGGTTCCGCCATTTTGCTCACGCCGTGGTATAGGATCAGCCAGCCGTGTTTGGTTAGAATGGGCGGAGTGCCGCCGCCAATTTTTAACCTTTCCCAGTGGGACACCGGAGTTGCCAGCCGATGATGCGAGTTGAACAGACCGGGACGATGCGCCGCAAAACTCTTCGGCGGCATCGGACAATAGGAAATCCAGATGCTTTCATGCTCGCGGTCCACAATCCTGGACTCGGCCTGCAAGGCGGTTTCCTCGGGGCGGGTGCCGGGGAAAAGTGGGCGGTGAAGCATGGCCAACTGCATCTTCCCGGCGTGATTGGGAATGGCGACGGGGAAGATGCTGGCGTCCTTGTTATCCACGTGGACGAAATCAATTCCTTGAAAGGGTTCAAAAGTCGCCAGCCCGATCCGCTCCCAGTGGAACAAATCCTCCGACATGGCCAGGGCAATTCGGGGTCCGTTCGGTGAAAGCGCCGTATAAGTCATGACGTAATGCTCAAGCGGTTCGACAAAGGTGACGCGGGCATCCTCGCAGCCGCCGCTACCGTCAGACCGCCGCTCGTAATCAACTTCCGGCTCAAGCGCAATGCCGAGCCGCTCGACTCCGCAGGGATCGCCGGCTTCGTTGAATTTTACTCGGGCGATGCCGATGCGTGAATAGTTGCCCTTGGCGACGAGCCGTGGGAACAGGTAAAGCTTGCCATCCGGGCCGCGAGTGGCTGCCGGGTTCAGAACGCCTTCAAGTTCCTGCGGATTACCCGGCTCCGGTTCCATCAACATTCCCAGGCGTTGCAATTGAAAACCACTCATCCGGTTTTCTCCTCACGAGGTTTTGTGGTTTGAACACCACCCAGACAAGCGACGATGGCTTCAATCACCCGTTTCGACTCGTTGGGATCTCTGACCCGGATGGAAAGAGCACCAGCTTCTTTCGCCGGATAATCGTTACCACCCGGAAACAACGCATCGCCGATAAAAATCATCTCATCAATGGCAATGCCAAGGATGTCCCGGAGTTTTCGAATCCCGTAGGCTTTATCAATGCCCGGCTTGGTGACGTCAACGGAGGTCGTCCCGCCCAGGCGCACTGAAAACTCGGGAATCAGTTTATCAAGGAGTGCTTTGATCTTTTTCCGCTTGGTGAAGTCAGGGTCCCATTTTTTCTTTTCTTCGATGGGTGCCTGCTGTCCCAATGCGGAAAACGTAATCTGACTTCCGCGGTCTTCAATGGTTTCTTCCCAGACCTTTTCGGCTTTGAAACCCGCCGCTTCGAGCGCCTGCTTTAGCGAACCGATGATTTTCTTTTTTTCGTCCGCGGTGAAATCTTCCGAGTAGATCTTTTTCCAATCCCCTGCGTATTGGTAGAACTTCGTTCCACAGGTGGGAAGCAGAGACAGATTCTTCAGGTGTTCGTCATGGGGAAGATTGGCGAGCACTTGTTTTTCAAACTGCGGCCAATCGCCGCCGGAAATCACGGACACCTTCACAATGCCCAGCAGAGCGGTGAGCAGTTTGGCCATCTCGGCATCGAGCGATGCTTTACTTTCGGCCAGCGTGCCATCCAGATCAAAAACAATGAGTTTTTTCATGGGTCAGGTACCTTCCGGAAGTGAAATCTCCAACAAGCTGATGGCACCATGCGGTCGGCACCAACACGCTCCAACCACGGCGGGCAGGAGCAGCACATCCCCCTTGCCGATGGCGTAATGGGCGCCATCGTGCTCCACCTGACCGTCGCCGGCGAGGCACACCAGCACCCGCGGGGTTCTTTCGGCGCCGACCCTGAATGGCGATTCTGCGCCGAACTGCCATAACCCGAACTGTTCACAATCAAAGAGCCGCTCCCGCAACACCGGCTTTACCTCATCCACCATTGGCGCCACCGGACCGATTGCCCCTTGCGCAAAATCAATGCAGGCCATCGCCTGCTCAACTTGCAGAGGTCGGGGCTGGCCGGTCCTGGCGTCAAGATGGTTCCAGTCGTAAAGGCGAAACGTCACGTCGCTGTTTTCCTGCACTTCAAAAACCACCACGTCGCCCAGCGAATGAACGGTTCCGGCCGGTATGAAAATTCCGTCGCCGGGCTTCGGGGTAAAGGATGCAAGGCGGTCCGCTACCGTTCCGTTCGCAAGCGCCTGCCGCAGAGTGTCTTTCGTGGTGGTCGGCTTGAGGCCCGCGTAGATGCAGCTTTTTGTCCCCGCCTCCAGCACCACCCAGGCTTCGGTTTTGCCGCTCTCGCCTGCGGGGATATACTGGGTCTGCTGATCCGATGGATGCACTTGGACCGAGAGCGTGTCGCGCGCATCGAGGAATTTCAGCAGCAGCGGGAACCGGCGGAAATGCCCGGCCATTTTTCCCAGCATCTGCTCTGGCCACTGATGAAGCAATTGCCCGAGCGTCCGTCCCTTGAGCGGTCCCTCGGTGACGCGGCTGGGATGGTCCTCGCGGTCGCTCAACAGCCAGGCTTCGCCGATGGGACCATCGCCGGGCAGTTGCGCGGAAAGCAGACTGGCCAAACGCCGGCCACCCCAGAGCCGATACTGATAAATCGGTTCGAAACGTAGTGGATGCAGGGAGATTTGATCCATGACCTGTCTCTTGGCTGTCATGCTCCTGTTCTTTCCATCGCGCCAGTGTATTCGCCACGGCGCGCGGCCCGATTGCACCTGGCGCGATGAATCAAAGCTTGTTGCGCCGCCGATACGTTGACCTCCTTGCCTTGCCAAATCTCCAAAGCCGGTTGTTGAATGGCGCGGGCGAATGAAAATGACAGTGCCCACGGCAGGTGCGAATTGAATCGAAGATTCATTGTATTCAAACGGGCCGAGGCGAGTTCAGCCGATTGGCCGCCAGACAGAAACGCAATCCCCCGCACGGCAGCGGGGACGGTTCGCAGGAGACAGTTCACGGTGATGTCAGCCACCTCCTCCACGGATTCCTGCGTGGGGCACGTCAATCCCGGCAGTACCATGTTGGGCTTAAGGATCATGCCTTCCAGCAGAACACGCTGGCAATTGAGCTGGATGAAAACATTTCGCAAGACTTCCTCCGTCTCTTTGCGGCATCGCTCCAGAGTATGATCGCCGTCCATAAGCACTTCCGGCTCGACAATAGGAACCAGGCCGGCTTCCTGGCACAACGCGGCGTAGCGCGCCAACGCGTGCGCGTTGGCCTCGATGCAACTTCGACTGGGAATACCATCGCCGATGGCAATCACCGCCCGCCACTTGGCAAAACGCGCCCCCATTTGAAAGTACTCCGCCAGACGGTCGCGCAATCCGTCCAGACCTTCGGTTATTCTCTCTCCGGGATGACCGGCCATGTCCTTCGCTCCGACATCCACTTTGATGCCGGGAATGATTCCCGCATCGGTGAGGACTTTGACAAAGGCGGTGCCGTCCTTCTTCTGCTGGCGGATCGTTTCGTCATAGAGAATCGTGCCACTGATGTACTTACCGAGACCGGGTGTGGTCACAATCAACTCCCGATAAGCACGCCGGGCTTCCAACGTTTGGGGAATTCCCAGCTTGGCGAATCGTTTGTTGCAGGTGGGATTGCTTTCATCCATCGCCAGCAGCCCTTTGTCATCGGCGACCAGCTTGCTCGCGGTGTCTGTTAAACTTTGCGTGTTCATGGCAATAATTTCCCGGCGCGTTAATCAGCGGCAATCATTAGTTACCGGCCGGCGCTGAAATCGGTTGCGGCGATTGTTGTGGTTGGCCGTGAATCCGCCACCGTACGTCACCGGTCAGCAAATAGACCCCCATGGCGGCCAGCATCACAATCACGCAGAACCAGATTCGCCAGTCACGATGGGCGCGTTTCCAATAAGGCCGATGGCCATGATGCAGCTCTTCGCCATTGGGGTTTTCAAACCGGCGGTGCCCGTGCTTTAGCTCATTCATAGGTTCTCGGCTTTCTTGATTTCATCCCAAATTAATTCGGTTTTGCGTTGTTACTGCCCGTTTCCTTCCATTTCCAATTCGAATCTCCGGCAGGTCCTGGCCGTTTTTATCAATGTATTGCTTGTGCTCAATGAGTTTGTCCTTGAGCTGCTGCTTCAGGTAGATGCCCTTGTCGCCGGTCTTCTGCACGCGGTCGATGACGTCCATCACCAGGTGGAAACGGTCCAGATCGTTCAGCACTGTCATGTCGAAGGGCGTGGTGATGGTGCCCTCTTCCTTGTAACCGCGAACGTGGATGTGGTCGTGGTTGGTGCGGCGGTAGGTCAGCCGGTGGATCAACCACGGGTAGGCATGGTAGGCGAAGATGACCGGTTTGTCCTTGGTGAACAGCTCGTCGAAATCCATGTCGCTCAACCCGTGCGGGTGCTCGCTCTGCGGCTGCAGTTTCATCAGGTCAACGACGTTGACCACGCGGATTTTCAATTCCGGCAGATGCTCGCGCAGGATGGAGACGGCGGCGAGCGTCTCCAGAGTGGGTACGTCGCCACAGCAAGCCATGACCACGTCGGGCGCGGCGCCCTGGTCGTTGCTGGCCCATTGCCAGATGCCGATGCCTTCGGTGCAATGCTTGACCGCGGCGTCCATCGTCAGCCATTGCGGCGAGGGATGTTTCCCCGCGACGACGACATTGACGTAATGTCGGCTGCGCAGGCAGTGGTCCATCACCGACAGCAGGCAGTTGGCGTCCGGTGGAAAGTAAACCCGCACGACGGACGCCTTCTTGTTTACGACGTGGTCAATGAAACCGGGATCCTGGTGCGTGAAGCCGTTGTGATCCTGGCGCCAGACATGCGAGGCCAGCAGGTAGTTCAACGAGGCAATCTCTCGTCGCCACGGCAGGTGCGACGTGACTTTCAGCCACTTGGCGTGCTGGTTGAACATCGAATCAATGATGTGGATGAAAGCCTCGTAGCAGTTGAAGAGTCCGTGCCGCCCGGTGAGCAAATAACCTTCGAGCCAGCCTTCGCATTGGTGTTCGCTGAGCATCGAGTCCAGCACGCGTCCGGCGGGCGCAAGAAATTCGTCGTTC